>NZ_JAWPOM010000011.1:0-179760 GCF_033344285.1 Vibrio sp. 779(2023)
GTTGGATTTTTTGGTGAGCAAAGCAGCTCGGCAGCCATCAACATAGAAAATGGTGTGCCAGCACTGCATGCAGAGCAGCCAAGTTTGAGCGCGCTTACATCGGTCGGTCAATCTATTAATGTTGTTGTTGCAGAAGATGGGTTGAGCTTACAAGGAACATCGACCGACGACCGATTAGTTTTCTCAGCAGAAGTCAATGATGATGGTACGGTTCAAATTACTTTTTATGAAGCGATTGATCATGATGTAGGTCAAGATGAGCTGGTGACTAACGTATTGGTTGAAAGCACTCAAAGTGATGCTGACGGCACACAAGAGACGGTTGTGGCACCGTTAACGATTACTATTTATGACTCTGATCCGGTGATTAGAGATGACACATACTCAGTCGTAGAAGATCAAACAATTACGGGCAATCTACTTGAAAATGATATTGATCTTGATGGAACACTTTATGTGAAATTTGTAGAGGCTGGCGGGGAGCAGAAGTCAATTCTAGAGGGGGGATCCGTAAGTTTTAGTTTAGAAAAAGGCGAATTAACCGTATTTTCTGATGGCTCTTGGCAGTTTGATGCAGGTCGAAACCTAGATCATTCGGTCGAGCAAAGTGTTTCTTTCAGCTATTTAGCTGCAGATGACTCCCAAGACTATGGCTTGGCTAACGCAACCATTGAGATTACTGATGGACAAGCAGGTTACGTAGGCAATGCGACTATAGACGTAACAGAAGTCCCTTTGGATGGCCCGATATTGAACTTTGAAGGAACTGTCAATATTGTCGCGGGATCTGACAACCCTGATCCGAGTAGTTTGTATTTCGGTGGGTCATCTATTACTAAGTTAGAAGCATTAGGGCTTACAAGCTCAGTCTCTGATAATGAGCTTAGCTACACGTTAAGTTCCAGTGGAAAGCAAATTACAGCATTTGCGAATGGTGTCACTGTATTTACGTTAACGTTGAGTAGCGTTGAGTCGGGTAACGATGTATTAGCTTCAATTTCGCTTACTCTTGAGCACCCTATCGATCAATTCAATAGCAGTGATACGGTCACTTTCCCGTTGACCATTGGTGGCGTAGATTTAGATGCCACACCGCTTGTAGAGAATGAAATTGACTATGTTCTAAAGGATGGCGCAGACCCAACTTTAAATAATTTGAATGGGGTAGAAGTAAAAGAATCTGATCTCGCAAATGGAAGTGTGTTGAGCTCAGGGAATTTTCAAGTTGAGGTTGGCAGTGATTACCTCGAATCTTTGTCGTTCATCGTCTCTGAACAACCCTTGTTGACGAGTGGTGAACAAGTTGTGCTTTATCAAGTCTCTGCGGATGGCAAAACACTTGATGGTTATATTCTTGACGAAGATGGGCAAACTCAGATTCCCATCTTTCAAGCTACCCTCAGTGCTTCATTACCTATTGATGCAAATAGCGACATTACCTACTCCTTTGAGCTTTTTCAGGCTCTCGACCAACAAGAAAATACTGATCCAAACGTACCTCTCGTTGTTACTGCAATGGACTCAGACCAAGATAACACGTCGGTCGTTTTAGACATTAATGTGATAGATAACGACAATGGACAAGCGCTAATCAATAGTGGCAATGTCGAGTTGACCGAAACACCTGTCGATACAAACATTGCTCCTGATGGGGTTTCAGCCATAGCGAATACGGATGTGATAGTTACGTCATCATTCGATCCGATTGTGTATCTGGGTGTTGACATAAATGATGGAGATACTGTCAAAACTACGCTTGGTGATGCTGTTACTTATAACGGAGAGGCTGTCACTTGGTACGATAACAATGATGGAAGCTTTGACGCAATTTCAGACACTGGAGACGTTGTATTTAGGGTCACGTTACCTAGTGACTTCTCTTTGCCATCAAATGATACGTCTACCGTTAATGTAACTGTAGAGCTTTATCACTCGCTTGACCATGTTTTAGGTGATGGGACGCAATTGTCGATCTCTATGCCCATCGTGGCGAGAGATTCTGATGGAAGCGAGATCTCTACGGAGTCCAACATACTGGTCTATGATGGCTTGTTTCCGGAACTAGTAATTACAGAGGGAATCACAGTCAATGAAAGCGGGTTGAATGATGATTCGCTTGATTCTGGCATCGAGGGCTCGTCACCATCCATTACGCTATTACAAGGTTCAGACTCTATCGCCAGTGTGAGCGTGAATATCGATATGTTCAATGTGCTCGGCTATAAAACAAGTAGTGGTAGCCTGGTTTCGCTTGATTCACCGGACTCGAATGGTTGGTTATATGCAAGAGATGAAAGCGAGCAAGACGTCTTTAGAATTAGATTTAATACCGATGGGACTGTCGAGTTTGATCTATACCGTGCACTTGAACACGATGAACCTGACGGTGTTCCAGCGGACGAGAACACATTAGAACTCAGTTTTTCAATTTATGCCGTTGATAAGGATGGCGACCAGTCTGAAGCTGAGACATATACCGTTAGTGTAGTAGATGATATCCCTGAAGACACAAGCTCACCAATAGAAATTGAACTTACCGAGGGGGATGAGTTTTCGGGAAACTGGTTTAGCAATAATGCCGACTTAATCAGTTCAGATGGCACGTTGATATCAAGTTTGACCTATGCAGGTGAAACATACGATACGGCGAGTTCGGTATTTAGCAATGATGCTTGGACCATCGATTTAATCAATAGTAGTGATGGTAACTTAAAATATGGAACGCTGACTATTGCTCAAGATGGGACATTTACGCTAACTACCGAGCTTATTGTTAATACGCCTGTAGGTGGTTTGCTTGATGATCTAACGATAACTGTGACGGATGCAGACGGTGACCAAGCAAGCAGTGAAGCTCAATTAATTCTTGATGATGCTAGGGGCTTTATTCGAACCGTTAATGTAGATACGTTAGAAGATAATGGCGCGAATAATAGTGGAGACCCCACGCCAGTCGCGTTACCGATTAGAGTTTCTCCTGGGGATACGGAGAATAATGAGCGTGTTGAAGCGATAAGGATCTCTGTTGAATCTCTACAAGGAGGGGCTCTGTTTTTAGACGGAGTGCGCCTTGAAGATGATGATAATGACGGATTTATTAGTCTTTCTGGTACAGAGCTAATGGGGGTGGGTATATTCACCGTTCCAAATGGTGATCTCATTTATCAACCAGCACTAAACCTGTCGGGCAACACTATCAAAGTTTCGTTAGCAGTGTCTGCATTAATCGTATCTGATGTCGAACCGGATGGTTTTGTATTACAAGGCAATAATACGTTAAATGTTAACGTTTTACCGGTTGCAGATTTGCCAGAGTGGTCTAATGATTCGGACTTTTCTTATCAAAGTGTTGAAGATTCCGCTGAATCACTTTCACTCAATATTGTCGCTGAAAAGTTTGACCAAGACGGTTCTGAAACGCTCCACTACCAAATTTCGAATATTCCAGATGGACTTATATTAACACTTAACGGAAGTGCTATTGAGGAAGGGAAAGCGTATAGCCAATCCGAGTTAGATCAAATTGAAATCACATCTAACGAAAACTTAGCCGGAAGATTTACTTTTGATGTAACGGCAGTAACGACTGAGTCGGGTAGTGTGTTTGCCGATGAGCAAGATAAAACAGCGGAGATTACTGAGCAAGTTGTTATCGATATATCTCCAGATGCCGATGTGCCTACGCTGACCGTTAAAAACATTCAGGGGCTTGAAGACCAAGCGATTGACTTAAAAGAGTACATCTTAGGGCGGCTCACTGACACAGATGGCTCGGAGTCTCTGTCTTATCGCATAGAAGTTCAAGATGGTTGGACATTGCCTGTCGGAGCTGGGATTACGCTTATCGGTATTAATACCTACCTAGTGACCTCCAATGCTCTAGCCAATTCGGAGGCGTTACTTCAACCAAAATCGGATATCAGCTCATTTACTGAATCTCTATCCCTTCAAGTAACCGCCATTTCAACAGAGTCGACTATTGATGGCTTAGCACCTCTTAATGAAACCGCCGAGAGCCAATCTGCAACCATTGACATTAAGCTAAAAGGCGTGGTCGATGAACCAATTGTCCTAGATGGTGGACAGGGGAATTGGCAATATGATCAAGCGACTAAAGTAATTAGTAATCTCTCTACGTTAGACGAAGATAACCTGATACAACTGGATTTTATCATCCAGACATCAGACGACGATCTATCAGAAGAAATTAATATCTTGCTTCAGAACATCCCTTTGGGAACACAACTGACAGATGTAAATGGTGACCCTATTGTTCTTCCAGTTGCTTACGTGGACCCAATAACGGGGCCAGTTTATCAGGTCTCAAACGCTGTTCTTGAAAACACTTACCTCAAAACAGAGCAAGATTTTAGTGGAACACTGAGCATGGATGTTATCGTCGTTTCAACAGAGCCGGATGGTGATTCTGCTGAAACCCCTCTTAAAGTGGAAATGGAAATCTCACCTATTGTTGATCAAACTGACGGTCAAGAATTACAAAGCAATGGTATTGAGGACAATTTCATCACACTAAATCTTGAGCCTGTCGTTAATCAAGATATAGATTCTAGTGAGTCCTTGACAGGATACACCATTGTATCCATTCCAGATGGCTTAACGCTTTACTTTGATGGTAATGCAGTAGAGGAAAGTAACTTACCGTTAGAACTCAATGAACTACTTGATGGTAGCTCGGCAACATTATCTGAGTTGTTAAACAGTGGACGAATCACTGTAAAAGCTAATGAAGACCTAAGTGGGACATTTAGCCTGGAAGTTCAGTACGAAGTGACAGACACGTCTCCGACGATGGAGACTGATGTAAAGGCAATCAATGGTTCTTTGAGCGTCGTGGTTTCTGGCAAAGTGGATATTGGTAATGAAGATATTGACAAAACACGTTTAGAAGGCGCGACTGAAGTATTCACAAGTACGGATGGGTCTGCTGTCGACGTGAGTGGAGGCATTACATTTACAGAAGCGGATATTGATGGTTCAGAGTATCTCGATTACATCGTTTTACAGATACCGCAGGGTCAAGAGCTCATTGTTACTCATCCGAATGGTGCTTCTCAAGATGCCGATGGGAACTGGCTGATTCCAATGGAAGGAATCACAAGTGATATCGTGTTGGAAACCGCTCAAGATTTGCTTGCTAGCGCATCGATTTATAGCCCATCTAACACAGAGATACTTGATGTGAATGTGTTAGCGTATGTTCGAGATGGAACGGATGCTCAATACATCACAGGTCAGTTCCAAATTCAAATTACTGGCCATGAAGGAGATGGAGACCAGTGTGCTGATCCTGGTGAACCAGGAAGCGTTCAAAGTGGGGATATTGTAGGTAAAGAAGGTGAAGATGTCTCAATTGGGGCGTTTTTAAACCCTGATGTGGCGAGTAGTGATGATAACTTAGTTTCCTTCTTTGTCGCCGCAGATTCTTTACCTGAAGGAGTCGAGCTTACTGGCGAAGGGGTGATACCTGCTTATGATAATGCGGGCAATCTGTTGGGTTATTCAATTTCTAGCGCTGGATTGTCTTCCTTGACGCTTACTGGCGTGGATGAGGACTTTGCTGGATGCATTACTTTCAATTTAGAAGTGACAGAAACGGCCCCATGCGATGGTGACTCGAAAACAACCTCTCAGACCATTACGGTACAAATCTCTCCTGCTGTCGATGATATCGCGATAGCACCAAGCCAAGTTACGGTTCAAGAAGATACTATAACCAACCTGAATCTTGCTCTTGTATTGGGCGATAGTGAAGGGCCAATGCAGTCCATTACTGGAGAAGGTGACGCAGCGACTGGTCTTGAAAGTGTCAATTGGGTTTCTTTATCGGTGTCTGACGAGAATGCGCGGTTTACTGCCGTGGACCCGAGCCTACTCATTGACAACGGTGATGGAACATGGGTAGTGACAGATGTTACGCGTCTAAACGAAATTCAGCTAATCCCACCTGAAAACTACAGTGGAGAGCTTGTTATTTCCGTTGACGCAAACATTACTGATGAAGTCACGGGAAGTTGTTTAAGTACTGACAGTGCGAAAGATACTCAAACTAAATCAACAGAAGTTACCGTTACCGTTGCCCCAGTGGTTGATAAAGCGGTTCTGGAAACAGAAGACGTAGTTGGTGATGAAGATAATTATATTTATTTAGGAAACTTATCTGCATCATTAATCGATCAAGATGGTTCTGAGTCGATGTCTTTGGTCATGACAGGAGTGCCAGACGGAGCCGTGTTGGTTTGGGACAATAATGGGACGTTCGAATTACTCCCTGATAACGGTTCAACGGATGGTGAGAGCAAGGAGTGGCAGCTAACTCAAGCACAACTTGATAAGGTTTACTTTCTACCGCCACTAGATTTTAGTGGGGATATTTCACTAACACTGCAAGCTATTACCCAAGAGTCTGGATCAAACGACTATAACTATACCACTTCTCAGTTCAACGTCGGCGTAAAACCGATTGGCGATGATGTATCGTTGAATACAACCTCTAACACGTTCACTGGAGATGAAGGTGATTCCATTTCGATTGACTTTTTAGCGAGCGGTTTTGAAACAAATAGCAACGAATATATAGAAGTGTCGATGTTGATCAAAGCAAGCTCTGAACCCTCTGCATTGGAAGGCTTAGGTAGGATTCGTATTGGAACTCAATTCTCATCCTTTACCTTCGATGACGCGGGCAATGCCGTGGCGACGGTATTAGTGCGAGCAAATGAAGTGTCAGGTTTGGAGTTCGTTCCGAAGGATGCATTTGGAACGATGGGTGTTGCTCTCAATGTTAGAACGTTTGATCAAGCGATAGTGTCAGGGACACTCGAAACCGATTTTGGAGATGTGCAAACCACCGATCTAACCATTGTTGTTACCCCTGAAGCTGATGAGCCAACACTAACGGCCGATTATCAGTCTATTGTGTCTGAAGCGTCTGGGAGTATTCCTTTAGGGTTGAGCATGAATTTAGTCAACCCTGCACCCGAAGAGTTTGGAAGTGTGGAGATTCGCGGATTACCAACAGATCTAGAGTTGAGTCATGGTGAAAGATTGAACGGCATTTATGCTGTTGATCAAGAGGATGTCGCTGATCTTTCCATCGTTGGCGGGTTTAGCGGTGCAAGTGATTTTACGTTGTCGATAAAACCGATTGCAACACTGGGCGCCACTGTCGCAGAAGGTTCTGCTCAGGTAGTCAATGTTGCCTTAGTGGAAGAGGGGGGCCAAACATTACTTGCGACAGATGCTAATGATTTGCTTATTGGAGGAAGTGGCAGCGATGTATTCCAGTTTGACAGTTCAGGGCTCGGTAACGAGTTAAAGCCCTCGTACGATGTGATCAACGATTTCCAAATATCCGTTATTGGTGATGATAATGACACAATTGACATCGCCTCGATAATCACCGCTACCTCGATAACAGAAGTCGATAATAAGCTCGATTTAACAGAGAATGATGATGGCGTAACGCTTCACATAAAACCAGAAGAGACGGGGACAAAACAACAGATTCTTATGCAGGGCGTCACTCTCGATCAGCTTTACAAAGGTGACTCGACTGGCGTAGCCGAAGAAAATGTCTTACAGAAGATGATTGATGACAACAACTTGCTAGTAGGTGGTATGTCATGAAGCATAACTCATCCTCATCAAGTGAGCTAACTAACGATCCTTGGGGGCAATCGTTAACTTGGTTGATGCGTTATTTTGAGGTTAGACACCATACAAAAAAGGTGCTTTCTGGATTACCTCTTGTTGAGGGTAGATTGGATAGTGACTTATTCATCAGAGCCGCTGAGCGAGCCGATCTTGAACTCACATTAATCGATTTAAAATCCACCGCAATGTTGAGCTTTCCATTGGTGGTAATCAATAGGAAGACGTTACAACCCGCTATTATATCTGAGCGACATAACAGCGATTATCAAGTCACGTTATTTAGTGAAGATCAAGGTGAAACGCAATACGTCACGAGCGAGGAACTGCATAATCAATTCCAGCCTCAAGCATGGCAAGTTTCTATGCGTCCAGAGCTGGACAAACGGATAAGTTCTATTCAAGCGGATTATAATGAACATTGGCTTTTCGCCGTAGTGAAAGAAATGTCTCCGTGGTATCGAGATCTTTTGATTGCCTCTTTCCTTATCAATACGCTAGCGCTAGTTATTCCGCTTTTCACTATGAACGTTTACGATCGTGTAGTGCCTAATCAAGCTTTCAGTACATTATGGGTTTTGGTCGCTGGTGTCTCCGTCATCATTATTTTTGATTGGCTATTGCGTAAAGCAAGGGGAGTTGTCACTGATACCGCGGGTAAGTACATCGATAACAAGCTTTCTTCGATACTTTTTTCTAAAGTTATGGGGATGAAACTTGAACACCGTCCTGCATCAGTCGGTGCATTCGCTCGACAACTACAAGATTTTGATAGTGTTCGCGATTTTTTTACTTCTGCATCTCTTGTGACCTTAGTTGATCTCCCATTTACGTTGTTATTTTTAGTCTTAATAGGTTGGCTAGGTGGGGCAATGATGTTCATACCTATTGCCGTCATGTTTACCCTGCTGAACCTTGGCTTTGCGGTAAAAGCAAAAATAGAACAATCACATACGGAAAGTGCTGCACTATCCATGAAGCGACAAGCTCACTTGTTTGATTCATTGTCCTCTTTAAAAGAGATTAAGCAAAATAACGCTACGGGAGAAGCACAAAAGCGTTGGGAGCAAACGGTATCCATGCTTTCTGATTGGCAAAATCAATCGCGAAACTATTCGAATATCGTTGCTTACTCCATTCAATCTAGCCAGCAGATAATTACCGTAATGTTACTTGTAACAGGCGTGTACAGAATTTCTGAGGGATTGCTCAGCATGGGGGGGCTCATTGCTATTGTCATGCTTAGCGGTCGTGCTGCAGGGGCGATTAACCAGTTAGCTATGCTGTTACTTCGCTATCAACAGACAAAAACAGCGGTTGAAGGCTTAAATTCTATCATGTCTTTACCTCAGGAGGCGCAACGCAGTCAGGTCATTACGTCTGCCGAATTTACAGGGAATATACGTTTAGAAAACGTGAGCTTCCAATACCCAGATGTTGATATGCCATGTTTGAGAGATATTAATCTTACTATCAAGCAAGGCGAACGCGTTGGCGTTATTGGTAGTGCAGGAGCAGGAAAGTCTACACTCCTTTCCATTATGACCAATCAACTCAGTGCCTTACAGGGTAGCGTTTATTTTGATGACATTGACAGTCAGCTTTGGCCCGCCGAATTGATAAGAGAGAAAACGGGTTGGGTTGGCCAAGATTCGCATCTTATATACGGCAGCATTATGGAAAACATAGTATTAGGACATCATGTTATTGATCAAGAACGTTTACGCCGTGCGATAGAATTATCGGGTTTGAACCAGTACATGAGTCGCCTTCCTCAAGGTCTAGAAACGCAAGTCGGAGAAGGAGGGCGTTATTTGTCGGGGGGGCAAAGGCAAGCTGTAGCGATTTCAAGAGCTTTTTATCGAAACCCAGCAGCATTAATTTTAGACGAGCCAACCAGTTCCTTAGACCAGCCTGCTGAGAATGCATTGTTTAATGCTCTCAAATCGTTGCCGCACTCGACGACGATGATTATTAGCTCTCATAAACATTCCTTATTATCGCTTTGTGATCGAATTGTTGTGCTTGATAAAGGCACAATTTTGAGGGAAGGAGCGCCCCAAGAAATTTTTGCTAAACAACAGTCTAACGCGAAGACGAACAGAGTACGCGCAGTATCAATTGTACGCGAAGGAGGTCAATGATGAGCACAGTTCGTTGGAGTAATGCTCATTTAGCAAACCGTTCGAGAACGTTGATTTGGTTGTCTGCCTCGTTAGTGCTGAGTGTGATTATTTGGGCCTCGTGGGCGAGGTTAGACGAAGTGGTTGTCGGCGAAGGAAAAGTTGTTCCTACTTTGTCTGTTCAGACGATTCAGAGCTTAGAGGGAGGCATTCTAAAGGAGTTACTTGTCATGCCTGGTGAAAGCGTCACTAAGGGGCAAACCATCGCCATTCTGGATGATACAAGGTTTAAGTCGACCTATTCGGAGACCTCTGAACAAGTTGAATCTTTGCTCGCCAGAAAGCAGAGGCTTCAAATTGAATTAGAAACGGTAAAAGTGAATAGCCTCCAACTGGATTGGAAACAACAAGTGAGTATCGAGCCTCAGCCATTTGATATTTCGATGACCGGCCACTCTGCCTATCTGAATGCCAAAGCAAACTATCTTGAGCGGTTGAGCCAACTGGAGTCTGAGCTGGAGGAGGCTAAATTGCGAATTGAGCAACAATCGCAAGCTTATCTAGATACCTTGAATACCATTCAAACACTAAAAAGCAGTCTGGTTATTGTCTCGAAAGAGCGAGATATGTTGAGAGAGGTGGTTTCTAGTGGCGCGGTGGCTGAAGTGGAATTATTAAAACTGAATAGAGACGTTATAAAGCTCAAAGGAGACATCGCGAGTTCACAAGCTGCTGCCCAAAAGCAAAGGGCTGTGTATTCTGAATCCATCGCAGATTATCGTGGTACTGCGCTTGCTTTTAGGGCAGAGGCACAAGGGCAGCTCAATGAAGTTGTGACGCAACTAGCGCAGCTCAATGAAAGTCGTCAGGCGATTGCGGATCAGTTGAATCGAACGCAGTTACTTTCTCCGGTCGATGGAACCATCAAAGATGTTTTTGTCAGAACCATCGGAGGTGTGGTTAAGCCGGGTGAGCCTATTTTAGAAATAGTCCCTCGTAATAGCACGTTAATCGTTGAAGCGAGAATTTCTCCTCAGAATATCGCCTTCATAAGGCCTGGCCTGCCGGCAACGGTAAAGTTGTCGGCCTATGACTTTGTCATTTACGGAGGCCTAGAAGGAGAAGTGACCTACGTAAGCGCCGATGCACTTCAAAATGAAGAGGGCAATGCCTACTACCGTGCCAACGTTACTTTCAAGGTTGATGATAAGTTTACGATCATCCCGGGAATGCAGGTTGTGGTAGACATTCTTACAGGAGAAAAAACAGTACTGAATTATTGGTTAAAACCTATATTACGTGCGAAAGAGAATTCGCTCAGAGAAAGATAGACATAAGGATATAAGATGCGGCTTAAATCAACGTTATTGGTCTTGCTTGCAGTATCATCGTCGCCAAACGCTTTGACTTTAGAAGAGTCAGTTACGTTATCTCTCGATAGCTCCCCCAGTTTGCTTGCTCGCTATTCTCGCTATGAGTCGATGGTACGAGACCGAAATGCCATAAATGGTTCATTTCTTCCTCAGGTTAATTTGTATGCAGCAGCAGGGTACGAAGGTACTCGATATAACAACGGAAACTACATCGACAGTGAAGATAGAACATTAGAAAGAACGGAGATGGGCGTAAGAATCTCCCAACTGTTATTTGATGGATTTAAAACAAGTGCTGATGTTGATCGCCTATCTTACGAGGCTGAAGCTGAACGCTTGGACTTATTGGCATCTGCGGAAAATGTTGCATTAGATACTGTCAGAGCGTATGTGGATGTTTTACATGCCCGAGAGTTGATGAAACTGACAGAAAGAAACCTAAATGAACACCAAGAGATCTACCGTTTCATTCTAGATAAAAAAGAAAAAGGTTTAACCAGCAACTCCGACTTAGCGCAGGTTTCTTCGCGTGTCGCGACAACACAGTCCTCATTGATTGCCGCCCAAAACAATCTTTCCGATGCTAGAACAAGATTTGTACGTTTGGTTGGTCGAGCGCCGCAAAACTTAGTTGAGCCTGTTTACCCGCAGGAATTGCTTCCGAATAAGCTTGACGAAGCACTCAAACAAGCGGTTAGGTTGCACCCATCCATACAGTCGGCGATGAAAGATTTAGAGGCGG
This sequence comes from Vibrio sp. 779(2023), assembly GCF_033344285.1. Taxonomy (NCBI): domain Bacteria; kingdom Pseudomonadati; phylum Pseudomonadota; class Gammaproteobacteria; order Vibrionales; family Vibrionaceae; genus Vibrio; species Vibrio sp. 779(2023). The sequence continues at coordinate 11,910 of NZ_JAWPOM010000011.1, forward strand.
CTCGACATGAAGTAAAAAGAGAAAAGGGGGATTACTACCCAGAGCTCAAGCTTGAGCTGTCAGCCAACAAAACAGACAACGTGGATAATATTGAAGGCATTAACGAAGATGCAAAGGTTATGCTGACGGTCAACTACGATCTTTTTAACGGCTTTTCTACAGACTCCCGAGTGGAGTCATCTGCCTGGCGAGTAGAGGAGGCGAGGGCTATTCGAGCAAATGCAGAACTAGATGCGAATGAAGGTGTAAGGCTGGCATGGGACGCACATACATTGCTTCAACAGCAAATGGAGTTTTTAAAAGTCAACGTTGATGCGGCGAAAGTAACTGAATTAGGGTACATCCAGCAGTTCAATGTAGGGCGACGCAGTTTGTTAGATGTATTAGATGCCAAAGTTGAAACGTTTGTTGCGAGACGGAACTACACCCGAACAAAGTACGATCATTTGGTTGCCACTTACCGTTTATTCAACTCGATGGGGATTCTGACTTATGCGTTGCGAGTTGAGTATCCAGAGAACTGGAAGGAGAACAATAATGGATAAATTCGCAGTGACGAGTCTTCTAGTTTTCATGTTAGCAGGCTGTGCTGAATCACCGAATACGACGTTGACCACTTACCAGTACAACGACCTTAAAGACAATGATAGTGATGGCGTGATAAACCAACGAGATAACTGCGCAGATACGCCAAAAGGTGTGGTTGTTGACAGTGAAGGCTGTGCGAATTGGGTCAACGACTCGCAGACACACCTGATCAGCTTTTTCTTTGCGATGGATGAGCATCAGGTAACGCCATCTCATGATATGCCGCTAAGCGAGTTGAAAGCACTGCTTCAGAGTAACCCAAATGCGCAAGTCATACTGATAGGAGACACAAGCCCTGAAGCGTCACTCGAATACAACAAAGCGTTGGCAAAGAAAAGGACGGCAGCTATACGAGAATTGCTAGTGAGAAACGGCATTCAAGATAATCGAATTGAAGAGCAAGAGTTTTATCAGAATACGGCATTGACGGTACAACTAAAAAAACGGGAAAGGCGCACAATTGCTGTTGTAAACACGAAAGCTGAAAGTACTGAACAAGCGTGGACTATATTTAGTTCGGACAGCGAGTTGACACCTAATTCGAAGTTGGAGCTGAATTATGAAAATTAAAGTCTTGCCTTTCCTTGCTCTAACTTCATGTTTGATTTCACCGCTGGCATTTTCTGACTCTGAGGCTCGAACATCGATTTTTGTCGAGCCAGAGATACTAGAAACGATAGAAACATTGATAGATGAGCCAAGTGTAAATGTAGCGCTTGCATCTCAGTCTGGTGGTTTTAACGACATGCTAAATGACGGAACCTCTATTGCGATCACATCTAAGAAATGGTCAGATGAAAACATCTCCCGATTTCAACGAGAAAGAGGCCACAGGCCTACACGTTTGTTTTTAATGGCAAACACTATTGTCGTAATCAATAGTCAAAAGAGTACGGTAGATAGTTTTTCCGTTAGTGAATTGAAACGCTGTGATGCAAATACGTATGCTTTCGGGGAGATGCGTTTAAGTAACCCAGATGTGAGCTCTAATGGTTGTCAATCATCGATTCAAATGCTTGATGAAGACCGATTGAAACGGGCTTTAAGCGACGACTTGTCAGCCAAAGCTTATATGCGATACTCCGATTTTAAATACTCAGAACAGTGGTCGAGCTACAAGGCTCTCTCTGTTCATCATAACGATGACTCATGCTCTTTGAGCACAGATTGCATCTATTCTCTTCGCTATCCATTTTCCGTGGTCTATTACGTTTATATAAATAAACAATTCGACACTAATCAGAAGATCAAAAAATCAAAGCTATTTGAACTCCTTACAACCGACAACAATACACCACAGGTACGAAATGCTGGGTTTATTCCACTACCAAAAGCGCTTATTAAAATAAATAGGGTGAAGTTAGGGCTAGATGAGCCAGTTGTTTTAAACGGGTATAAATAAACTTCATACGCCTAACTATGTGGGCTTGAGTGAACGTACCGCTCTAGGAAGTTTGCCTTGCTGCTCATTTATCTTTGGTTAACCTTTGGTCAATTGAGTTGGTTGTAAGTGGTTTTGTTGGTAATTTTTCTATCATTGTGGCAAGTTTACTTAAAACCACTTAAGTGAATTTAAGTTATGACACAAGAAGAAAGACTCGTAGCGCTCAGAGCGAAGCTGGAGCAGCAAAACAAAGTAACGTTGTCTGAAGTTTGTGAGTACTTTGGTATCTCGCGAGATTCAGCTCGCCGAGACTTAGTTAAGTTGAGTCAGCAACCTGGGTTACAAAGAATACGAGGTGGTGTCATGCTTGCGCCGATCTCTTCCCATACCGAGGCATACGCGAGTCGACCCGTGAGTGACGTTAAACATCGACTGGCTCAATCTGCCGCAGCGTTGTTGGATGAGCGCGACCATCTTGTTATTGATACCAGCACCATTTTGTCTCTGCTCCCACTCTATGCAGGAAAAGCGCGTTGTGGAGAAAACAAGCTCAACGTCGTTACTAACAGCATTGATGTGCTGACCGCTGCTGAGACAAACGACACAATGGACGTTCATTTCTTAGGCGGACACTTTGACCCTTATGCCAGAGCAGTTTTAGGGGCGCAAGCAGAGCAGCAAATGCAGCATTATCACGTGAACAAAGCGTTCATTGGCGTATGTGCATTGTCATCCCGAGGGCTGACAACAAATAGTTTGTTAGAAGCAACAATGAAACAAGCGATGATTGCTCAAGCTCAGCAGGTCATCGTCGTTTGTGAATCCCGAAAAATTGGTAGCGACAATTTCCACCACGTATGTGATTTGTCAAAGATCGACATCATTATTACCGATCATCCTCCTCAATCAGATTTTCAACAACTCCTCGATCACAATGATATTGAATGTATTGTTGTGTCACCGAAATAAGGAATCTTAGAATGGCTTACGATCCCGTAAAAACCGCTGTGATTGGTTACGGATATTCAGCAAAAACGTTTCATTTACCCTTCATTAGAGCGCTACCAAATTTAACGCTGAGCGCGATAAGCTCTCGTCAACAGGAGGCGGTTCAAAATGATTGGCCAGATGCTAAGTGGTTTTCTGATGCGAATACTTTACTCGATGATAGTGATGCAGAGCTTGTAATCATTACTGCGCCAAATGACGTACATTACGAACTTGCAAAGCGTGCGTTGAACAATGGGAAACACGTCATCGTCGAGAAACCGTTTGTTACTCGTATAGAAGACGGTAATGAACTTATCGCCTTGGCGGAAGAGAAAGGTCTAGTGCTGAGCGTTTTTCACAATAGACGTTGGGATGGAGATTTTCTCACGGTTAAATCTCTTATCGAACAAGGTAAGTTAGGTGATATAAAGCTGTTTGAGTCACACTTTGACCGTTACCGCCCTGAAGTTCGTCAACGATGGCGAGAGCTAGCTCAAGATGGTGGTGGTATTCTATTCGACCTTGCTCCTCATCTTCTCGATCAAGCATTGGTGTTGTTTGGCTTGCCAGATGCGATAGACGCACAATGTCGAATGATGCGTCCGGGCGCGACGACGATTGATTACTACAACTTGGTGCTTCATTACCCAGACCATATTGTGCATTTACATTCAAACTTGTATAGCCCAGAGCCGAACCTCCGTTACAAAGTATTGGGTACGGAAGCTAAATATGAAAAGTTCGGATTAGATCCTCAAGAGGGCTACTTAAAAGAAGGCCGTTTGCCGGAAAACGATGCTTGGTCGGAAGAAGATGAGGCGTTATACGGCGTCCGTTACGACGAAGACGGTGCGCAAACTATCAAAACGGAGAGAGGCGCGTACCAAGCTTACTTTGTTGGTGTGGCAGACGCCATTCGCTTGGGCACTGATAACCCGGTCCCTGCCGCTCAAGCAGTACAGAATATCGCTCTGATTGAGATGGCATTGGAAAGCAGTAAAACGGGTAAAACGATTCAGGTGAAACCATGAGTTTGACGCTTGAACTCGTGGCCCGGCAAGAGCATGAACTTCAGTTGGCGGAATTTAATCACCATATTGCGTGGTCTATCGGCCTCGCTCTAAAAGAAGAGGCTGAAGCTCGCGGCGCGGCTGTTGCTATTGAGGTTTACGGCTTTGGACAAACGCTATTTCAATACGCGATGGCAGGAACCTGTGCTGATCATTTAGATTGGGTCCGTAGGAAGCGAAACTCAGTATTAAGGTATGGCCACAGCTCTTACTATCTTTCTCTGTACAACAAGCAAAAGCAACGTGATTTCGAAAATCAGCCTCATCTCGATGCTCGTGAGTACTGCGCTCATGGTGGCGCGTTCCCAATTCGGCTTTCTGGGTCTGGTTTGGTTGGGGTTGTGACGGTATCGGGTTTACCGCAGTTAGATGATCATCAGCTAGTTGTGGATATATTAAAAACGATGACAGAGACCAAACCCTCTTAAACGCCAAATATGAAAGTAGCACGGTTTCTTTATCGTGCTACTGAATTCTCTTTTTAGCTCATAAAGTGTTTTTTAATGTGAGCAAATATTAACATTGATCCCAACTTACTACCTGAAAATCAAATCAATTTCATATAACCTATACGCTCATTCATATAGAAAGCCTTCAAAGTTGGCCATTGGCAATGTCTTTTAGAAGAAAAGAAAAACTCAATCTTAGAAATCTTATTGTCACCCTATGTGTGTTCAGTGTGCTTGTCACTTTGATCAACGCATTCTACTCGATTTATCGTGTTCAAAGGGATCTCATCATCAATAACACGTTAGAATCAAACCGTGTTTACGCCCAAAAAATGTCTGAAATGACAGACTCTTTCATAGAAAGCTCAATGTCGCAGCTAAAATACAGTGCGAACGTGCTAAAAGACAAGATGCATGACGCTCAGCTTCTTGATAAAGAGGCTGAGAGATTAAGAACGCAAACCAAATCATTTAACTCTGTGGTTGTCGTTAATGCAAAAGGGGTTATTATTTCTGTATCCCCTGAAACACTTCAGGTGAAAGGTGTAAGGTTAGTGGGTGAAAGAAAACGCCAATCTTTAAACGCTCAAGCACCGGTTGTTACTGAACCATTTATATCGCCCGCTGGAAATTACTTGTTAACCATCTCATACCCTATATTTTCTCAATCTAATGAATATTTAGGTTATATCGGCGGCACTATTTATCTAGAAAAAGAAAATATTCTCGCAGAGTTACTCAGCCAGCACGCATACAAAGATGGTTCTTTCCTTTACGTTGTCGATGAGAGTAACACTCTGATTTATCACCCAGATCAATCGAGAGTTGGTGAAGTAATCGACGATAATGAGGCAATCAAAGCGGTGACGATGGGGCAGAGCGGTAACAAAGAAATTGTTAACTCTCGCGGCGTCGAAATGCTTGCTGGTTATGCACCAGTAAAGTCATCAGGATGGGGAATTGTTGCTCAGCGCCCGAAATCGATGACGTTATCTGTGCTAGATGAACAGATGTGGAATGTTTTCCTTAAGTCGATTCCAATTGGTTTATTAACTTTGCTGCTAATTTGGTTCTTGTCCCTTCTTATTTCTAGACCACTTTGGCAGTTAGCTGGTGCTGTGCGAGGTGTCGAAGAACATTCATCATCTATCGATGATCTCAAACTGGTTAAGTCTTGGTATTTTGAGGTCTCACATTTGAAGCTTAGCTTTCTTAAAGCATTTGGTATCGTGTCAAAAACCATTGATAAGCTGCAACTGGATACATTAACAGATTCGATGACTGGATTATTGAATCGACGTGGATTAGATAAAGTTCTTGGTTTGTTTAAGCAGGAAAATACCGCGTTCTCTGTTTTGGCGCTAGATATTGACCACTTTAAGAGCGTAAACGATAACTATGGCCATGACGTGGGTGACAATTTACTTAGAGAGTTTGCGCAGTTAATGAAAGACCAAGCTCGCTCTAATGATCACCTGTGTCGTTCTGGCGGTGAAGAATTTATGATGTTTTTGGAAAAAACAGACGTAAACCACGCTATGGATGTTGCAGAGCGTATTAGACACAACGTGGAACAACATGACTTCCAGGTGGTTGGTAAAGTCACGGTTTCGTTGGGCGTTTCTCACTGGAAAGGCAATGACACACCAATTGAAGCGGTAATGAAAGACGCCGATAATGCACTTTATAAAGCGAAACATAATGGAAGAAATAGAACGGAGTTGGGTGACGACGCACAATAGATATTGCGCTTTATGCTGAACATAAAACGAGCCAGTGACTAACCTTTGCTGTTAATTGCTGGCGTAACCGCTACCAATTGCGCGAAACGGCAAGTTCAGCTCTAATTCTGGAATTTGTTTACCCACCCAAGCCGGAAATGTATTGCTATTTGGCCCTGGAAACAGAGTATATTCTTCAGCCCAAGGGTATTGGTTAATCACACTTTGTATTTTAGGGATAAGTTGGCGGGCCTTTTCACCTTGTATGGAGAGGATCTTTTCTGGTTTTGCACCATACCAATATCGATCTGGCGTCCCAGTTTGGTACTGATATAGAGCGGGTTGTCCGCGATTCACTCTCCAGCCGACTACTTCATACACTGTATATTCGTTCGCATTTTCAGGCTTTATTGCAAACCATGTATGAACAGCAAACCAGCCTCGCCAACCAAACGCGTCTGCGGCGTAAAACTCAATCACAGCATGCTTGACATTGGAAGGATCGGGTGCGATACCCGCAGGTTCTCTGCTTGCGGTACGCCAATCTCCTTGAGTGCATCCACCCAGCATAACCGCGATTGACATGAGCCAAATTTTTACAAGGTGAGTAAAGTTGAGAGGGTCTTTCATTTATTGCTCCTAGACCAACCGATGCTGTTAACGCTCTATTGATTTTAGCTATAAAAACGTGGCAAGTCTGATTGTTGAAATCCTCTCCTTATTAAAAGAGAGAGGGAAGGTTAGTGCCATAACCCCAGTTCATACGTAATAATAAGGTAAGCCGATTTGTAACATGTGGCATAGACGATGCCGTATTTCTCGAACGATTCGTCTAGTTGCGTATGAAAAAGTAAGAGGTTGTATGTATTCCTTACACGGTTACATGAATTAAAAGCATTACAAAACAGACATTTACAGTGACCCATTGCTGGTTGGGTGAGTTTGGGACCCTCACTTTGTCTCACGTTTGCTTGTTTTGGGCGGAATTTTCATCGTTCATCTTTTTGCGCATTTAGAGTCAGCGTTCAGCTATGGCACAATAGGCGCTCACAGAACAAGTGCTGTTTGGTCATGCAAATAGCAGAAAAATAACTAGAAATAGAATAATTAATGTTTAAATCAAAAAGTATACTCGCATTAAGCGTGTTCGCATTTGGCTGTTTTGCCAATCAAGATAGCGAACCAACATCCGTTGTGCTGGACTACGGTGACTCTTCCATCAGTACTGATATTCAAGCCAATCGAAAATTTCATGTTGTCCGAGACAATGAAAGTGAGCACGTAGAATTTTCCGGCGGAATCATAAAGGAGTATTCCGATTATATTGTGAATGTTCATATCATAAGAAAAAGCAAAATACGCAGATCAAGCCGAGAACTGAATACAACCGTATTGATGAACAGTGATCAGATTGGGAAGCCTTTAGTGATTGGCATTGAAAATGATGAGTTCACTAGTATCACTTTGCGTTAATACTTAGTATTTATTGAATAGGAATGAGGAAATTGATGCTCTCAATACGCTGCTATCGCACCGAGGATGCCCCAACACTGTGGGCACTCTTTTACCATACTGTGCGAATCATTAATCGTCGTGATTATACGGAATCACAAGTTTCCGCTTGGGCACCATCAGATTTTGACCTCGATGTGTGGCAACGAAAAATGGACGATATTCAACCCTACGTCGCGGAGATAGAAGGGCAGGTCGTTGGCTATTGTGATTTGCAAGGTGACGGCTTGATTGATCATTTCTTTTGCCATCATGAATACCAAGGACAAGGTGTTGGTCGTGATTTGATGTCTTTTCTTTTTTCACAGGCGAAAGTACAGGGGATAAAGCGACTGTATTCTGAAGTGAGTATTACCGCCCGACCTTTTTACGAGAAAATGGGTTTCACAGTTAAGTCTCGACAACGTGTTGAGGTTAGGGGAGAAACCTTAACTAACTTTATGATGGAAAAGTATATTTAACTTAAATAGTGAGCATTTAGTGAGCTTGAACACAGATATAAAATGTTTTCCAATGTGAAAACGAGTTCATTGATCTCGCACCAACGTTTTGTTTGAAAACAGTGTACATAATCTTCTCTGGAACGCCATTACCGCATTTCGTCTCTGAAGGCTTAAAAACAGTCTGAAAGTTTTGGTTTTGCGGCGGGTAATAGCGTTCCAAACGCCAAATGTGTCTGGCTAACCATCTCAGGAAGAGAAGTAGTACTATGCGCCCTTATCTCAAATACGTTGTTCCAACATTGATACCATTGCTTGTTTGGTTGATGCCTCTCTCTGCGTTCCCATTTGATGGCATTACTATCGTCCAGCAAAGAGTGATTGCAATCTTCTTGCTTGCCGCACTTTGCTGGGTATTCGAGCCAATTCCAATCTACGCCACTTCGGTTGTGATCATTGTCCTAGAGCTATTGCTTGTATCAAATAAAGGTATTGTGCTCTTTCGTTTGCAAGAAGGGCAGCCACATTTTGGTGAGCTATTACAATACAACGAGATAATGGCGACCTTCGCTAGTCCGATTATCATGCTCTTCCTCGGCGGTTTCTTTTTGGCTATGGCGGCGACAAAGTACAGGTTAGATGTCAACTTAGCCCGAGTGTTACTCAAACCATTTGGACAAAAACCAAAGTTCGTTATGCTGGGGTTGATGCTGATCACCGCTGTTTTTTCCATGTTTATGTCAAACACCGCAACAACAGCGATGATGTTGTCCATTTTAACCCCTGTGATAGCGGTTTTCGGGCCTAAAGACCCAGGTCGAATTGCATTCGCCTTGTGTATTCCTGTTGCAGCCAACATTGGTGGCATTGGTACTCCAATCGGCACGCCACCGAATGCCATCGCCCTAAAATATTTGGTTGGTGACAACTTAATTACGTTTGGTGAATGGATGGTATTTGGTGTGCCATTCGTTATTGTGATGATGGCGTTAGCCTGGTTTCTGATTGGCTTTTTATATAAAGCCGAACAAACCACCATCGATCTGAACATTAAAAGCAAGTTTTTGAAAACACCCAAAGCAATAATGGTTTACGTCACCTTTGCCGGCACGATTATTCTTTGGTTGATGGGGTCTGCACATGGAATGAATTCTTACACAGTAGCATTAATTCCGGTCGCAGTGTTCTCATTGACGGGCATCATCAACAAAGAAGACTTGAAGAAAATCTCTTGGGATGTGCTTTGGTTGGTGTCAGGCGGTATTGCTCTGGGCCTTGCTCTAGATAAAACCGGGCTTGCGAAGCTGGTGGTACACAGCATTCCGTTTGATCAGTTCTCGCCATATGTTGTCTTGTTTGGTGCGGCTTTCTTGTGCTTGTTAATGGCAAACTTTATGTCGCATACAGCCACCGCAAACTTGCTGATGCCGATTATGGCTGCGCTGGGTACTTCTATGGCTTCGCTAACGCCTCTCGGCGGTGAAGTTACTCTGATCTTGGTCGTGACATTTGCTGCTTCACTCGGTATGTCGTTACCAATCAGTACGCCACCAAACGCGTTAGCTCATGCAACAGGGCATGTCGAGAGCGGCCAAATGGCTCGTATCGGTGCCGTGCTAGGCGTGATTGGCGTATTACTCAGCTTTGTGATGGTGTGGATTTTACATACTGTTGGGCATATTGGATAACCCATGTACGAAACGAAGTTAGACGCGTTAGTACAACGCTACTTTAATCACCTTGAACGCCGATTAACGGTTTTATCCGGGTCGGTGCTTATTGAGCAAGCTGGCTACAACGATCGCTTGTACTATGTGCTGTCGGGAGAACTGGCGGGCTATTACGCGGAAGATGACAAGAAACCGATTCAGGTATTTTCTGCGTCTCAAGGTGCGTTTATTGGCGTACATAGTTTCTTTTCTGGTACGTGGACTGCCTCTTCGACAGTGATTGCTCAAACCGATGTTGAATTGGCTTGGATACAGCGTGATACGCCTGCCGTGGAAGAGGCGACATACGGACCATTGACGACACAATTTATGCCTGTGATGGTTAACGAATTATCTCGTCGTCAACGGCGCGCAATGCAAGAGGCATTGGCTAAAGAAAAAGCACTACAAAAGCTTCATACCGCAGAGCAAATGACAACGTTGGGGCAGCTTGCAGCGGGTATTGCTCATGAGTTGAACAATGCGATAGGCGTTGTAAGCAGTAAATCAGAACGGCTAGAGACAGTTATCATGGAACTGCTTGAAGAAGTTCATCCGGAAGCGAGTCAATTTTTTGATTTTGGTTTAATGCAAGGGCAGAAAGTCTCTTCTAGCGAAGCGAGAAAGCGGGGGCGTCACTTCGAAAAATACTACGGTTTAACCAAGGAGGTTGCTCGTGATCTTGCACGTGCCGTTCCAAATAACTTCCTTTCAGAACATTGGCTAAAAAGACCAGAAGAAGCGATACGTTTCTGGCAAATGGGGCGAGATCTCCATGACTTACGCATCGCTTCTAAACATACCGTTGGCATTGTGCGATCCGTAAAACAATTGGGGCGCACGGATATCGACTTGGATGAAGCGATTAACATCAATGATTCAATCAATCGCGCCTTGGCTCTATTGCAAAGTGACTTAAGACGAGTGAGTGTTCGTTTTAGCCCTGCGGATTTACCTGCTTTTATTGGTTCTCAAACCGAACTCGTCCAAGTTTGGGTAAATATCTTAAAGAATGCGTGCGATGCACTTGGTGAAACGGAGAAACCCGGTATCGAAATACATACTCGGGAGAGTAAGGGTAAAATTTTGGTCACGATTGCTAACAACGGACCAGAAATTGATGAAGCGACACGTAGAAAAATTTTCCGGCCAAACTTCACCACTAAAAAGGGGGGCTTGTCGTTTGGTTTAGGGTTAGGTCTGTCGATTGTAAAGCGCATTATCGCCGGATATAACGGCTCTATTGTGGTAAAGAGCGACAGTGAAAAAACGATTTTTAGAATCAAGTTACCAGTAGAGGGTGAACATGGAGAAGCTTAATGTAATTTGCGTTGATGACCAACGAGAGGTACTAAGCGCGGTTCTACAAGATTTAGAGCCGTTAAATCAATGGTTGAATGTCGAAGACTGCGAATCAGCAGGTGAGGCTCTAGAACTGATGGATGAATTTGATGCAGAAGGCGAGATGATCGCATTGATTATTTCCGATCATGTGATGCCAGGTAAAACGGGAGTAGAACTGCTGACCGATGTATCAAAAGACGGTCGTTTTGGCTTTACGAGGAAAGTGCTTCTTACCGGGCAAGCGACGCACACCGATACGATTAATGCGATCAACTCCGCAGGCATTGACCGCTACTTTGAAAAACCATGGCAAGCAAGCCAATTAATAGAGTGTGTTAGAAACTTGGTGACCCAATATATCTTTGATGTGGGCTTAGATTACACTCAGTATCACGAGCATTTAGATCAGAGTGTGGTGTTTGAACGTCTACGTTAATCGGGGGACATTAAGCTTGTTTTCGTCACGGCCAGTTAGTGTCTGAAATCTATAGTGAATAGTTCAGCATGTTTAACGTGGCCGTGCGGGAATATTGCTCTAGTATGCTTAACTCAACGAATAGCGGCTTGCACTGGCAACAGAAAGTGGCTTAGAGAACCAATAACCTTGCAGATAATCGACGCCCATTTCGGTAAAAAATTCACACATTTTGGCGTCTTCAATTCCCTCAATCACTACTTCAATATTATTTTCCTGGCACATAGTGATAAGAAACTTCAGATATTCTTGTGAAGAGCGGTTGGTTAGTGTTTTCCACGCCATCGACCTATCAATTTTGATTTGTGTCATCGGGAGGTCGAAGAAGCTATTTAATGAACTGTAACCAGATCCAAAGTCATCCAGAGAGAGTGCAAATCCTAGTTCCCTGAGGGTATTCAGAGGGGCAATGGCTGTCTGATTATTATCCAAAATAAACGTTTCTGTTAGTTCCAACACAATAGACTCAGGATCGACACCAACCTCATCCGCCATGGCTTTAATTCGCGCAGGGAATTCACTGTTCATTAACTGAAGTACAGAAACATTCACGTTGACACGAACTTGGTTTTGGTAACGCTCACGGTAGTTTTTGATAAATGCACACGCTTTGGCAAAGACTTGATATCCGAGTTCGACAATCAAACCTTTGTTCTCTGCCACGGGGATGAATTCGTCTGGATAAATTTCGCCAAACTCTTTGCTACGCCAGCGAACCAGAGATTCGAAGCTCACTACTTTTGAGCTTTTGGCGTCAATAATTGGCTGAAACTTAACGCTTAATGTCTGTTTTTCTAGTGCACTTTTTAGACCTTGTTCAATAAAGAAATAACGGTCTACGGCATGCTGAGTTTTCTCACTGTAAACCGCAACACGGTCTTTATTCTGCTCGCTTGCGTACTGACAAGTTCGTGCTGCTTTACGCAATATTTCCTCTGCTGAGTGACTTGGATCTATGCAAGGATACAAACCAATACTAATGTTACTTCCTAAGTATTGGCCCTCTTCAATCACTGCCTCGTGGTAGGTTTCCTTTAAACTTTCGGCATAACTTTGCAGCGTTTCTACCGAGCATTCATCGTGAATCAAAATCGCAAAGTCATCATCATGTACGCGATATACAGAACTATTTGGAGAAGGTAGGTGACTGAGAGTTTGTAGCAATTTTTCCACTAACCCATCGACCAACTCGCTGCCATATTGATTTAAGTAAGATTTAATCTCTTCTATCTGAATGTAACAGATAGATGCACAAGAATCGGTGGCTCGCACACTATCTTCAATATCCAGCAAGAGATGGGCGCGATTAGCCATACCTGACGCATTGTCATGAAATGCGACTTGATGAATGTAGCTTTCCATCAGCTTGCGTTCAGAAATATCACGGTGGCTACCAACCATATAATGACCATGTTCTGTTTCTTTGGTCATGGCTACGCCTTCAATCCAGACGTACTGTCCATTGGGTTTACGCACGCGGTAGGTCGTTGTGACCCTCGTGTTGTTGGTAATGATGTGAGCATCGACCCGAGTGGAGAGTCTTTCTCGATCGAGAGGGTGAACAAGGTCTAACCATTGCTCTAAGCTGATTCGACCAGCGTTGATACCAAGCTGCTCATAAAAGCCCTTGTTATAAAATACCATGGTGCCAAACTCATCCATGTAAAAGAGGCCTTCGTTAAATACATCGAAGATATGAATGAATCGTTCTTCGACGATTTTTAGGAACTCTCGGTCACTATCTGAGACTTGTTGGTCAAATATGGTGGTCAAGATATTTCCTCCTCGAGCCTTTTAGCATCAGAGATGAGTGTTGGGGTTGATAACATAGAGTTGATCTGCTGGCGTACATTACAATCACAAAAGTGTCAGTTCAAATTGTTTGGCTATCATTTTATGCGCTACTAGGTTAATAACATACTAAGATTAGGCGGCTAATCATCGACATTTATAAAAAATAGTCAACAGTAAAAATCATTTATAAAATACAGTTATTGATGCCGTCCGCAATCTATAAATATTTATGAATAATTATCCTAAAGTTATTTTCAGTTGTGTCGGTATCAATGTGCTGTTTTCTAACGTCATTTGTATATATGTTATCTTGGATAAAACCATAATAATAAAAAGGACTTAATGAGCGCGACCGATTATTAATTGACAGGATGCTCATTAATTCTAATCAATTCAAATTTATTATCACGCCAAGTAATCAAATCTCTTATAATGCGGACGTTAATATCGAGTAAGCCTTCTTTATATGCAGTACGATCCGAAAAATTCAATCAAAATTGCGCTCGCTGATATCGGCGTTGGTATGTTTGTTACCGCGATAGAGCACAACAAGCGCGTCAATTTAGCCAATGCAGGGCGGATATCTAGCCCTGAAGGCATTAAGAAGCTTGCTACAAGTGGCGTAAAGTATGTTTGGGTAGATCAAACATTATCTTCGCAGCAGTGTGTCTTCAAGCCTGTAGATGAATCAACTGATGCCACTAAAGAGACGCGAGAGCAGAAACACTCCGATTTTAAGAGGGGTCAACGAACTTATCGTTCGAGAGACATCCAACACAAGCGAGCCAAAAAGCTGATCGCCGAAGCAAAAGATTTGGCGCAGAAACTATTGAATCAAACTTTTGAAGGAAAAATCATAGAAGTTGATGAAGTAGAAGCTTGGGCTGACGATGTCATTGAAAGTGTTTTGATTGACTCAGATGCGTTGCAGTGTGTCTCTGCACTCCGAAAAAAAGACTCTTACTTATTGGAACACTCCGTCAATGTCGCTTGTCTTTTAGTGTCATTCGGTAAGTACTTGGGCTTGGATAAGCCAACGCTAAAACAGCTTGCTGTAGGTGGCATTATTCATGATGTAGGTAAAATTAAAGTCGATGATAAGATCTTGCACAAGCCAGCGAAGCTAACGCCTGAAGAATTTGAACATATGAAGCTACATCAAGTGTTCGCAGGTGAGATAATCCTTCACGTAAAAGGACTTAGTGACGTAAGCCGTGATGTTTGTTTGATGCACCACGAGAAGTTAGATGGCAATGGTTATCCTAGAGGCTTGAAGGGGGAGGAGATTCCAATTCACGGCCGTATGAGCTGTATTGTAGATATCTACGATGCGCTAACGGCTGATCGCTGTTACAAAAAAGGCATGAGTTCTGCGGAAGCGTTTAAAATCTTGTTGAGTCTAACGCCATTTCATTTAGACGCCGACTTAGTTTACAAATTCATTAATTGCATTGGGATGTACCCCGTCGGCTCCATTGTCGAGTTGAACGATGGGCGTGTTGGTATTGTTTGGTCTTCAAATGAATCTCAAGCATTAAAGCCAGAAGTGAAATGTTTCTACTCCCGCAAGTATAAACGATACATTGATGTCACGATGGTGGATTTAAAAACGAGTGCGTACAAAATTGAAAGAGCGATCGCGCCTTCATCGTTAGAGATCGATCCTAAGCCTTTTTATGATTAAGAGAAATAGATAAGCTTATACAACAGGCTTTACATCCTTGCATGTAGATCGTATTTTATTTGCATAACTATCTATTAATTTTTTCTAAGTTGTTTAGATGCAAGATGGTTATTAAGACCTCGGCTTCATGGATAGAAACCGGGCGATAAAATAGTTCTATACACAATGGGCTATAAACCTCATTTTGCTGGAAGGGATGCCAATGCAAATAGATACATGGATTTTTTACACTCTTGCTATTCTCGTGCTCACAGCTTCACCAGGACCAAGCTCACTGTTGTGTTTAAGTAAAGGAGTGAGTAGTGGGTTTCGTATTGCTTTCATGACTGCGCTTGGCAGTTTGTCTGCGATTACGATCATCCTTACGCTCTCATTTACCGGGCTGGGAGTTGTCATTGCTTCATCTGAGTTAGTTTTTAATATTATCAAATGGTGTGGCGCCGCTTATTTAATCTGGTTAGGTATTCAAGCGTTGCGCTCATCTCAGACAGATTTTAATAAAACGGCAACGACTCAAAGTTCCGCGACAGCGTTTAGCGCGTTCACTAGTGGTTTCATTGTTGGCGCTAGTAATCCCAAAGCGATAGTCTTTTTCACCGCTTTGTTTCCTCAATTCATAGAACCTTCCGCACCGCTACTGTCTCAATACGCGATTTTCGCGTCTACATTTGTGGTTTTTGAGCTTAGCTGGCTAACATTTTATGCATTGTTAGGGGTAAAAGCCTCCGATTGGTTGTTTGTCGCTGGAAGAGCGAAGTTGTTTAATCGTTTGACTGGGGGAGTATTTATTGGTGCAGGCGTGATGTTGTCGACGGCAAACCGATAAATAAGACAGACTTCGGTACGCAGTTAGGTTTTCCCATATAGTAAGTTGGAATGCGCTAATTTAGCTTTGTCTTATTTCCAGAATGGAAATAGACGTTTTGTTTATTTTCATTAGTGGCAACAGCCAAGCAGGAGTAAAATCACGTTACTCTTTAGGGGTAGAGCTCGTATTTTGTCTTGTGGGCTTGTGGTTACTTTGTAGGAATATCTTAGATGACAAGCCTTTCTAAACTACAACAACGTTTTCTAGATATCGCGACCGACGTCCGTCTTTCTCCAAAACAGAAGTCGAGTTTTTTAGCTTTAGAGGCTGAAGCGTGCATTCCTTACATGACCGTATCTCCATCACTGAGACAAGCAATGGATGAAGGCATCATCTGCGATATGTTTGAAGGTCATGCACCGTTTAAACCTCGCTATGTGTTGCCTGATTACGCTAAATTTCTATCGCAAGGCTCAGACTATTTAGAGTTGTCTCCGGCTGACGATTTCGATGATGCGTTGAACATGCTGACCATCATTTACCATCATGTTCCTTCGGTAACGAACATTCCGGTTTACTTAGGCCAGTTAGATGATGTCTTGTTGCCTTACATAGGCGACCTAACAGAGAGCCAGATTTACAAAAAGTTAAAACATTTTTGGATCATGCTGGATCGCACATTGCCAGATGCGTTTATGCATGTGAATGTCGGACCGACAGACAACATTATTTGTCGCACTGTTTTAAAAGTAGATGCGGAGCTCAAGCAGATCGCACCGAATCTCACCTTTATGTACGACGAGACAGTTACACCTGATGATTTACTTCGTCAAGCGACACAGAACATTTGTGAATGCAGTAAACCGCATATCGCCAATTACCCAATGCACACGAAAGCCTACAACGGCTCACGCTTTGGTATTGTAAGTTGCTACAACTCGCTTCCATTAGCAGGTGGCTCGAACACATTGGTGCGAATGAATTTAAAAGAAGTTGCAAAACGAGCATCAGACTGTAACGACTTCTTAAACAGTGCGTTGCCTTCTTACCATCGATTAATGGTCGAGCTCATAAACGCAAGAAGCACGCACTTGCATGAAAAATCGAACTTCTTTCAAGGCTTTTTGACGCAAGAAGGGTTGATAAAAGAGTCCTATTTCGCGCCAATGTATGGCGTTTACGGCATGGCCGAAGCGGTAAACCTTCTATTTGAAAAAGAAGGGCAAATAGGGCGATACGGAAAAAATGATCGAGCAAATACTTTTGCTCATGATGTTTCAGCAACACTGGCTAAACTGGTGGACTCAACCCCGGTGAAATATGGTTTAGATGGCAAAGCGCTCTTACATGCACAAGGCGGCATTAGCTTAGATCATGATGTTACGCCAGGTGTACGTCTGCCTTATGGTGCAGAGCCAGACCCTGTCACTTATGTACAAGCAACGGCGAAGCATCATCAGTATTATCGTGCGGGTATCAGCGATATTTTGACGATTGATGAAACGGTGAAATCTAACCCAGAAGCGATGTTCAATTTATGTAAAGGGGCACTAAATGCTGGTTATCGTGAGTTTACCGCGAATGTCACTTCAAATGACTTAATTCGCGTGACAGGCTACATGATCAAACTTTCAGATGTCGCGAAATATGATAAAGAAGGTTCGAGAACCAACACGACGTTTCTAGGTGCAGAAGCAGCAAAAAATACCAAAATTTTAGAACGCTCGCCACGTGTGGTGAGTCATGAAGTAACACCGACTTACACGCAGGCATAAGTTCGGTTTAGGAAAGAACAAGATGTCTAGACGAAGTGGAAGCCTTTTGGCAAAAGTCACTCGTATCCTTCCTTTCTCTTGTGTTGATGGGCCAGGAAATCGTCTAGTCATCTTTCTACAGGGTTGTAACTATCAGTGTTTGAACTGCCACAATCCTCACACGATAAACCATTGTAATCATTGTGGTGAGTGTGTGAGTGAATGTTCAGCAGGCGCATTGAAGTTCGACGAAAACAACAACGTTGTTTGGCTTAAAGAGGAGTGCACCCACTGCGATCATTGTATAGAGATATGTCAGAACCAATCTAATCCAAAAATTACTGACTACTCTGTAGTAACAATGCTCGATTTGATACGCAAACATCGCTTTTTCATCAGTGGTGTTACTGTATCCGGTGGGGAATCTACCTTACAACTTCCTTTCATTATTGAGCTGTTTAAAGGGATAAAACAAGATCCTGAATTACGGCACCTCTCTTGTTTCATCGACAGTAACGGTTCTTTAGCGGTTGCTGGTTGGCAGCGTATTCTACCTTTTCTGGATGGCGCAATGATCGATTTGAAAGCGTGGCAGACGGAGACGCATCAGTGGCTAACTGGGCGTGATAATCATCGTGTATTTAAAACCCTTCAGTACCTTGTTGAGCACGAAAAATTGTACGAGGTCCGCTTACTGCATATTCCCCAAAAAAGTGATTTAGATATAGAAATCGTAGCAATTGGACGTTACTTGAGTACTCTTCCTGAATCGGTGATTATACGTTTAAATGCCTTTCAGCATCACGGAGTAGTGGGGGAGGCGTTAACTTGGGATATGTGCTCTCATCATGATATCGAACGCTTAAAATCAGAGCTTCGATGCTACGTGAGTAACCCTATCACAGTGCCGACAGTACTCACGTAGTACCGTTGTTTATCTATGCTTACGCATCACAGGCATCTAACATGGCGCAGGCGTCGAGTAATTGTTGCTGCAACCATTTTAAAGCGGGATCGTTTAAGCTCGCTTTGTTCCAAACGAGGCTGTAGGCTACCTGTCCGTAATCGAATGGAAGAGCTTGTTCAACCAAACCTTTTGCTTGCATTGCCGCTCTTGCCCAAAGCTTGGAGCATGTGAACAAGTAATCCGAGTGCTGACACATCACCGCAGCTGAACCAAAGTCGGCTACACGCATGGCCAAGTTTCGCTTTGAATGCCTTTGGGTGAGATTTTGCTCAAAATAAGGTTGTGACAGATCTTTATCATGAATACCGATGTGTCTTGCACAAAGGTAACTTTCAACAGATAAGGGTTGCTCAGCGAGTGGGTTCGATGCTCTCATTAAGCAAACCATTTCGTCTTTCAAAATGGTTTTCCAGACCAAGTCTTTATTTTGTGTGGGTGGTTGGCTGAGATCGTGAGGAAGCAACAAAAAATCCACTTGACCTCTTGCTAATGCATCGAAGCTCATTTCCTCTTTCGCATGGACATTCAAGTGCGCGTGGTTGCTCAGTTGTTGGGACAAGTGCTGTAGAACTGGCGCAAAGAGCTCAAATGAACTTTCACGCATTGCTAATGAAAAACTACCTTGATAGTAAGCCGGATTGAAAGAGCCTTGATGTAATAATCCATTCATACTGGAGAGTATGCCATGGATTGATGGGCCTATATGCAGCGCAAATGCTGTCGGCACTAAGCGAGTGCCATCACGGTAAAAAAGGTCATCCTTTAGCGTTTCGCGCAACTGTCCGAGCGTTTTACTGACGCTCGATGGTGTTACACACAAGCGTTCTGCCGCAAGTGTGACGCTGTGAGTGGTTAACAACATATGTAAAACAGTTAGATGTTTAAGGCTTATACGCGAAAGAGCAATGTAGTCCATAAATAGCATGGTTTCTTATGATTTTTGGCAGTATATCAGCATGAAACAAATTTTTACTATTGTTTATCTCGGAAACACGCCTGTTTCTCTTTGAGCTCAATGCATTTAATGGGTTGCATAAGGATTGATGGTGCTTATAAGTCTAGAAATTTATCTTAGTTTTGTTGGACTTTAATGCTTTCATTTATTCAATTCTAAAGCTTCTATGTAATTTTAATCAATTTGGAGGAGTTGATTGATTTGTACACGAATTAAACTTGTTCCTTGTTAATTAAAATAGATATTGTTTTGTTGATTGTTTGGTGATTTACTCATGATCCCTCAGTAACAAAGGTATAAATAATTAATGGACGACCCCTTTAGTCGACAAAACCCTTCACCATATGTCTTCTTATTATTGGAGACATGCTCATGCTAGAACTTTTTATGCAACCAGAAGCTTGGGCTATTTTCGCCACTTTGTTTGCGCTTGAAGTTGTCTTAGGCGTTGATAACGTCGTTTTTATCTCTGTCTTATGTGAAAGACTGCCGCTGCACCAACGTAAGCTGGCAAGAAGCCTTGGTATTGGTCTTGCTGTTATTGCTCGTATTGGTTTAGTGTTTTCAATCTCTTGGATCATTCAACTGACTCAACCGCTATTTTCTTTGGCGAACCATGCGTTTACCGGAAGAGACGTCATCATGATTGCGGGTGGTGCATTCCTCTTGGCTAAAAGCCTGAAAGAGTTGTGGAGTTGGTTAAATCACAACGAGTCTGCTCACTCAACTCACGCCCGTACTGGTTTAGCGGTAGTTCTGTTGCAGATTGTTGCCGTGGATGCTGTATTCTCGATGGACTCGGTGATAACCGCCGTTGGTTTGACAAGTGATGTCCCACTTATGGTCGCAGCGATTGTTTCTTCTGCTATCGTGATGGTCATGACAGCAGAAAAAATCAATAACCTGGTGTCGTGTTACCCTGGTTTTAAGACACTTGCTTTGTTATTCCTCGTTTTGTTAGGTGGTTTATTGATGGCAGAAGGCTTCGAAATTCATATCAACAAAGGTTATGTGTATTTTGCGATGGCATTCGGCTTAATTCTGGAACTTTGTCATATCCAGTTAAAAAACAAACAACGCCCGACTATTAAACGTCTTAGTCCGTTGCGAGTTCATCCAACCAGATTAGAAGCTCGTCAATAATAAAAGATATTGCCGCTCATATGAGCGGCATTTTTATATTTGTCATCACCTATTTTTACTCTCTTTTTATTTTGTTGTCGTTTCGACAAAAAATCGCATTTGTTGTGGGGTTGAAGATTTTTTATATAGACCGCCCAACTAATATGAGTGAACGACAATAATGGATAAAATGATCGATGCGTTAGCAACCCATGGCTACTACATCTGGGATGATTTTCTTTCTGAACTAGAAGTGGATCAATTGCGAGACTGCATTCCAAGTAACTGGAAAAAAGCGCGTATTGGTCGTAATGACGATGTGACTCGTATTGAATCAATTCGAAGTGACAAAATTCAATGGTTGTCGCCCAATATGGGGCACGCGGTTACTTCTTACTTAGATAAGATGGAAGAAATACGCCAAGAAGTGAACCGTCACTTGTTTCTGGGACTTTTTGAGTATGAAGCTCACTTTGCCAAGTACGAGGAAGGGGATTTCTACCAAAAGCATCTAGATTGTTTTAAGGGCAATGAAAACCGTCGATTGACAACCGTTTTTTACATGAACGAATCTTGGACGGAAAAGGATGCAGGTGAATTGGTGGTTTACGATCTAAATGATAATAAGATAGCAACCATCCCTCCTCAATCAGGACGCTTACTTTTATTCTTATCTGAGCAATTCCCGCATGAGGTTTTACCGACCAACGCAGAGCGGTTCAGCATTGCAGGTTGGTTCAGAATCAATGGTGTGCGAGACAATGTACTTGATATTGCAAAATGATTGGTTTGCAACCAGCATAAAATCAGCAAAGGGCGTAGATACGCCCTTTATCGATTAAACATTAGTTGATAGCTCGTAACACTCGGTCATGTTTCGCTCTAGCACTGCATAGACGTCAGAACAAAGTTCTTGTTTAGCGACTTGCTCGCCCATAATCGCGGCGATTTGTGCTTGAGCCATTCGTCCTCGGTAGGGACGGTCCTGAGACAGAGCTTGAAAAACATCGGCAACCGCGACAATACGCGATGGTACATCGAGTTCGTCTCCTGTTTTATGATAAGGATAGCCAGAACCGTCCAAACGCTCGTGATGATTAGAGGCCCACTCCGCTATTTTAGCGTTGGGAAACACTTTGTGTAATGCGAGCTGAGTATCAATTGTATGGCGTTTAATACGCGTATACTCTTGTTTATTAAGAGAGCCTTCTTTATGAAGAATCTCATCTGGTGTTTTTAACTTTCCGATATCATGCACCAACCCAGCAATAAATAACATCTCTTGGTCGTGCTCACAGAGCCCAAGCTTGATGGCTAGATACCGAGATAACTCCGCCACTTTTTGCGAATGTTGATAAGTAAATGGGCTTTTTGCGTCAACAATTCGAGCGATAAACATGCCCAAACTATTCATATCTTGGATGGTGAGCTGTTTTTGAAGCCAATCAATGCTTTTAAAGTTTAATCCGATGGTTTCTATATTTTCAGACTCCATCGCGAACCAAAATGCGTCGGTCATAACGAGCTTAACCATTGCCTTAGCCATGTCTGGATTAAACAAAGTTCCAGCGTTTGCCATGATGCACTCTGCAATTAGTTCTTCATGAAGTGTGACAATGTCACAGTGGCAGTTCATGACGTATTTGGAACGCATAAAATCGAGACGGTCGGCTAAATAGAGTAGGGCAGCGACCTCTTTTTCAAAAGGCGGTAAATCAAGATATTTTAGTTCACTCCAATGTGTATGGTGGTAAAGAACAGGTGTAGCAAACTGACGCAACAAACGACACTGCTTGAGGCTTCGGTATCCTCTTAAGCAATGTGTTTTTACATCTTGTGGCACCAACTCCTCAAGTAACATTTTATGTTCTTGTGTTTCGGAGACCCCACAATCGTGGATCATCCCTGCGAAGTAGCAAAACTCCGCTTTTTCTGGTTCCCAGTTCATGACCCGAGCACATTGGTAAGCGATGTAAGCGACACGATGGCTATGGTGCGTATCATCAACACCGACATAGTCGAGTGCTCGAGCAACCCAGATAAGTGCTTGTTTCAGATCGACTTCAAAGCCCATGTCCGTATGGGAATGGCAAGAATGATTCATGGTTTATACCGACATTGCTAATTAGCCCACGCTAAACCCAAATCAGAAGGTGATAGGAAAGATTGGGTACGACAGCGAATAGACCCCAAAAAGGTGGGCGTTTAGACATAGTTTTGATTATGGGCGGGATAATAATCCTAGTTGCATAATAATATCACCTGAAGCTCATGGTTAAGAGTCAGATATTTGAACTAAGTATAAGTTTTGAAAGATTATTGTTGCTCTTGTTGACTTATTTGAAAACGACAATAAATCATGATGTAACGCATTCTTATTTTTATTTTTGTAAATCGTGTTCGGGCTCAACCAGAGACACACGGTATTGATGTGTGATTAACAGAATTTATATTGTTGTTCTTGAAGGCAAAAAATAAGAAGACTTCTTCGAGGCTTGCTCTGTAACTAACAGAGTATTAGGTAAAGCAGCTTGTTAACAACATGACAATAGAGCGTCGTTGAAAATATTTTCTCTGTAGCTCATGTTGTTGAGGAAAGATAATAAAATGGTACGGCTTCCCAGCGATGTTAGCCTTTTTGGTGAGATAAGTTTATTGAAAATGTGTGATTGCAAAGTAAGCATAGGTGGTAAAAGTAGCTAGAATGATAGCTCTAAATGAAAAGGATTTCGTATGTTGAAGCATCGTTTATATCGGACTTACACCGCAGGGTTAAAAATAGCAGCCCTTATCCTTCCTATGCCGAGACCAACCTTGTTTTCCGGCCCTGGTTCGATGAATGAGCTATTAGAATCGATGGCCGAGCTGGGATTTAAACGCGTTTTGTTAGTAACCGACGAAGGGTTAGTCCAAGTCGGTATTGTAGATAAGGTGCTTGAGGCAGCAGCACAACTCGATTTACAGTTAGATGTTTTCTCGCAAGTTAAGCCCGATCCTACCTATGATCAGGTTGAGAGCGGTCTAGAGGCTTATCATCGTTTTCATTGTGAGGGCATATTAGCTTTGGGTGGCGGCTCTGCAATGGATTGTGCAAAAGTCATCGCTGCGAAAGTTACCAATAAACGGCCAATAAAAAAATTAGCTGGACTATTGAAGGTATGGCGAATGCCAGCACCGCTTTTTGCTATTCCAACAACGGCTGGAACCGGAAGTGAAGTTACTATCGCTGCGGTCGTGTCAGATCCCTCCTCACACATTAAAACCCCTTTAATGGATCCAAAGTTGGTGCCACTAATGGCAGCTTTAGATGCGAATTTAATGATTGGTTTACCTCCTAAGATCACGGCTGATACTGGCGTTGATGCATTAACCCACGCTATTGAGGCCTATGTATCGAAAAACGCTACTCAAGAAACGATGGCTTATTCGGTTGCCGCTATTAAACTCATTTTTAAATATCTTCCTAGGGCTGTGATGCAAGGGGATGATGTCGAAGCTCGTCATAAAATGGCTATGGCATCCTATTACGCGGGTTTAGCATTTACCAAAGCGAGTTTGGGTTATGTTCATGCCTTTGCTCACACATTCGGTGCGAGATATGGAATACCTCATGGTATGGCAAACGGATTAGCCTTGTTGCCTGTGCTGCGCTTTTCATTATCAGAGATTGAGCCTCAACTAAGAAAGCTCGATGAGTTGACGGCCGAGGGGCAGTTAGGTAACGCAAGTGCTCAGCATTTTTTGGCGAATCTGGAGTCCTTGTTTTCAACTATTGATATTGAGCAAACCAGTGCGCTCATTCAACGTGAAGATGCTGATGCGCTTGTTGATTTAATTCTGAAAGAGGCGCACTGGAATTACCCTGTTCCCAAGTTCATGAACAGGGAAGAATGCACACAGTTATTGTTAAATATCAGTAAGGTGTAAATTATAGTTTACATGTGTGGTTTTTTATCCTTACACTTTGCTTGATCTTCTGCTAAAGATCCTACAATATCGACGGCAATACAAATATGGTGTTGGTTTCGGTCCGCCGTTGCCCGATCTAATACTGATAATTTCTAATAAAGTGTAAAGATTAATATACAATGAGTCGTTCTAAAGTATTCGGTAGTACGCTAATTATTGCGGGCACTACAATAGGCGCTGGTATGCTAGCGCTTCCACTTGCCTCTGCCGGCATTGGTTTTTCAACTTCTATTATCATCATGCTAGGCTTATGGGCTCTGATGGCTTTCACTGCCTTGCTTATGCTTGAGCTTCATCAACATGCGGAGAGTAGTGCTACACTTCATACTTTGGCGAAACAGATCCTAGGTCAAAAAGGCAAGTGGGTGGCAAGTTTTGCGATGTTGTTTCTTTTCTACTCATTATGTGCAGCGTATATCGCTGGCGGTGGTGCTCAGTTCGGAGACCGCCTTGCACAATGGTTTGACCTCGATATTTCAGGGCCTACATCAACGATAATCTTTACCTTGATTGTGACTTTAGTTGTGACAGTGGGTACCGGTACGGTCGATAAAGTAAACCGAGTTCTGTTCGCGATGAAGCTCATTGCGATGGTTGCGGTGCTTTCTTTTCTTGCTCCAAACGTTACGGAATCTTACTTGTTAAGTATGCCAATCGAACAAGGCCTTGTTGTAGCGGCGATTCCGGTGATCTTTACTTCGTTTGGTTTCCACGGAAGTATACCTGCAATTGTGAATTACTTAGACGGTGACACTTCTTCTTTACGCAAAGCCGTTATTATTGGTTCGACGATTCCACTCGTTATTTATATCTTTTGGCAAATCGTGACGTTGGGTGTGGTTAGCCAAAGTACGCTTGTTGAGAACGGAGGGTTGAGCGCACTGATTGGTCAACTATCTCAGACAGTACACCAATCAAATTTGGGTAGCATTGTTGGTGTGTTTGCTGACTTGGCATTGTTGACATCGTTCCTTGGCGTGAGTTTGGGTCTATTCGAATTTTTGGGTGATACCATCAAAGGAAGTAACGATAAGCCTAATCGTTTGATTGCGGCACTAGTGACGTTTACTCCACCGCTAGGCTTCGCACTTTTCTATCCTCAAGGCTTTATTATGGCTTTGGGCTATGCAGCGATTGCCTTAGCGATTTTAGCCATCTTTTTGCCTTTGGTTATGGTGATCAAGGTTCGTAAATCGGATGATTTTACTGGGGAGTACCGCGTCGCAGGTGGTCAAGGTGCGTTAGTGATAACGGGCATCGCTGGCACTGGCATCGTATTCGCTCAGGTGTTAATTACGCTGGGTGTGCTTCCTGCTCTAGGCTAGTTGTTTAGAACGTTCTTTGAATAACTTCTAGTTACTGAATCCATCGTAATCAATCAGTATTGTTAGGCCAACGAGTTTCGCTCGTTGGCTTTTTTAATCTGGATCAAATTACCGTAAGATATCCGGTGAAAAAATTGGTAGAAATGTGCTTTTATTTCGTACACTTAAGTTGTGGTATATCGATAATTTAAGTGGAGAAAACCGCTCAAAATACCATTGAATTTGCAACACAATGAGCTTTTCTTGTTTCTCTGCTTTGGTGTGGAGGTGAAGCATGGCGCACCGGCGTTTTTACCCGTTTGCAAAACCGCTTAACGAGCAACTGCAAACGCTAAAAGGCAGGATGCAGGCGCACTTGCCATGTATTGATAGGGTGTCATTTGCAAAATATCACCCAGACCAAGATGTGCTCAAATCATTTGCAGAAAGTGAGTTCGACACTTGGTGTTTAGCCCATCACGAATCAGCATTCCGTAAACTCCACCACCTCAATATTGCCTCTAAAAACGCGGTTCCTCGTATCGTCGAAGACCTTCATGATATTAAGCACTGTCCTCGGGTTCAAATTTTACTCAAACACGGATATCAGTCGTCGGCTGCTATTCCTTGTTATGACAATAAAGCTTTTACTGGTTTTGTATTTTTGAACTCCACTCAACGTGATGCGTTTAGTTTAGAAGCGCTGAATGGTCTTAAACCTTATTTCGAAATGATTCGATTTGCGGTTGAATCAGAAACTCAAGTAGTCAATGCGATAGAAACGCTAGCTAACCGAATGCAATGTATGATGCCAGGCTATTCACCTGAGTATTACGCGCATACCAAACGCATGAAGTACTACAGTCAAATTATCGCAACGCAGTTAGCGGATCGTTATCACCTGAATGACGAAATGGTCGAAGATATTGGTATTTTTGCTCAGTTCCATGCGCTCGGTGATAGTCAGCTGCCAGTTGAAATTGCTAGCCGCCGAACAAATTACTCTCAAGAACAAGAGGCGATATTGATTCAACATATTGAGCGTTGTATCGATTCAGCGGATGACATAGTTGCCCGTATCGGAAATCCGGTTCACCCGAGTGTGACTTTGTTTTTGCAGATGATTATTTATCAGTACGAAAATTTAAATGGCACTGGTTATCCGTATGGTTTAACCAGTGATGATATACCAATAGCCGCCCAAATTACGGCTGCCGCAAATGCCTTTGATTTTATGACAACGCACCATCCGTATAGACAAGCGTGGTCCATCCCATACGCATTGTTAGAACTTGAAAAATGGGTATATCAGGGATGGTTATCTCGAGAATGTGTTGATGCTCTGCGAGAGCATCAAGGTTATATAAAGCAAATCATCCACAAATATCCCGAGCACTATACAGGCTTGGGGTTAATGTGAAGAGCAGTAACAAAGTTGAAATGTTGACGAGGAGGAATATTTAAACAATACTGTTTTTATATACAGTAATGAGTTTGGAGGTGAAGTATGTTGTGGGAAACCCTTGAAAGAGTAAACCGCTTACGCCAACAAGCACTTGCAAATCCTGAGTTTGTTGAGTCAGCAAAAGAGCACGAACAAGCACTTCAGGAGCAAGAATACCATTATCAAACTAAGAAAAAGCGTTCAGCCAAAGACAAACAAGGTAAAAAGTCGCTGGCCGATATCTATAAAGAAGTAGAGTTTGGCGCTGACGCTCGTCATTAATGTATTCACTGCGGCATTTTTCATTTCTTCATACGCTGCAGTATTCGTTCAAATTTATGCGAGAGCAGTGGGAGACCACTGCTCTCGTTGACCTGCCTATAATTTACTAATGAAGTTCAGCAGAGCAAATTATCACTAACACTTAGCAATTCTCTCAATGATCTTGTTGATGTAATGATAATGACAACGGTTTGCATTTGTATCTTTGTTGTTATATAAAACCTCCCTTATTAATCGTTCTGTTGAATAAGAACGGCAAACGTGATCAACGAATGAGAGCTTTGAATAACTGTTATTCGTAAATGGCTATTAGGTGAAGTAGGGATGTTGGAAGCTAAAGCACTCCAGTTTGAGATTGAAGGCAAGTCATTGCTAAAAGCGTTTGATGTGACATTTGAACCCGGAAAAACATACGCTCTTGTTGGACACAATGGTTCAGGAAAATCCACATTGTTAAAGTTGCTGGCACAGCAACAGCCATACACCGCTGGTGACGTGGTTCTGCATGGAACGAGCATTAACGATCTCTCAGCGAAAAAGTTTGCCCAACACATTGCCTACTTGCCTCAGCATCTTCCAGTGACCGACAGTATTTTAGGTCGAGATTTAGTCGGTTTTGGTCGTTATCCATGGCATGGTTTACTTGGACGTTTGAGTAAGAAAGATCACGACATTGTTGAAGAAGCAATGGCGATGACAGGCACACTAAAATACGCAGATCGCTTAGTGGACACGTTATCTGGAGGAGAGCGTCAACGTGTGTGGCTAGCTATGCTGTTAGCCCAAAAAACCGAGTATTTGCTTCTTGATGAGCCTTTGTCTGCGCTAGATATCAGCCATCAAGTAGATATGTTGAAGCTTATCTCTAAACTCAGTCAAGAACTGGGTTTGGGCGTTATTATCGTATTACACGATATCAACTTGGCTGCACGATTTTGCGACTACATCGTTGCATTACATCAAGGTGATTTGATTGCACAAGGCAATGTTGAACAGGTGTTTACTGAACCTAAGTTGAGGGACATATATGGGATAGAGATGATGATCTCTGACCACCCTGCGGGTTATCCGGTGGCGATGCCAAGCTAAAGGTTGGAATAATGAGCAGTACAAACACTCGACTTAAACACTTCTCTTTCGCTCTCTCACTTAGTGCGCTTTTGGTCAGTTCTTTTCAAGCACTAGCTGACGCATCACCTCGGGTGATGTCGGTTGATTGGACACAAACTGAAACGATGTTGGCGTTAGGGGTTGTGCCCGTAGGCGTCGCTCAAGGGCAAGATTACGATGCTTGGGTAAAATCGCCACCGTTACCACCTCAAACTAAGGATGTAGGGTTAAGAACTCAACCCAATATAGAGCGCATTTACGAGCTCAGACCTGATCGTATTTTTATTGCCCCGTACTTCTCCTCAATGAAGCATCGCTTAGTTGATATCGCCCCGGTTACCACCATTGACTTATATGAAAGCGGGATTACGGATTGGTCGGTACTTACCAGTTTCACTCGGAGGTTTGGTGAAGAGCTGGGAAGAGAGGCGGAAGCAGAGGCGCTTATCCAACAATATGAAAAACGTTTCTCTTTATTAAAACAGCGCATAAACAAAGACCAGCCGCCACTTCTAATGATTCAGTTTATGGATACAAAGCACGTACGTGTTTTTGGTCAAAATAGTCTTTACTCTCAGGCTATCGAAAAGATTGGGCTGAGTAATGCATGGAATGAAAAGACGAATAGCTGGGGCTTTAGCCTAGTTGGCATCGACAAGTTAGCTGGCATAAAAGCTCAAATTGTTATCGTAGAGCCATTACCTTACGGTGGAGCGGAGCAGCTCTCTCAAGACCCATTTTGGCAATATGTTGTTCAACAATCTGGTGAAAAGGTCATGCAAGTCGCGCCCGTTTGGAGTTTTGGTTCTATGCCTTCAGCACTTCGTTTCGCAGAGTTAGTTACGGCGAGTAAGGTCGAGGAGTTAACACAATGAAAACGATGCCTTTAAGCTTTGTGGCGTTACTTTCGGCATTTACCTTTTCTATTGGTGCTTTCCAATTGTACCAAGTAAGCTCATTTTCGTTAGCTCTAAGCAGTTTATGGGAGCCTAACTTTCAATCTATCGATTCTGTTTTACTTCACTTTAGCTGGTGGCCTCGAGTCTTCACCACGATTATATCTGGTGCTGGATTAGCGGTTGCTGGGGTATTGATGCAGCAAGTGCTGCGTAACCCTCTCGCTTCACCCACGACACTTGGTGTGGCGAGCGGTTCAAGTTTTGCTTTGATGTTAGCTACGCTATTCGCACCTTGGATGTTGGATATCGCGCCTAATTTGGTTGCTCTCATCGGCGGTGTGATATCGATGGGGTTGGTGATGCTGTTGTCATGGCGACGAGCGTTATCTCCAACGGTTGTCGTCGTTTCTGGGTTAGTGATAAACCTGTACTTTGCATCATTAAGTACGGTTATTCTGATGATGAATACCGAAAAGCTGAATGGGTTAATGATATGGGGAGCCGGTTCGCTTGTTCAGAGTGGATGGGGAGATTTCTCGTATCTTGCCCCTCGAATCGCACTTGCTACGGTCGTTGCATTTGTGATTGCAAAGCCGTTAAGTCTGTTGGAACTCTCCGAGCAAGGTGCCAAGAGTTTAGGTGTCTCGCTAGCTAAGTTGCGTTTTGTCTGTCTTGGGCTTGCGGTGTTAATCACTTCTTGGGTGGTTTCTGCCGTAGGAATCATCGGTTTCATCGGGTTAGCGGCGCCAGCAATTACTCGATTGATAGGTATCAATAAAATCCAGCATAAGCTTTGGGTATCAATGCTGATTGGTGCCATGTTATTGACTTTAACCGATTTGGTTATTCAGCAACTGCCAGGGCTAATGGCGAGTTTTATACCAACGGGAGCAGCAACCGCTGCACTGGGCGCTCCGCTACTGTTATGGCTGTTACCTCGTTTATCACAAAAGACGCAGGGCCATACTCAAACAGTGTTAACTCGACACCGTCAACATGTTTACAAGCTAAACCCTAAAGCGATCTCATTGGCGTTGATCGGCACGTTAATTTCTGTTGTTCTTTTTGCCACGGTTGCTGTGCAAAATGAAGGGTGGACAAACTTATTTGCTAGCCAAAATTGGACTTTTTTGGAATGGCGCGCACCTAGGTTATTTGCAGCAGCAATTGCGGGGGCAATGTTGGCGATTGCTGGAACCATGATTCAACGCCTAAGTGGAAACCCAATGGCAAGTCCTGAAGTGATCGGTATCAGTTCAGGGACAGCGATGGGATTGATCATCGCGATGTTTACTGGGTTTGGTTCGTCAATTTTCACTCTTTCTCTAGGCGGGCTCGTAGGCGCATTAGCGACGGTATCAGTCATTGTGCTGCTAAACCGTAAGTCAGGCTTTCAGCCGGAGCGTATTTTGTTGACTGGTATTGCGATTACCGCACTGATGAATGCAATACAGAGCTTTATTCTAGCCACTGGTGACCCAAGAAGTTATCAAGCATTGGCTTGGTTGTCAGGGTCTACCTACTATGTCTCGGTTGAAACGTTACTCCCGTTGTCTTTATCTGCGCTTGTCTTTATAGGGTTGAGTTTTCTCTGCGTAAGATGGCTAGATATTCTTCCTGTCGGTGCCGCTTCCTCTAAAGCGCTTGGAATTCGAGTTGATCGTTCACGCGCAACACTGCTTCTTTTAGTTGCTTGTCTCACGGTCAGTGCGACATTGGTTGTTGGTCCGATTAGCTTTGTTGGGTTGTTGGCTCCGCATTTAGCTCGCTTATTTGGTTTTAACAAAGCGTCACAACACATGTTATGCGCCGCGATACTGGGGGCAGGGGTGATGTTGTTGGCTGATTGGTTGGGACGACAGGTCCTTTACCCGCAAGAAATACCAACAGGGCTTATGGCGTCTCTCATTGGCGGTTTGTATTTAATGTGGGGTTTACGCCGCTTATAGAGATGAGCTAAGCCTCAACCAAGAAAGTACTTATACAAATAAGCACTCGTAGTGGCATTCGTAACCTATGCGAGTGCTTTATGCAAAACCTCTGGTTTGTCTTTTACGGAAACAACTGGCGATGCCGTAACTCGCTTTTCTTTCAGCGGTCGCTGAAGTCATGAAGGGTTGGTTTGGCTGCCGACAAAAAGGAGAAGAATATGACTCGGCAGTTTATGCTGACACCAACGTCGATGGCGGTTGTATTAGCTTTATCAACGCCAAATGTCTTGGCTCAGGAAGATGAAAATATAGTTGTGATTGGACAGCAGCAAGACAGTGCAGTTGGTCCGGATTTTAGTTATCTCGGAGCGAAGAGTCGGGCAGCGACGAAAACTGATATTGCTATCAATGAGACTCCAAGAGCGGTGTCTGTTGTTACGCGAGAGCAAATGGATGATCGTGCCTCTATTAGCATTTCTGACGCGCTACAGTACACACCAAGCATTCAAACCAATTATTTTGGCGAAGATAACAAGCAAGATTGGTTTATTATTCGTGGTTTTAAACAGGCGAACAGTGGGTTGTATCAAGATGGTACCCGTTTATATTCTTCTGGCTTCTATAGTTGGCAAATAGATCCGTTTGCGTTAGAGAGGGTTGAAGTTTTACGTGGTGCAGCGTCTGTTCTTTATGGGCAAAACCCTCCAGGTGGGGTTATCAATCTTGTCAGTAAGAGACCTCAATTTGATGGGGGGTCAGGACTTGTATCTTTGGAGTACGGTTCTGAAGACCGTAAACAACTTTCTCTTGACGTAAACTCTGAGGTGAGTGAGCAGCTAGCTTTCCGCTTTCAAGGGTTAGCGAGAAAAAATGGGACGAGAATTAGTGGGGTAGAAGCAGAGCGCATTCTTCTCTCTCCATCGATGACGTACAAATTTAATGAGACGTCTGAAATTACCTTTCTAACGAGCTATCAAAAAGACGACTCAGATCCTTATCTGCAATTTTTGCCAGTTGAAGGAACGTTAACGCCAAACAAAAATGGAAAGATCAGTGATAGTTTAGCGATAGGCAATCCTAACTGGGAGACGTTTGAGCGTGAGCAGGTGTCTTTAGGCTATGAGTTTTCTCATGCATTTAATGATACCACTTCATTTGTTCAAGCAGCTCGTTACAGCGAAATGGATGTTAAGCTAAGACAAATGTATTCGTACGTTTACTCGGCTGACGTGCCTGCGTTGGGGCCGGCTTTGGACCCATCAAATGAACGCAAAACCATACTTCGGGGTGCTTCAACAGAAGATGGGTCATCTGATGCTTTTAATATCGATAATCGTTTGATGCACCAAGTAAATTGGGGAAGTGTTGAGCATAACTTGATGTTGGGGATAGATTTTCAAATGATCAGTATCGATGGTAAAGATTTTGCCAATGACCCTATAGTTGCTAATGGTAATGCATTATTAAACACACCAATGGGAGCTTTGCCCGATCCTAGGTTTAATGTATTTAATCCTACTTATTCGGATAACATAATGTTACTCGATCCGAATACGCTACAACCATTGAGCGAAACCGATAAGCAAAGAACGAAAATCGATAATCAGCAGCTCGGCGTCTACTTTCAAGATCATATGCTGATCAACGATAAATGGGCGATGTTATTGGGCGCACGTTACGACGATACAAGTAATGAAGTACATAATGTTACCACGGGTGCTCGCACGAAAGTTGATAATGGAGAGTGGACGTTTAGCGTGGGAACGGCTTATATTTCTGATTCTGGCTTCACGCCATACTTTAGTTACTCTCAGTACTTTGATCCAATTATTCAAGAAGACAGCAATGGTAAGCCAGCGAAGCCTGAAAGCGGTGATCAATTTGAAATCGGTATGAAATACCAACCGGATTCATTTGATGGTTATTTCAATATTGCAACGTATCGGGCAACAAAAGAAAACTTGGCTCGTATCTACTTGAGTGAATTAACGCAAATAGGAAAAATAGAAAATAACGGCGTTGAGTTTGAAGCTGTAGCTAATGTGACACCATCCTTAACATTGATCGGGAACATTGCGTACGTTGATGCAGAGATAAAACAAGACATCAATAAGGCATGGGTTGGCAAAACGCCTTCCCAAGTGGCGAATACCGTATCATCAGCTTGGGCACATTATCGTTTCTTTGATGGACCTCTTGATGGCTTTGCTGTTGGCTTAGGCGCGCGCTATACAGGTGAGTCATACGGAGACAATGAAGAGAGACTAAAAGTACCAAGTTATTTCTTAATGGATGCGACGGTCAGTTATCGAATCGGCGATTACAAGCTACAAGTCGCAGCTAAAAACATCGCGGATAAAAAGTACATAGCGACATGTGATGGTTTTTGTTGGTATGGCGACCGACAAAATGTTATTGCAAGTTTAACTTACGACTGGTGAGTTAACGTATAAATAAACACCCCTAACTTTAGGGGTGTTTATTTAGAAATCGGCTTTACGGACAAAGTGCGGGTTTTTGTACTTTTTCTGCGGACCAAACGATGATACGACAAGTTTGTTCCATAATGTTTTGTCAAACTCACCCTTTGGAATCGAAGGGTAGAGGGTTTCCTCTTCTTCTCTTGCAAAGTTCATATATTGTTTCTTTTTAATTTGATTGTACTTTTTGGCGATCTGGTTATGTTTTCTTACCCACTCCAGCTTGTAATTGTGGAGCACTTTTTCACCATCTTCGAGACTCATTCGAGATAGGAACAGTCGCTTGTATGAGACCTTTCTGTCCAGCATTGTGCGCATAACGGTTTGGATATATTTACCGTGATGCGTAATGGTAATGTCGTTTTCATCAACAGGAGTGACACACCAGCCTTTAGGTAAAAAGTCTGGCTTCTTAAATTGCTTATTACGTTCCATTAGCGCCTGATGTAAAACTAAATCAGAGGTGCCGCGGAACGTCTTTTGCCATTTACCGATACGAATTTGAATCGAACCAGGCAAGCGATAGATGTTAGTAAACTTATCTTTGTCCATGGACTTGTGTCATGAGATTAATGTGCATAATTAGAAAGCGGAATTCAGTCCAATGCCACAGGCAGTAGACTTAAGTACCGTACGATTTTACAACGACCTTGCGCGATATAGCGAGGGGTTATGTCAATAATAGGTAAGAAATAGAAAATTAGTTCACATTATGAAGAAATTGGAAGCTAACAGGTTAAATTTTGAAGTTACACCAATTATGCCCATGCCGACTAAATAAAAAGAAGGCACGGGCATAAAATCACACCGCTTCTTCGAGTTGCTTGGTGTCTTCTTCAATCTGTTGTAGATGTCGGTTTGCTTGCTGTAACTGATACATTTGGGCATAGCGACCATTTTGCGTTAAGAGTGCTTTGTGTGTGCCTTTCTCGACTAACTCCCCATGATGAAGAACAATGATTTGGTCTGCATCTAGGATAGTTGAAAGCCGATGAGCAATAACAACGAGCGTCATGTCTTGTCTGAGTACCGCCAAGCTCTTTTGGATTAAAGCCTCTGTTCCTGAGTCAATATTTGCGGTTGCTTCATCCAATATCAATATCTTAGGTTTTACCACAAGCACACGTGCTAACGCCAAAAGCTGTTTCTGACCCGCAGATAAATTAGTTTCGCCTTGACCTAACTGCGTGTCTAGCCCGTTAGGGTAACGATGAATTTGTTCTGCCAAACCAACCTTGTCTAACGCATCCCATATTTGATTGTCATCAACTGCCCGACTGAGAGAGATGTTTTCTCTGACTGAAGCAGGGAGAATATGTGGATCTTGTTGAACCATTGCCACATCTTTGCGAAGTACGTCTTTCCCTAATGTTTTAAGTGGACGACCACCTATGAGCAGTTCACCACATTGCGTTGGATAAAAGCCCATTAACAGTGACGCTAATGTGCTTTTACCGCTTCCTGTATGCCCGACAAGCGCGATAAAGTCTTGGTGGTTGGCCTTCAACGAAATGTCTTTTAGGACGTCCTGTTTACCATCGTAGCTAAATGTGAGGTCTTTAAGTTCGATAGCACCTGACCTTAATGGTTGATGATCGCCCCCGTAAGTTTGTTCTTTCGCATCAATCAATTCAAAAACACGTTCGCTTGATACTAACGCCTGCTGAAGTAGAGCAAGTTGCTGAGTCATCTCAATTAGTGGTTCAGTAACTCGCGCAAGATAACTGATAAATGCATACAGTACCCCCACACCAATCAACTCAATACCATTAA
Source organism: Vibrio sp. 779(2023) (assembly GCF_033344285.1). Lineage (NCBI taxonomy): Bacteria > Pseudomonadati > Pseudomonadota > Gammaproteobacteria > Vibrionales > Vibrionaceae > Vibrio > Vibrio sp. 779(2023). The sequence continues at coordinate 47,868 of NZ_JAWPOM010000011.1, forward strand.
AACCAAAGATCGCAACCAAGCAAAGCAACGCAAGACCAGCGAGTAAGTCCATTAATGGTCTTAGCAGATAGCCGTTTAGCCGAATCACTCGTTTAGATGCCACCAGATGCTCTGCGGTTAGCTCGTTGAACTGTTTATTAAAACGCTCTTCTTGTTGCATTAATTGAATGACACTCATCCCTTGAATGGATTCACTCAGATTCGCATTTATATCGGTCAATAGGTCACGCATCTTTCGGTAGCTTTCTGTACTTAGCTGCTTAAACAAGTACATAAAGCCGATGACGATCGGCAGCAATACAAGCACAACGAGTGTGAGCTTCCAGCTCATGAAAAACATAACGCCAAGCATTACGACAATCATGACCACGTTTTTCACCACGGTCGCGATCAAAAGCTCATAAAATTGCTGTAAAGATTCCGTATCGTTGGTGATTCGCGACACCAATTTTCCAGCAGGAGTGTAATCAAACGCAGATAACGGCTGCTTAATCACGCCAGAAAATACTTGCTTACGAATCGCTTTGATCGTGTTAGCCGCGACAATGCTAAATTGCAATGACTGAAAATACTGGAATGTTGCCGATACGATCTGAAGAGCGATATAACCTACTGCTAGCGAAATCAGAACACTTTGTGAATAGTCACCTTTAGCGATGTGCTCATCAATGAAATATTGAATCAACCAAGGGCCGCCGGCGCTAGCTAACGCTGCAATAAACAGCAAGGCGAGTCCTTTAATCATTGGCTTTGGTTGAGATAATGGGTAAGACATTAACCGTTTAAACGTGCTGGTCTGGTTCATTCATTATTCCTCCATCGCCTGCTCTAGTTTCTGATACTCGAACATCTCGGCGTACCAGCCTTTATGCGCTAATAACGCGCTATGTTGCCCACGTTCAGTAATGTGTCCGTGATTCAATACAATGATCTCGTCTGCTGCTTCCAAAGCGGTGAGGCGGTGCGCAATAACGATTAGGGCTTGATTACGGTAGTATGTTTCTAAATTCTTAAGGATTTGATGTTCGGTCCGTCCATCAACAGCGGAAAGTGCATCGTCCAAAACCAACACTTGAGCATTCAGCAGCATAGCGCGTGCTATCGCAATACGTTGTTTTTGCCCGCCGGAGAGTGTAATGCCTTTTTCACCAACTTCGGTTTGGTAGCCTTCAGGAAACTTCTCAATGTCGTCATGTATACAGGCTAACTTTGCTGCTCTATAGACTTCTTCTTTCTCTGCATTAGGGTTGCCTAAGGCAATATTGTCGAAGATAGATTTGGAGAATAGAAACGGACTTTGGTTAACGACAGCAAAGCGGTTTCGCCACTGTGGAAGTAGGGCATCCTTGATCTCGACATCACCGAATTTAATTGAGCCGTTTTCTAAATCATGTTGACGAAAAAGTAGTGTTAACAGGGTCGATTTTCCGCTTCCTACAGGCCCTGCAACTCCCAACATTTTTCCGGGTTCAAGTTCGATGTTTACTTCCGTCAAAGCGGGCGGTAAATCACTAGACCAGTGGAAATCGTCGATATCAATTTTTAACGGAAGTGGTTTATTTTCTATTGGCTTATTACCACTGATAATTTCTGGCTTTTCATCAAAGATCTCTTGTAGTCGGTTCCATGCGGCAGAGCCTCTTTCTAAAATGTTAAATAGGAATGCGAATGCCAGCATTGGCCATATCATCAACCCTAGATACATCGTAAATGCGGTCAGATCACCAAGCGTGATCTCACCTTTATCAACAAGGTAAGCACCAGCAGCGACACTAAGAAGGAAAGAAAGACCGATGGTTAACTGAATTACCGGGTCAAATCTAGCATCGACTCTTGCGACAGCGATGTTCTTTTCGCCAGTATCATCCACAACCTCTTCAAAACGTTGCTGCTCTTGGTTTTCTAATCCGAAAGCACGCAGCATTCGCACGCCATTAAGTGACTCTTGTGTCATGTCTGACATGGTAGAAAAGGCTTCCTGAGCGACACGAAAGCGTTGATGTAGGATACGCACAATAAAGAAGATGATGATGGCAAGAAATGGCATTGGAAGAAGCGCCATTACGGTGAGCTTCCAGCTTACTTGCGTTACCATAATGATTAAAACCGCAATACCAGTGATCAAAGAGTCTGCGGCGGTTAAAACCCCTTCGCCGGCTGTCATAACGATATTACGCACATCATTAGTGCCACGAGCCATCAGATCCCCCGTCTTGTAACGTTCAAAAAAACGAGGTGGCTGTGTCGATAAATGCCTATATAGACGGTTACGTAGAATGGTCCCGAGCTCCCAGCTTGCGCCGAAAAGCCAAATTCGCCATAAGATGCGACACCCATAAATAGTAAAGATCAGTACAGTTAACCCTGAGAGCCATAGAATCAGCGTATTTGTATTTAAAGTGTTGTCTACGACGCCATCAACTATGATGCCAACTGCTTTGGGCGGAACAAGCTGTAGTGCTGATATCACAGCGAAAAGCAGAATGGATCCGACATAGTGCCTCCACTTTTGTTGGAAATACCAACGTAGCTGCCAGAATATTCTCATTACGCCTCCCGCTTTAAATTATTGAATTTGTTATAGAACTATTATTGAGCGAAATGATGAGTTTACAAGCACAAGTTATAGGCGGGTTTAAAAACGATAGATTGTTTCAATTATAGCCATGTGTCGGCGCAAATTACTGGTTTTATCTCTATGAGCTAACTGTGCTACGACATTATGTGAAATAGTTGTTAATGGTGGTTTTGGAGCCATTACCTTGCAATAACGATGAAGACACTAAAAGTAAAAGTGTTACTGCCACTCTATATGGGAATTAGCAATCGTCAGTTTGTATTTTGTATTTCACTTGGCCACCAGGAGTTTCTGGGTAGTAAACTTCGACATAACACATATGTTCTGGACCAACAGGCTTGTTTGCAAAACCAATAAGGAAGTAGGGCTCGTCTGGGCTATCTACCCCATACCAAGTGTTAATAGTGAGTTGCGGATCAAAGCCTGCTAGCTCTTTTGCTGGAATAACATTTTTGATAAATCCAAAGTAACCAATTAGGTCGTTATGGCCGTCATTATCTAGATCAATGTTATATTGTATGCCGCCATCTACTGTCTCTTGAGATTGAATCACTGCTTTGGTGTAGACAAAGTTGTTGGCGGTCATGAGTGCTTCTCTGGCTCCATATAGAACCGCCACTCTGGCATCTTTTTGTAAGCCAAGAAATTTAGGAAATGCAACGACGCTTACAATACCAAGAATGATGATGCACACAATGAGTTCAATAAGAGTAAATCCTTGAGAGCGACGCACAGCCTTTCTCCATGTTTTAGAAACGAATAGGCGGCTATTCTGATATAGAAACTTTCAGGTCAAGTATTAAAAAAGAATGATAATAAGAGATCGGGATTGCAAATCTCAAATATAAAACAAGTTGCTTATTTTCAGGATGAGGAGTGATTTTGATAAAAACCAAGGAATGAACTCGAGAGGATAAAATCCTCCCGAGTAAAGCGACTAAGATTCGTGTGTCAGAGCACTGCGGTTACGTTTAAAAATGAATCGCCAAATAAATAAGACAATTGCGATGTAACCTAATCCTACACCAAGCGCTTGCCAGTGCATGCCGTTATACATCGCGATTGGCATCAAAGAGATGATGAAGATGTCAGTGATTGAGCCAGGGACATAAGCGATGGCGTAATCATCAAGCACCTTGCTACGCATTTTTGGATCAACAATACGAAGCAAGGCAATACCCATGGCAACCGTACCGGTTAACCAACCCCAAGAGAAAATGCCTTTCTCGAACCAATCTTCGCCCATGATACGTGGGGCAACCCAGAAGATTAGCCATAGTGTGAAGGCGATACCACCAATTGCAAGCACTACCATCGGCATTAAATACTGGGCTAAGACGGTAATCTTGATGGCTGAGATACCAAAGATAATCAAATAATCGGTACTGATGCCCGCAGCGTGTTTGAATGCACCGTCACAAAGATAGCGTGAAGCTTTCGTTTGTTTCGCGATGATTCGCACAAGCATGCCGCCAAGGAAGCCGGTTACGAACGTAGGGATTTGTACCTTATCGTGGAAAGAAGATAAGTAGTTAGCCGCTACATACGAGAAAGCTGTTACCACTACAACCAACGCCGCGTGAATCGCAAAAGAATCAACCGACAGGGAAGACATGGTGTCTTTCATTACCGGTTCTTGATCAACAGGCTTAACAAGGCCTTTGCGTTCGTGTTCATCCATGCTGTCGAAGGTCGTAAAGCTACGAATCCAACCCATCTTCAATGCGAATTGCAGCATGAGCATGCCGACAGAAATTGAAATGAAAATACCCACGGTTGCGAACGTTAAGCCAAGTGTGAAGCCATCTTCCCAGCCAAGCCCCGTGAAGATTTCACCAACAACAGAGGCTGAACCGTGTCCGCCCATAAAACCCGCAGACATTGTCACACCAAAGCCAGGGTTAATCTCTGGCCAGAAGATGGTTGTGAGAACTAGACCAAACATTGCCGCAAACAACCACTGAGAAACAGAAGCGATTTGGTTAAACGCCCACAATGAGCCAGCACGCTGTGCGACGGTTTTAGGTGATGGAACATCCGTTGCCAGACCTAACGCAGAAAAAAGTGCAGCAGTTAATAGGCTTGCGTTAGCGGTAAACGTATCGGTCCAAGGCAGTACGTCTAACAGGGCTGGTCCAAAAATTAGACCGAATAATCCTGCGAGAACCGCCGATGGAATGTACATACGCTGTAGTAATGGCGCGTGAACGCGAATGACTTTTGCCAAAATCAATAGTAAGCCAGCGATGGCTAAGTCAGTCAGCATTAGACCTTTAGGCATCTTATCCTCCAGTAAATGCAGTCAAGGGGTAGCGTCCTTGTGACCTACCTTGAATAAAAATCTCTCTCAAGCCAAAAAGCCACATACGTGACTAAAAGCGTTGAGAAATCAATGTCGTTTTCATAAGCAAAGGAATGTGCTTATGCAATTTGAAATGAGTGTAAATGTTGTGATTGCACACGAACAGGAAGAGAAATTAGATTAAATTTCTCGATATTTTTTGATAGTTCACTCAGGAAAGGCGGCAATCCTAGTCACTTTGTCAGAGCAATGCAATTGGTGTGAATCAATAAATTATGCCTAGTTAATGGGTGTCTCTGACTAACAACATGAAAAATAAAGACAATTAACAAGCAATAATATTTGTCATATCGACAATAAAAGTTAATTAAATGGTTAAATTGTCGCCGATTTATGGGGTGACGTTATGGATTCACATGAGAAAGAATAAAATCGACCAAGGTACGGTTTTTAAGGGAAAGCTGTTTTGAACGGTAAAGCAGGTGGATCGATTTTGGCTTGGGAGCATGTTGCTGGAGAATTTCTACCAAGGCACCAGATTGGATTTCCTGCTCAACTAAGATCTTTGGTTGCAGAAGAACACCAGAGCCTTTTAACGCGGCGAACTTAAGTACATCGCCATTGTTAGACGTTAATCGGGTGTTGCTGTTTCCAAAGGTATTAGATGGCATGTTCACCACTTGTTGGCTTTCTCCTTGGTGATACTGAAACCCCAAACAATGATGATGTTCAAGGTCATCAAGCGATTGGATAGGGGCATGTTGCTCAAGGTAAGAGGGTGAGGCGCAGTAAGTCATGTGGTATTCACCCAATTTTCTCGCGACTAACGACGAATCGACCAACTCACCGATTCGAATAATCACGTCAGCTTCGCTTCGATATGGGTCAATCAAATTGTTGTCCAACATCAGCTCAACGTTCAAATCGGGAAATTCAGCTAAGAAGTCAGCCACGATAGGAGCAATGACCTTTTTGCCATACGTGACAGGGCAGTTAACTTTTACAGTTCCGGTTGGACGGTTGATCAGCGTCTGGATCAGGTTCTCTGCGTTGGTGATGTCTTCAATAATGCGGTGGCACTCTTGGTAGTAGAGTCTACCGGCTTCGGTCAGGGACTGTTTACGCGTGGTGCGATGAATCAGCTGTGTACCTAAGCTTTGCTCAAGAAAGCTCACGTGCTTGCCAACCATGGTCGGTGAAATATCAAAGTGGTGTGCAGCATTACGAAAGCTGCCGTGTTCGACCACGTAAGCGAAAACTTTCATGCTTGTTAATTTATCCATTGCACACCCAGAGTTGATAAAGAAATAACTAAAGCAGAGTTTATCAATCAAACGAGGTTAATTACAGTGGGCGTATGATTAAGAATGGAGAAAGAGATCCATCATGAGCGAGACGATTTTTGTTACCGCCGAACTGAAAATGAATGGCGATAAGCCAAGACAACAAGTAGTTGAAGCCATTGAACAATTTTGCCTTGATATGCAAAGCGAAGCGGGGTGCTTGCAAGCGAATGCGACCTACGATTCTAAAGATCCACAACGTGTGATTCTTTGGGAGCGATATGAAAACCGCGCCGCGATTGAAGCGCATTTTGCTATGCCGCATACACAAGCGTTTATTGTGGCTGAAATGGCAGAGTTAGTTCAAGCATTCGAAACCCAAGCTCAATAGGAGAGGCGAACATGAAATGGGGTATTTTAGGCACAAGCTTTATCTCAGGTGTCATGGCTGAGGCAATCCAAGGCGATGACAAGAGTGAACTGTACGCGGTTGCTGGGCGTTCGGAGCAGAACTTAAAGACATTCGCTGAGCAATATGGCATCGAGAATACGTTCAACGATTACGATGCGTTGATTGCCGATGAGCAAGTCGACATTATTTACATCGCATTGCCAAATCACCTTCATCATGACTTTATCGTTAAAGCGGCAGAGCAGGGAAAAGCGATCCTGTGTGAAAAGTCACTGTCGGTAGATATGGAAAAAACCGAGTTGGCACTAAAAGCAGTCGAAACGCACAAGGTATTCTTTGCTGAGGGTTTGATGTACTTACATCACCCATTGATCAGCGAGTTGGTTTCTGTGCTTAAATCGGGAGAGATTGGTGAACTTCGCTCCATCCACACGTCTTATATTGCGTCGATTGCGCAGTTTGTTAATCCGGACAGTAAAGGTGCTTTGTATAACTTAGGTTGCTACCCAATGTCATTGGTGCATTTGGTGGTGAAAACCATGTTGGGTGAACAAGCCTTTGGAAACCGCTCTATGACGGCGATTGGTCGACGAGGTAACGATGGGAATATCTGTGAATCGAGTTTGATGATGCAATTCGGTGAGCAACAAACGGCGAGCGTACACACCGCCGAAGATCATGGATTGAAACACCAATTCACTATTCTGGGTAGTAAAGGCAGTATTACGTTAGACTCGAATCCATGGCTACCAACGCAAGACAACCAGTTTAGTGTGGAAATTTACGAGACGTCGAAGCGCGAGGTGTCTGTATCGGCAGCTGGAGACGCTTTCTTCTATCAAGTGCGCAATATTCGCCAAGCGGTTGAAGCAGGGCGTACATCGTTAGAGAACCCTTGTGCAACATGGGAAGACTCTCACCGTATTATGCAGCTACTGACTGAGTGGGAATCACTGGCTTCAAAGTAAGTCTGTACTTGAACCAATGAACATAAAAACGGCGCACTAAATCCAATATTTGGTGCGCCGTTTTGTTTTGGGTTCAGTCTCTGTTAAATGCGATTATCGCCGGTGCTGAACGCAATGATTTGGCTGATCTCAGACAGGCTTCTGCCACTTTCTTGCTGCCATTGAACAAACGCTTTGTTGGTTGCATCGAGCGATTTTTTCGTATCTTTGCCACCTTCAATGATCTTGCAATTACGTAGGTAAGCTTCAACGTCGCTAGACAAGATGAAGGTATCAACGCCCATTTGACGCAGTGTGTAAGGGCCAGTATTTCCGCCTAGGCGATTGCCGCGTTTCTTCAAATACGCCCATAGGTCGGTGATTTTCTCTTGCGGCCAATCGGCAACCATTTTGCCAAACGAGCCGTATTCGATTTTTGCTTCGTGGATCATACGAGCATTAGCAGGAATCGACATGACTTTAGTGAGGTGGCGAATGATGCGTTTGTCGGTTGCTTTGGTTTCCCATTGCTCGTCTGACAGCATCAGCAACGGCTCAATTTTAAATCCGAAGAACACTTCTTCGAAGTTCGGCCATTTGTTGCGAACCACGCTCCATGAAATCCCACTTTGGAATACCTTCATCGAAAAAGCGGCCAGCCAACGGTCATCGGGAATCGCAGCCAGTTCCTCTTTGCTTAGTGGATGAGACAAAAGCGCTTCAAGTTGATCTTCACCACCTTTACGCTCGGCAGCGCGCTGATAAATCGCGTCAAATTTTTCGATACTCATAAAAGAAGTTAGTCCTAGTTTATGTCGATATTTGCGAAACATACTACGCTTAAGTGGCTGAATCGTAAATTGATGGAGTGTCACAAATGAAGAAGGTCACATTAACGTTTGTCGGGGAAGGTTCGGATCGTATTGCGGAAAAATTCTATGCGTGGATGACGGACGGTGGGTTAGAAGACAGCATGATTGAGAATTTATCTGACCGTGAAATCTCAGTTGTTGGCATCAGTGATATGGATAATGAAACGCGTGATGTGGTGATCAATACGGAAATGAACTAACGAGTCGTCTTTCGTCAGCTATTAGAATCAGATAAAACAAAGCCCTTCACGAGAAGGGCTTTGTTGCGTTTAGAAGCGTGAGAGCCTAGTTATTTACCAGTGTCAGACCGCTTGGTAGTGCATCACCGAAGATACGCTTCGATTCGCTCTCAGATAGCTCTTTGACTTCTTCAACCAGTGATACCCAAGATTCAGGTACCTTGCTTTGCTTCAACTTAGCCAGTACCTGCTCACGGTAGTCGTCTGAGATATCGAATAGGCGGTCGCCCGTCTTACGACAAATCATTACGGCTGCGAAAGCGATCATTGGCTCTTTCTGCCAGTTCTGCTCTAGCAGCTTAGGCAACCACTGTTCCGCTTGTTCACGAGGAACGACGTTATGCTGACTGCCATATAAAGGCGTACGTGATGCCAAGCGACCCATTGCCCACCAGTGTGCTTGTTCAAACTGGTTATGGTTGATGGCTTTGCTCAAGAACCACGTTGCCAATAGAACTTTGTCTTCGACTTCTAGATGCTCCAGAGAGGCTGACAAACGTACCATCGACTCGTAACCCATATCTTGTGCCGCTTTGGCGGATTGTGGGTTTTTCATCGCACCAGGATGTAGGTATTTCGCGATGTCCGCCAAGATGGTCTCTTGTTGCTCTTGGCTCAAGCCACCTGCAATACGACGCCAGAACACCCACCAGTCGGTCCAACCTTGATGGTTTTTGAACTGAATATTTTGTTGATACAGTCCCCAAACTTGCTCAATACGCCATGAGTCGGTTGGATCGCCAAAGCCAGGACGCAGTGCAAAACCTGCCAAACGAAGCCAGTTTTTCTCGTGTTGTTCAGAACGGCGACGACGCTTACGACCTTGTGCAAAGGTATCGAACAGTTGACGTAGGGTCGTGAAATCCCACTCGTCACGTTTGCCAAGTTTCTTCTCAAGATCTTTGGCTAAGGTTTTGATCTCTTTGCTTTCTGCACTTTTCTTGTTACCGCTGTAAAGGCGAGCGATCAGCTCCTTACATTCGTTCAGTTTAGGGTGAAGCTTAACTTGCTCGCTGTCATCGGTTTGCTTGTTACGAACTTCGAACTCGAGCTTCCAACGTTTGCTGTCATCTTCTGCGCTGACACATTCCATCTTAAGCGTGCCGACTTCAGTCAACTGACATGCCAGTTGTACTTCTACACGCTCTTTCTGGTTGGCTTGTAGCTCGGCGCCTTCACCTTCAAGAGTGGTGATATAAGGCGGCAGAGGAGCAAACAAGTCAGGATCAACGTCAACCATCACACCGTTTTGAATGGCGGTGTTATTGGTTAAGGTGTCGTGGGTAGAAGTCAGCAGGTTAAAGCGAACAGGCTCACCTAAGGTAAGCGAGAAACGACGACCACTTAAGCGGATCTCGTGTCCTTCTTCTGTACCTTTTGCAAGCAAACAGAGCGCTTTGCCTATCTTGTTCTTCTCTTGAAGGTGCAAGAAGTAAGAACGCGCTGCACCGCCACCAATTTTAAGCTGCGCACCACGACGTGCTTTACCAAATGCAACAGCACCCAGGGCAACAGACCAATCTGGATGTGGGTTATCTAATACCGTAACCGGAGCGCCGCGCCAATCGGAAAGGAGGGTAGTGACACGCTCAGTCACAAGCTCACTGTTGAACACACCACCGTTGAGTAGCAAACCGACTGGAATGGCATTTTGTTTGTCGTCTTCAATGCCAAGAGCGGCACGAGCAACTTGTTGGTGCTGAGTTAAGAACTCGGCTACGTGTTTGCTAACAGCTGGGTCAGCAACGTATGGAAGACCAAACTCGACAACGGCGCTGCGGCGTTTGTCTGGTACTTCACTGAAATCAGAAAGCGGGAAGAAGCCATCCAAAGCGATTTGGTGCACTTCTTGTTTGCTCAGCCCAATACTCTTTGTTCCGCCAAGAAGTTTCGAGCCGCTGCCCAGCATGGTGATCTTCACTTCTTCAGGTGCACTCGCTGAAAGCAGGTTTTCTTTCGCCTTGCGAGTTTGCTGAATCAGCTTAGTCAGGCTTGCTGCAGTGAGCTTCTTACTTTGGTTGAAGCGGCTCTCTGCAAGGTGCGCTAATGCTAAGTCGAGGTTATCACCACCAAGCATCAAGTGCTCGCCAACACCAATACGATCAAGGGCTAGTTCATCTTGAGAAGAGAAACTTGCTTCAATCAAGCTCAAGTCGGTAGTACCACCGCCCACATCACAAACCAGAATCAGCGGTAATTCTTTAAGTTCATCAGCTGCGGTTTGCTGGTGGCGTGCGTACCAGTCGTAACATACGGCTTGTGGCTCTTCGAGCAGGACGATTTTCTTTAAACCAGCCAGCTGTGCAGCTTCAAGCGTGAGTTTACGAGCGGTTTCATCGAACGACGCTGGAACTGTCACAACCACATCTTGGTCTTCTAGCTTATTGCTAGGATGACGGTAGTTCCATGCTTGGCGAATGTGGTTGAGGTAGCTTGCGCTGGCAATGACGGGAGATACTTTATCTACATCTTGTGCACCAGCCCAAGGAAGAATGTCTGAGCTACGATCCACTGCTTGGTGCGATAGCCAGCTTTTAGCACTGGATACCTGACGTCCTTCCACCTTAGCGCCTAATTCACGAGCCCATTCACCCACGATCACATTACTAATGTCGCCAGATACAGGTTCGTTTTCCCAAGGGAGTGTTAGGTCAGAAGGGGAGATTTGACCAACCGCAGGGTGATAGCGGAAAGAGGGCAGCAATGGTTTACGAACCACTTCACCCGGCCCAATCAATTGGTCGATGTCGAATAGGGATACTTCGGATTGTTCAAGGTTGTCGGTGATTTCACAATACGCCACCACAGTGTTTGTGGTGCCAAGGTCAATACCAACAAGAAAACGAGGAGATGCCATACAAACCTTCGTGTATTTAAAAACGGCACCCGATTGGATGCCGTTTGATTTCTATTTATTCTTCTTCGTTTGAGTTGCTTTTCGCGTCTTCGCGCACATCGAACTCAACATGCCATTTTTGACCGTTATCAGCGGCAATGGCTTCTAAGTAAAGCGTACCAAGCTCTGTGACGCGAGAGGCTAGGGTTACTGGAACCACTTCACCTTCACGACGACCTTCAGATACAGGCAGCGTTACTTGGATTTCTGGAAGCTCTTCAAGCTCTTCTGGCGCCCAGTAGTCTAGGTGAGTACCTGCTAGGTCATCACGACGAACCGTTGAACCGAAGAATTGGAAGTTAACCGGCTGACCGATGATCAAACCAAACTCTTGGCTTGGTACGTCAACGCTTGAACCTTCTTCCATACCAAATGGTGCAACACAAAGTGCTTCCATTGGAGGCGCCATGCCCGGAATCGCTGGCATCGCACTTTCGATACCTACGTAGTAAGCCGAAGCAATACCACCACGGATACGAACGCCTTGACCACGACGTACAGAGCCGTAGTAAGCCGCACCGCTTGCTACAGCAAGGTCTAGATCCACACCTGTTAGGCGTTTTGCCATTTCAGCATCTGCTTCAATTAGCCATTCGTTGATCGTGTCTTCTAGACGAGTTGCTAGAAGTTTCGATTTCAGGACACCACCGTTGAATAGGATTGCGGTTGGCTTGATGAAGTCAGCTGATTGCGCTGCATCCGCACCTGGCATACCAGGCATGTTAGCGAATGGGTTGAAATCTTGAGCTGCTGCTTCTGCGCCATTTCCTGAAGTAGAAAGAGCATTGGCTTGCTTAGACAAGAACGCAGCAATGTGACGAGTGATGCCTGCATCTTGTGCGTAAGGCAGACCCATTTGCGTTAGTGCACCACGGTTACGTTGAACAGGGTGATCGGTAATCGCAACTTGAGGGAAGAAGCCGTCAACCAGTGTTTGTTGTACTTCTTCTTGAGTCAGTTCTGTTTTCAGCGTTGCACCAAGCAGTTTAGAACCACGGCTTGGTACTACGATTGGCACTGACTGAAGTTCGCTGTCGTTCAGTAGCGCTTCTTTCGCGTCACGACATGCGTGCGTCATCGCCTGAACTTGCCATGGCTGTAGCTCTTTGCCTTCTTGCGCTAGCTTCATCTTCAAGCGGTACGCAAGTGCAAGGTCCATGTTGTCACCGCCAAGTAGGATGTGTTCACCTACCGCGATGCGGTTCAGAGTTAGGTTGCCGTCGTCTTCAGTTACTTCAACCAAAGAAAGGTCGGTTGTACCACCACCGATATCGACCACAAGTACGATGTCGCCAACTTCAACTTCGTCGCGCCATTTGTCGTTGCTGTTGTCGATCCAGTTGTAAAGCGCAGCTTGTGGCTCTTCTAGAAGCGTTAGGTGCACAAAACCAACGTTGCGTGCTGCTTCTGCTGTTAGATCGCGAGCAGCAGGATCAAAAGAAGCAGGAACCGTAATAGTCACGTCTTGATCGGCAAGGTTGTGATTTGGATTGGTGTGATTCCAAGCGTCTTTTAGGTGCTCTAGGTAAAGCTCTGTCGCACGAAGAGGGGATACTTTTTCCACTTCTTCTGGGCTACCTGCTGGTAAGAAGGCATCACGACGATTCACACCTGCGTGGCAAAGCCAAGATTTCGCACTTGCAACAAGGCGAATTGGTGTTTTTGAACCTAGGTTACGTGCAATTGCACCAACTAGAGCTTTTGGCTCGCTCGACCACGGAAGAACGCGTGATTGCGGGTTCATTTCGTGCTCGTGCGGCTGGTAAAGGAAAGAGCCTAATTGGCTGCGAGTCTCTACCGTGCCCGGCGCAGTAAGTTGCGGGATAGGCATTACTTCAACGCGAGCGTCTTCGTCGTGAGTATCAACAAAAGACATGACACAGTGTGTTGTACCTAAGTCGATACCAACACTGAATTTTGGCGTCTGTTGAGTTTCAACAGACGCTTCTTGAGAATGGTTTTCTTGGTTCATGTGTTCCATTACAGCTCAACCTCAGCTGGAGCGATCACAGATGCATCGTAGTTCTCAGCCAGTTTAGGCAACGTCATTGATGTTGCTTTCCAACCTTTGTGAACTAGCGTGCCGTTGAATGGCGCGCTGCCTGTTACGTTACCAGTTAGGCGGATTTCTTGTGGGTTGAAGCCTTCTTCAACCGTAATGCGAGTTTCTTCGTCTTCGTTACGAACGTGCGCTAGCGTCACGTAGTCGTTCAGTACTTTCTGACCGCCAGTGTGGATTACGCGAGCGGCTGCGCCTACTTCTTCATCAGAGAATGACGTTAGGTCTTCTTTTAGGAAGTCAATCAGGCGAGCTTCTTGTTGCATGATAGAAAGCAGCTGCATTGCAGAGTCTGTTGATGTGGTTGCAAGTTTTGATTCAACTTCTACAACACGCTCTACGACTTTCTCTACTTCCACTACTTTTTCTACTTCAACGATCTTCTCAACTGGTTTCTCAACCTCGACGATTTTCTCGACTGGTTTTTCTACCACTTTCTCGACCACTTTTGATTTGCGCGACACTGCAACTAGAAGAAGCAAAACGCTCGATGCGGTTAGGCCAGCGTGAAGCATATCGAACGTTTGAGGAATTAGGTTCAAATCAATGTTCATGACGTTTTTTCTCTTTCTATTGATTTATTGGTGCTCAGTATTGGCTCATATTTGTTCACTAAAACGATCGTCTTTGCGATCTTGCACCAAGTTTAGACATTAAAATGATGACGGATGGTAGCATATTCAAGGCTTAAGGCTGTAATAATTCGTGACTATACCGTACGAACAGCGTGAAAAATCGACGATCAGACTCCCCAATATAGGTTGTTGCTTGATGTTTGTGCATTGCTAACGCAGTATTTCAATAGATCCCGAAGTTTAACTTACGGAAGTATCAAAAATTACGATATGACACAAAGCACCGCTCATAAGAGCTTTATAAAACGACATTCAGACTCTATTTTAGCTTTTTTGGCGACTTTATGTGTCACTGCTGGTGTAGTTGGTGCTGCTTATACAATGCAGCAACGGTATACACAGACGACGTTTGATACTTTAGCCGACCGACAAGCAGAATCACTTAAAGCAAACGTCGAGAATGATCTAAAGTTCATTGGTGCGGGCGCAAACTTTTTCCATTCGATTGAGCGAAGCTATTGGCCATCGTTTCCGATGTATGCGGAACAAGTGATTAACAGCTCGCGAAGTCTCATTGGACTTCAATGGATGCAAAAGGTCGAATTTGAAGATCTTGATGAACATATTTTAAAGACCCGTCAAAAATTTCCAAACTTCCAACCGTTTACCGTTCCTAAAGATGGTCCCAAAACCTACGGGTACATTTTTGAACACAATGAGCCAATTTTCATCGCGTCGGATATCTACCCAAGAACACCGGAAAACCTTTCTCTATTGGGTTTCTATTTTTCGCGCAAACGCTTCGATTTAATCTTGGATGATATTTCCGAAAATGGGCGAGCGAATGTCTCGGATAAAGTTCGCTTGCTGCAAGATGGTTATGACAAGTCCATACCTAAGACTGGGTTGCTGGTGTTCCATCCAGTGTTCGACTTCGAGAACAAATATTTATTAGGAGTAGTGACCGGTGTTATCCGAAGTACGGTTTACTTTGAGGATTTGATTACGAAAACCGCGACGGAGCTCGATATGTCGGTGCGCGTAGAAGATTTGGGATTCGACGCAGCAGATGACCCTGTTCTCTTTCAAAGTGCGAGCTGGGACAACATTCGAGGAACGGTTATAAGCCGGACCATTCAACTGCCTAACCGTGAATGGCGTATTGACTTTAAGCTTTCTGACGCAGTCTCAGCTTGGGAACGTTCTATTTTAGCGGGCACGACACTAGCCGGATTGGTAATCGCCTTTTTGATCAGTTGGATTGTGAATTTACAGTCTCGAGAAAAAGAGCGCTTAGCGGTCATGTTGGAGCTCAAAACCGTTGAATTAAAAAGAATGGCAGAGCGAGACCCTCTAACTCAACTACTGAATCGCCGAGCATTCAACGATCACTTGCTTAATCAGATAAACAAAGGTGTTAACTTCGCCTTGGTTGGTTTTGATATCGACCACTTCAAAGTGATTAATGACAAACACGGCCATTTAGGTGGAGATGAAGCGTTGCAACATGTCACTAAGCTGGTCAGTGCTAATTTAAAACCGGGAGATAAGTTTTACCGCGCTGGTGGTGACGAGTTTTGTATTATTTCTAAAGTCATTGATAGAGCAGTGCTAGAAGCTTACCTAGAAAAGTTACGGAGTGTTGTGGCAAGTACGGCTTTTGATTATGGTGATGCGTCAATCATCTGTACGTTGAGTATCGGTGCGGTTATCCATAAAGAAGAAGATCCTGAGAGCTTGTATCACAAAATGGACAGTCAACTCTATTTGAGTAAAAAAAACGGCCGTAATAATGTGTCGATCGGCGATTAAATGGGCGCACAAATTCGAGTTTTACGCCGTGTTACGATAGAATCGCACGCTTTAAATTTTTATGTTAGGAACCAAGGCAAACTATGAACCATAACCGTATTGTATGCTTCGATTTAGAAATGTGTTGCTGGAACGAAAATGGCGTCGGCAGCACGGGTGAAATTATCGAAGTGGGGTTAGCTGAAATAGATTTGTCTAAAGGTGAGATAGTCAAGCGTGCTCAATACTACGTGAAACCAGAACACGATGAAGTGTCTCTGTTTTGCGCTGAGTTAACGGGCATCACACCACGTAAGATTGAAAAACAAGGACGCCCACTAGAAGAAGTGCTTAAATCCATGGTTAAGAACTTCGGTGGTCGCAACAAAATCTTTGCATCTTGGGGGCGAGATGACCTCATTCTTCTAGAAGAGTGTAAGCAAAAAGGTATTGAAGCACCGTTCACAGAGTTCATCAACTTAGCGACACTCTACCGTATTCAAAATCGTCTTAAAGATAGACGTATAGGCCATCGAGCCGCTCAAGAAGCAAAAGGAATAGACTGGGAAGGGCGTCAACACTCTGGCTATGTAGATGCATACAACTTAGCTAAGCTTGCTTTGACCATGTTTTAGTTATTCGAACCTAGCTAGCTTGTAATTAAATAATCATCCAACCATTGTTGTTTTGTCATGCAGTCTGTTTAGTGTGGAAAGAGCTAAACACATACCTTGACCAGTATTTTAATAACAATGTCGTTGGCTTATTGAAAAACGCGCAGAGTGCGCGTTTTTTTATGGCTATAGAAGCGATATCTGTTGTCATTCTAGGGGTAGCTTAGAGTTAGCCAGCGACTTATATACTCATCTCGTCACTTTACTGAGACTGTAACTTCGCTCGAATGAACTCGCTGTGATCAACATAGAGTAGCTCTGCTGTTTTACGGATCACCGCGTCTTCTAGCGGGTCAATTTCGCCGTCTGCGTAAGCGACTTCCCACATGCTTTTGATTAAGTTGTAACGAGTTTCTTGAGTCAGTTCTCTTAGTTGAGAGGTAAAGTCGTACAGCGAAGCGGAATCTTTTATTTTCTGTTGCGCTTGCTCTAACAAAGTATTTGATTCTTCTTCATTTAACGAAAGCAGTTTCATCAATAAAGAGCGCTTTGTTTCTTGTTCTCTATCATCGACACTATGGTCTGCGCCAGAAACTTCACAAAGCAAACACGCGATAGCCATGTTAGGGGAAAGTGTGTTGGTTTGGCTTAAATCAGAGCCATCAATGAGTTGTTTAAATAATGATGTGAGAGAATTAAACATAATGAACACCGAGCTATTGTTTATTTGGTTAACATGGTAATAAATACGGAAGATCTCAAGGTGCGATACCAAATTTAGCACGCCGTTGACATTTAAGAACGGCCACTTTCTCCCCAAAAAACCTAAACTCCTGAGTTAGTTCAAGGTGACTTGCCTCTTACAAAGGGCAAGTCATTTTGGGATTGATACTCAGCTTTCAGCACGTGTCGGTGGAAAATGAACTTCGTCACCATCACTCGTCAGAATACTAATTTGACTTGGTTTGCCTTCATCATCAAGGCGTAGCTCACCAATGGCACTATGGTTAACCAAGCGATAAAAGTTGTGCGTACTTGGTGCGCGTTTGTAAATCTTGAGTCGTTTACGTTTTGTGAACCAGTTTAAAGGTGAGCGAGGGCTGTATAGCAGTCTATCTAGGCCATCACAAATATTGAGCAGTTGTGTAGGGAACTGATTTTTAATTCCACTACAGGTGATTTGATAGATATTCGGACTGTTTTTTCGATAGCGGAGCTTAATATCGTATGCAAAAGAGTAGTGCACGTCGCCAGAGAGAATAACAAAGTTAGTTGGTGTCTTTGTGTGTGTGAAAATACTAATAAGAGTATTCGCACTTCCGGGGTGAGCCATCCAGTTTTCAGCATCAACCATCAATGGTTTACCAAGCATGGTCACCACACGTTGTAGTGCTTCGATAAATTTCACACCAAACATTGGCGCGGCAGAAACAATAACAACCTTGTCTTGATGCACGAGCTCCTGATGGAACTCAATCATCGCTTCCCAGTCCATTAAGCCAGAAGGTTTGTTCATTTTAGACTCAGAACGCCAGCGTCTGGTTCGTGTATCTAGCACGACAACTTTTGGTGTCGTAGGAATGGTGTAGTGCCAATTCTCAAAGCGATACAAATATTGAATAAATGCATCTTGGGTTTGCGAGGTTCGCTCATCGATAAAGCGTTGAGCGAGGCTCATAAATTCATCATTGAATTTTTCTGGCGCATTTCCCCAGCCTTGGCAAAGCCAGTAAGCAATCAAGCTATTACCGATAATGCGTTTTGCAAACGTGTTGCTGTATGCGGCTTGTTCCCAGCCTATGGTGAGATTCCAATCGTCGGTGACATCGTGATCATCAAAAATCATATAGGTTGGAATGTGAGCGAGTAAGCGTTGAACCTTGTCCAGACCTACGACGAATTTATCAATTTGTTTTTTTTCTTCGCGCCATTGCTGCTGCCATTTGGGTTCAAGAACTTCTCCGCCGACAGTAAATTCGTTTTCTAATAAACGATCCGTTCGAACAAGCTTCCACAAGGTCGGAGACCAAACCAATAAGTACATTGCAAAGCACTCAGCAAAGCTTATTAGGTGATTCTCACACTCTTTGGCGCTGAATATTGGTGTCCCTCGGTGTGGAAAAAACTTACTTAGTAAACTGTCATCACTCACATAATGAGGCAACAATTTATCTCGACCATAATAGCAAGCAGGGTGTTGGTAGAGGTCATTGGTATTTTTTATCGGAGCTTGATCGAATTCTTCGCCTGGCAAACCCAATAAAGCTATGACTTGCTCAATGGCATCGAGAGTGGGGCCTGCAACATGGTCTGCATAGATTTGATCACCACTCATGATGAGCATATCCGGTCTTTCTTCAATGGATTGAGACGCGATTTTATGATCCGCAGCGACCAACGTATCATCACTGAAGTGATGGGGATTACGGCAAGAGCCATGTAGGAGATAATCCGCTTTTTCACTAACGAGGAACTCAATACCCAAGTTTGGCGTATTATCTCGCTCATAAGTTAGGTGAGGGAGCAGTTCCGTCACTAAGCCATATTGCGTTTTTATTTGATAGCGTAACGCTTGATGGGTTGGAAACTCGCCTTCTAATTTAAGCAAGCAACACCACGCATTGAGGCCGATTTGAAGCTGTTCTTTTTGTTCACTTAAAGGGGCTTGATAAAGGATGGAGGCATTTTCATCCGTAATTTGCACCATACCCTCCAAGCGTTGGGTGGTGACTAGCCAAATATTGATTTCAGTTGCGGTCACTTTGCGTAGGATCGGACCTGCAACGACAAGAGGAAGTGAAGAAATTTCAGTCGTGTTCATCAATGCTGGCAAAACGGCTCCTTATGTGTCAGCTTCTTCTTCTAATATTTCGATAACTTGCGAGCTACTAAGTTCATGTCCCATAAGGAACAAACCAAGCATCGCATCGGCTTTTGACGCGTTATTACTGTCTTCATCCAAAATTTGCTGAAGCCGAGTTCTAATTAGGTCGATTTCGTGTTCGACGAAGCCACGCCCTTCTTCGTCACCTTGACCATCTTCTGGTGCATTATCAAAGTGCAAAAACAACATGTCACCATCGAGTTGAGTCCCTATCAACCTCTCTGGCAGCCATGCTTCTCCCATCACAATGTCTGGGTCTGTATCTGCGGGTAAATGATTCAAGGTAGAGATGAGTTCTGATGCTTTCACTTTTTACTTCATTATGTTTGATTTAGAACTAAGCTAGAGTTTAAGCGCTTGTTGTGATGGTAAAATATTCGCAAACAAGCTCACCTAGTCGTGCAATATTAATATGATCTTGGGACTCAAACTGTCACGAGGATGACAACATTTGCCATTGTAACGGCTATCATCAGCAGAACATAAGCTTTTAATGGCAAATCATTGATGTTTGCCTGCTTCTCAACCAACATTTTTCGAACTCATGAAGAGATTAATTCTAACAACACTCGCTTTACCTTTAGCTGCGGCAGTTTCTTCTGCGCATGGTTCAGAAGAACAAACGTGGGGGATTGCTGCGAAGTATCGCACAGCATCGATTCCGTTTTATACCGCCGATAATGACTCTACGGTGAGTACATTTGTACCAATGATGTTCTTTGAAAACCAACATGTGTATATCAATGGCATTGAAGGTGGCGCTTTTTTGTATAACGAGAGTGATTCCGACTGGCGCGCGAGCGCACTCATGCGATTGAGATTTGTCGATATTCCCATGTCGCTACAAAATGCTAATGAAGGGGACAGAGTCGATTTCGGTGGGCAAGTGCGTTATAGCATTAACGACAATTGGCGCGCAGAAGTAGAGTTGATGGCGGACGACGAACTCCAGTTTCACTCTAATTACCGCCTTGCTGCCAATTATGTATTTGGGGATTGGGAATTAGAGCCATCGATTACGATTCGATACAAAGACGCTGATTTCAATAGTGAATATTATTCCTTTAAGGATATTACTGGCGAGAGAATTGGAGCTGGGCTTGACACCAATCTTGGTATTAAAGCGCGTTACCATGTAACTTCAAATTTGTATTTATTGGGTGAGACGAGTGTTACTCGCTTAGATGATAACGCCTACAACAGTCAGCTTGTAGAAGATCGATATCAGGGAGAAGTGTTTGTCGGTTTTGGCTTTTTCAACGATAAAAGCAAAGCTCCGAAACCGACACTGAGCAATAAAGCATATCTACGTATTGCGCATGGTTGGGCGACGCCTTCGAACATCGGTGAAATATTTAGCTTTGAGAGAGAAAAAGACCCATACGACAATCAACTTACTTCATTGTTTTATGGGCATCCATTAACGGATGAGCTGTTTGGTTTTCCTCTTGATATTTATTTAACGCCAGGGTTGGTTCATCACTGGTCGTCCAGTGTTCAGTCTGCGAGCACAGAATACGTCATGGCGATTAAGGCTTATTATACGGTTAATTGGCCTACGACTTGGCGATTTGGTGTAGCGGAAGGTGTGTCATACATTGATAGCATTACCTATATTGAAGGCACAGAAATGGAAGACAAGGGTTATACACCAAGCAAGTTGCTCAACTACCTAGATTTCTCGTTTGATGTCAATGTAGGCGATCTCTTCAACCAAAAGAGCTGGAACAATATGTGGGTGGGCTATTCATTGCATCACCGCTCGGCGATTTTTGAAAGCGCTTCCCAGTTTGGGCGAATTAAAGGTGGGAGCAACTACAATACTATTTATTTCCAGTTCGAGTTTTAGCGCATCGCGAGATGCATATAGGTCGGATTTGCAACTGACTTATTTATCGCCCATTATGAGTAATGATGAATAATACTATGCTGCTTTCAACGAGAAATTTCGTATATCGTGCCAGAGTTAAGGCTGTTTGTGATGCATCTGATGAATCGGATGGCATAAGCACCATGAGTATCGACTCCTCATTCAATCTTCAAATTGAAGCGATAAATTGTACCAACGCTGAATTTGCCAAACGCTTTTTTGCCATTCACGGAGAAGGGCACTTGGAGGGCGATGAATGGTTGGTGTTGTACGTCAACTCTCTTGACGTTAAGGCGGGAGACAATATAGAAATCCGTAGCGATGTCGCGTTTAATGCGATGATCGAGAACATGATATGCGAAGCTGAGCGGTCTTTAGAAAAAGTCTACCTCGATGCAATACGTAACTTGGAGAAAGTGAATCGTTTTTGACGATGTAAGAGACCCTATAAATACGATCAAGGCATCAGGATCCAAAAAGGGATGGCGCGAACCAATCCCTTTTGTATTCTGGGTTATTCTAACTTACGCCATTGTTGCAAGTTGGCTTTGCGCTTCTGAAATGCCTTTTGCAGCTGCATCTTCACCCATGTTTAGAGCTTCTGCGTAAACAAATTCTACATCAGTGATTCCTACAAAACCCAGTACAGTGCGTAGGTATGGCGTAACGTTGTCAGTTGGTGAATCTTTATGAATACCACCACGAGTCGTTACTACAATCGCCTTTTTACCTTCAATCAAACCTTGAACGCCGTTTTCTGTGTATTTGAATGTCACGCCTGCACGAGCAATCAAATCAATCCAGTTTTTAAGCTGAGTCGGGATGGTGAAGTTGTACATTGGAGCGGCAATAACCAAAGTGTCTGCGGCCTTTACTTCTTCAATAAGGGTGTCAGACAAGTCGACCACCGCTTGCTGTTCTTGTGAAAGATCTTCCGTAGCGCGCAGTGCAGTCGCAACGGCGAAGTCCAAAACAGGTAGAGGGTTTGCAGCCAAATCACGAACAGTAAGCTTGTCTTGGTCTACATTTTTGATGAAGTTTTCAACCAATTTGTTTGATTGAGAGTAATCGCCAAGGATGCTTGATTTTAGAGCTAGTACACGAGACATAATGGTTATTCCTTAAATAAGTGCTTTCGACTATGGGAGCCATTATAAGCAACGTAAGTGAGTTCAAAAGCCTAGCGATTCGCTGAACATGTTCGAAAAAATTGAATGAGCTTTCGGTTATCTTGTTACAGATCTTGTGTGATACAATCCGCGCAGTTTTTGTAATGAAAAGAATAGGAAACGCTTTGACTTCGTCACAGCCCCCAAAAAAGAATCTAGCTGAAGAGCAAGTGACACCGTCAAATGGTGCGCAAAAAGCGACAGCGAAACAAGCTCAAACACCTCAGGCTCAAGTGAATAGTGCTGCATCTCTGCGTAAAGCGCTGAATCAGTGCATGATGCGCGACCGTTTCCGCTTGAGTAAACGTATTTCTGGTGCAAGCAAAATTAAGAAGGACGCAGCGCGTAATGCTGTGTTCGACGAAATCGCATTAGACATCGCAAAATCCATGATGGTTGCAGAGCAGCGCAGCAACTACAAACCAACGATTGAATACCCAGAAATCCTGCCTGTAAGCCAAAAACGCGACGATATTGCGAAAGCGATCGAAGAAAACCAAGTGGTTATCGTCGCGGGTGAAACCGGTTCTGGTAAAACCACTCAGCTACCAAAAATCTGTGCTGAGCTTGGTCGCGGTAAATTTGGTCTGATTGGTCATACTCAGCCTCGTCGTCTTGCAGCGCGTTCGGTTGCTAACCGTATTGCCGAAGAGATGGAAACCAAGCTTGGTGAGTTTGTTGGTTACAAGGTTCGATTCAACGATCAGATCTCTGAAAATACCCAAATCAAATTGATGACGGACGGTATCTTGTTGGCTGAAATTCAGCATGACCGTTTCTTGAATCAATACGACACCATCATTATCGATGAAGCGCACGAGCGCAGCCTTAACATCGATTTCATCTTGGGTTACTTGAAAGAGTTGCTGCCACGTCGTCCTGATTTGAAAGTGATCATCACGTCGGCAACCATCGACCCAGAACGCTTCTCAAAACACTTCAACAATGCACCAATCATTGAAGTATCGGGTCGTACTTACCCAGTAGAAACACGTTACCGCCCACTAAGCGGTGATGACGACAATGATCGTGACCAGCTTGAAGGCATCTTCGAAGCGGTAGATGAACTGTGCGATGAAGGTTTAGGTGACATCCTGATTTTCATGAACGGTGAACGTGAAATCCGTGATACCGCAGATGCATTGTCCAAACGTAATCTGAAGAGCACGGAAATTGTGCCGCTTTACGCGCGTTTGTCGGCAGGTGAGCAGAATAAGATTTTCCAACCTCATACTGGTCGCCGAATTGTACTGGCAACCAACGTGGCAGAAACCTCGCTAACTGTTCCGGGCATTAAGTATGTTATCGACCCGGGTACGGCGCGTATCAGTCGATACAGTTACCGTACTAAGGTTCAGCGTCTTCCAATTGAGCCAGTTTCTCAGGCGAGTGCGAACCAGCGAAAAGGTCGTTGTGGTCGTGTGGAAGAGGGTATTTGTATTCGTCTGTACTCAGAGGAAGATTTTGAGTCACGCCCAGAGTTTACTGATCCTGAAATCCTACGTACCAATCTAGCGTCGGTTATCTTGCAAATGACGGCACTTGGTTTGGGTGATATTCAAGCGTTTCCGTTTGTGGAAGCACCGGATAAACGTAACATCCAAGACGGCGTGCGTTTGCTGGAAGAGCTTGGTGCGATTAACTCTGAGGTAAAAGATCCGAAAAAACGCCTGACTTCCATTGGTCGCCAATTAGCGCGTTTGCCAATCGATCCGCGCTTGGCGCGTATGGTATTGGAAGCGCCAAAATATGGTGCGCTTAAAGAAGTGATGATCATCGCAGCTGCCTTGTCGATTCAAGATCCACGCGAGCGTCCTTCCGACAAACAACAATCTTCAGACGATAAACATCGTCGCTTCTTCCATGAAGAGTCGGACTTCCTGACATTTGTGAATTTGTGGGAATACATCCAAAAGCAGCAAAAAGCCTTGTCTAGCAATCAGTTCCGCAAACAGTGTAAGCAAGACTATTTGAACTACTTGCGCGTTCGCGAGTGGCAAGATGTGTACTTCCAAATTCATCAGTCGATGCGTGAGATGGAGTTCAAGCTTAACGACGAGCCCGCTTCTTACCATGGCGTACACAGTGCCATTTTGGTTGGTTTGCTGTCGCACATCGGCATGAAAGACCAAGAAAAGAATGAATATCAAGGCGCTCGTAATGCTCGCTTTCATATCTTCCCAGCGTCGGGGTTATTCAAGAAACAACCTAAATGGATTATGTCAGCCGAGCTGGTGGAAACCTCAAAGCTTTGGGGTCGTATCATCGCAAAGATTCAACCAGAATGGATTGAGCCGTTAGCTAAACACCTTATTAAACGCAGTTACAGCGAACCACACTGGTCGAAGAAACGTGCGGCGGTGATGGCGCACGAGAAAGTCATGCTTTACGGCGTACCAATTGTACCGAAACGCTTGGTCAACTACGGCAGTATCGATTCGACCGTAAGTCGCGAAATCTTCATTCGTAGTGCATTGGTTGAGGGTGAATGGGAAACCAAACACGCGTTCTTTAAGCAAAACCGTAAGCTTCTGCAAGAAGTGGAAGAGCTTGAGCATAAATCTCGTCGTCGAGACATCTTAGTGGATGATGATGAGCTGTTTGATTTCTATGACCAACGTGTTGGTACTGAAGTCGTTTCTGGCAAACACTTCGATACGTGGTGGAAAAAGGCATCTAAAGAAAATCCGGAACTGCTGAACTTTGAAAAAGAGATGCTGTTCAAGGGTGATGCTAGCCATGTGACCGATTTGGATTACCCGAACTTCTGGCATCAAAATGGTTTGAAGCTCAAATTGAGTTACCAATTTGAACCAGGCGATGATAGTGATGGTGTCACAGTGCATTTGCCGTTGCCGATTTTAAACCAAGTTGAACCAGCGGGCTTTGACTGGCAGATCCCAGGTTTACGCCATGAGCTTGTGGTTAGCTTGATTAAATCGTTGCCAAAGACAATTCGTAAGAACTTTGTGCCTGCGCCGAACTATGCCGATGCATTCTTAGCGCGCGTTACGCCAATGGAAGCGCCGCTGTTAGATTCATTGGAGAAAGAGTTGCGACGCATGACGGGCGTAGAAGTGCTGCGTGAAGACTGGAACTTGGAACAAGTACCTGAGCACTTGAAAGTGACGTTCCGCGCGGTTGATCATCGAAATCGCAAACTGAAAGAACATAAAGACCTTCACGAATTGAAAGAGAGCTTGAAAGACAAAGTTCAAGAAACGCTTTCTAAAGTGGCGGATGACGATATTGAACAGCAAGGTCTGCATACGTGGAGCTTCGGTGAATTGCCGAAAGTGTATCAACAAAAACGTGGCGGCTACGATGTAAAAGCGTATCCGGCGCTTGTTGATACCAAAGACAGCGTTGAAATCAAACTCTACGAAACGGAGTACGAGCAGATAACGGCAATGCGTGCTGGTCAGCGTCGCCTAATTTTATTGAACGTACCGTCGCCAATTAAATATTTGCACGCCAACTTACCGAACAAATCGAAGCTGGGTCTGTACTTTAATCCATACGGCAAAGTGCTTGATCTGATAGATGACTGCATTGCCTGTGGTGTCGATAAGCTTATTGAAGAGCAGGGTGGTTTAGTTTGGGAGCCAGAGAAGTTCGAAGCGTTGAAAGAACACGTTCGTGCTGAATTGGGTGACACCGTTGTAGAGATTGCTCAACAGGTTGAGACTATTCTGACCACGGCGTTTAGCATCAATAAGAAGCTAAAAGGCAAGATCGACTTCACAATGGCGTTTGCTCTGTCCGATATCAAAGCACAAATTGAAGGCTTGATCTTCAAAGGCTTTGCAACGGAATGTGGCTGGAAACGCTTGCCGGATATTCTTCGCTACATGCGCGCGATAGAGCGTCGTATGGAGAAGTTGCCAATCGATCCAAACAAAGATCGTTTACATATGCTGAAGATTGAATCTGTGACTCAAGACTATAAAGAGTTGCTGAACAAGATCCCGAAAGGTGTGGCCATTCCTGAAAATGTAAAAGAAGTGCGTTGGATGATTGAAGAGCTTCGCGTGAGTTATTTTGCTCAACAATTAGGCACTCCTTATCCTGTTTCTGATAAACGAGTCAAAAACGCGATTGATGCTTGCTAATCAACCAGTAAAATAGTGTCAGATTTGTAATTATCGCTTAAGAAGTTGCTGGTACACTAATTGCTAGTAACTCAATAAGCATTATTTTTTAGTTCTGGGAGGCAATAGTTCGCCTCCCTTTATTTGTAGTACCAACGACTGAGTTATGCAGACGTGGGAATAATAAAGAGTAAAGGTAGATGATGAAAAAAACTCTATTAGCAGTGGCGCTACTTGGCGCATCTTCTGCGGCAATGGCGGATTCTTGGATTTACGGTGGTGCAACAGTAGGTCAGTCTGACTACAAAGGTGAGACGGACACATCATACTCTGTTCACGTTGGTACAGGCATTCTACCTATCATTGGTGTTGAAGCTGGTGTAACACAACACGGTGAGTTCAACGTAAATGGTCAAGACACTAAGCTAACTTCTTACTACGCAGCACTTAAGCCAAGCATCGACTTCGGTCCGCTACACGTGTACGCAAAAGGTGGTTTCCATCAGTGGGACAAAAAAGTGAAAGGCGGCAAAGACGATGACGATTTGGACCTAATGTACGGTGTGGGTGCTGAGTACTTCATTTTTGGCCCAATGTCTGTTGGTGCTAGCTACATGAACTACACTGCTGGTAAAGACGATATCAGCACGTTCTCTGTTAACGCAACACTACATTTCCTATAAGCGTCAAGCTTTCTAACACCATATGAAACACACCGGCTTTATGTCGGTGTTTTTTTGTCTGGAAGTCACAAAACAAAAGTTGAACATAAATTATTCACTTTTAGAGTCTTAAAATGCCTATGCTTTCCAATATATAGTGGCGATTAAATGCGCATATTTGCGTAATGTTTAGCTTAGGAATCGATCAGGAAGGGATAGTATGAAAAAAACACTCTCGTTATTCGCTCTAACGTTGTGCTCAACGTCAGCAATGGCTGACTCTTGGATTTACGCTGGTGGCCAAATTGGTCAGTCCGATATCGACAGCGAAAATGATACAACTTATGGTATTCATGTCGGTACTGGTATTTTGCCGTTCATTGGCATTGAAGCAGGCTACTTTAACCACGGCAAAGTGGATTTATCTTTGAGTGGCAGCAGGGGTAGTGCTGATTTTGATTCATTCTATTTAGCGGCGAAACCTAGTATCGACTTCGGCCCGTTACACGTTTACGCAAAAGGCGGCATCAATGCATTCAATGTTGATTATGACGGCGGACTGAGAAACTTAGACAAAGATGATGGCGTCTCTTACATGTATGGTGTTGGTGCCGAATACTTCTTGCTTGACAATGTGTCTGTGGGCGCGAGTTATCAAGCGTTTGGCGTGGATATTGAAGGCGATAGCGATACCGTTAGTAGCGTAACAGGGAACATCACCTTCCATTTCTTATAACGCTCGCTGGATGAAAGGTTTGCTGATTTGGTTTCGTCGTTAATTGTGAAACCAAATCAGCGCAGGTCTTCTCTATTTGCGCAGTGACTGGCTATGAACTTAAGTATTTCTTGTGTCTTTTCTAGTCTACAACCTACGACAAAATCAATCATTAGACCTCATAATTTTTGTGTTGATATTATTTCCCCTTCATCTGTCTCGAATTGAGCTTAAAATGCAATAAATCACGACTTTTTGCAAAAATATGTGATTGCTGCTAAAATTCGTCCCGCTTTAAAACTTTAGAGTTCAAATTAATGGAGGGCGGTATTGGAGTTCTTCTCACCTGAGGGGCGTTTCAAATTCACGTTAAATTTGTATTTATGGATAATGCATTTAAAAAATATAGTATTGATACAACCGATTATCAGGTTGGACAGGATAACGTTCAAAAGTGGGGATTCGATATACATAACCCGGTTTTTGGCATTAGTGCGGGGCTCGTTGTTTTCTGTCTGATTTCACTTCTTCTTGTTGAGCCAACCACTGCTCGAGACGTATTAAACGGTCTAAAAAACGGAATTATCGAACAGTTTGATGCGTTTTTTATGTGGTCGACAAACTTCTTCTTATTGTTCGCCGTTGCTCTTCTTTTTTCTCCGCTAGGTAAAATCCGCTTAGGAGGCAAAGAAGCAACGCCGGATCACTCAACCGTTTCTTGGTTGTCGATGCTTTTCGCCGCGGGTATGGGTATTGGTCTTCTGTTCTGGAGTGTGGCGGAGCCGACCGCGTACTTCACTGATTGGTGGGGAATGCCACTGAACGCAGTGCCATACACAGAAGAAGCGAAATCTCTCGCGATGGGTGCCACCATGTTCCACTGGGGTGTACATGGTTGGAGTATTTACGCACTCGTTGCACTAGCATTAGCGTTTTTTGCCTTTAACAAAGGTTTACCACTTTCATTGCGCGCGGCGTTCTATCCAATTTTTGGTGACCGTGCATGGGGCTGGTTAGGTCACGTTATTGATATCCTTGCCGTTTTGTCGACGCTATTTGGTCTTGCAACGTCGCTAGGTCTGGGTGCTCAGCAGGCGACCAGTGGTATTAATCATGTCTTTGGTCTAGAAGGCGGCATTGGTACACAAATGATTGTGATCACCTTCGTTACCTTTATCGCGGTGCTATCAGTGATTCGTGGTATTGATGGTGGTGTTAAGCTACTGAGTAACGTCAATATGGTGGTTGCGTTTGCGCTGCTTATTTTCATTACCTTCATCACGTTTGATACGGCGTGGAGCTCGCTACGCGACACAACAATGGCTTACATTGAAAATATTATTCCATTGAGTAACCCTCACGGTCGTGAAGATGAAACTTGGATGCACGGCTGGACGGTATTCTACTGGGCTTGGTGGGTATCTTGGTCACCGTTTGTTGGTATGTTTATCGCGCGTGTGTCTAAAGGTCGTACGGTTCGAGAATTCTTATTCGCAGTCATCGTTATTCCTACAGTTGTTACTTTGATTTGGATGTCTGTGTTTGGTGGTATCGCGCTTGACCAAGTGGTGAATAAAGTTGGTGAGCTAGGTGCAAATGGCCTAACTGATATTTCATTGACTCTGTTCCATGTTTACGATGCGCTTCCGTATAGCTCAGTGATTTCAATGCTTTCTATCGTGCTGATTCTGGTATTCTTTATTACATCGTCAGACTCTGGCTCGCTGGTTATCGATAGTATTACCGCCGGTGGTAAGATTGATGCACCAGTACCGCAACGCATTTTCTGGGCGTGTATTGAAGGTGCAATTGCAGCCGTAATGCTTTGGGTTGGTGGTAAAGAAGCCCTGCAAGCATTGCAATCAGGTGTTGTTGCAACAGGATTACCGTTTACTTTTGTTCTGCTGTTGATGTGCGTAAGTTTGGTGAAAGGGTTAAGAACAGAACTGCCAGCTTACAAATAAATACAACACGATCCATGATTGAGTTTAAATGCCGAGCCTAATGTGCTCGGCATTTTTTATTTCTACTTTTCTTTTCCAATAATTTCGTTACAGTTTAGGCTTATTCCCACCTCATTAAACTGCATTATGTCACTGGCTAAACTCATTCTTATTCGTGGACTTCCGGGTTCAGGTAAAACAACCTTAGCAAAACAACTGGCAATAGAGCTTGGTGCTAAGCATTTTGAAGCTGACATGTATTTTGAAAATGATGAAGGTGATTATCACTTTGAACCGGTTCAATTACCTCAAGCGCATGAGTGGTGTTTTCAGCAAACTAGAAAGTGGTTGAACAAAGGGAGAGTCGTGATTGTGAGCAATACGTTTGTTCGACATTGGGAGATGAAGCGTTACATGGACTACTGCATGAAGAAGCGCATCGAGGTGGAAATTAAAGTGTGTCACGGAGCGTATCAAAGCATTCATGACGTGCCACCAGCGACGATAGAAAAGATGCGCCGCCAGTGGCAAGAGTGACCGTTACCAGAACCGGAAGTTATTGACCTCGTCCGTCAATCATCACAACGAATGTTTTGCTCATGATTGAAAGGTCCATTGAAATCCAAGAGTAAAACGAACCTAAGCTTAGTGCGTAACTGTGGTCAAACCCAACTTTGCGTCTTACATCTTCAATGCATGCATCATAGCCTTGGTTAACCTGAGCTAAGCCTGTGATACCCGGTAACACGCCATATGTGCGCTCTACAAAGTAGGGGATTTCATCTTCCAATTTCTGGTAGAAAGCTGGGCGTTCTGGGCGCGGCCCAATCATCGACATTTCACCTTTCAACACATTAAACAGTTGAGGTAGTTCATCTAAACGCGTTTTGCGTAAAAAGCGTCCTACTGGCGTGATGCGGGGATCATTTTCAGTTGCCCATACTGCGCCAGAGCGTTGCTCTGCATCAATATACATGGTGCGAAACTTCATGATTTGAAAAAGATCCATTTTTTCTGGTG
Organism: Vibrio sp. 779(2023); assembly: GCF_033344285.1. Classification (NCBI taxonomy): domain Bacteria; kingdom Pseudomonadati; phylum Pseudomonadota; class Gammaproteobacteria; order Vibrionales; family Vibrionaceae; genus Vibrio; species Vibrio sp. 779(2023). The sequence goes on from NZ_JAWPOM010000011.1 coordinate 78,790, forward strand.
TGCAGCGCCCAACACGCAGTTGACGATAGATCACTGGGCCTTTCGATGTGATTTTTATAGCTAGCGCGATAAATGGGAATAGCGGTGCAGTGACGACCAAAATAAGCATTGCAACCAGTACATCAAACGTTCTTTTCGCGTGGCATACATTTGAATCGTAGCGTGAGTTTTTCATGATGCTTTCCTTATTGGTTGACGCGTTTCCAACGTCCATTTTCCATTCCGAGTAAATACTTCATACCGCCGATAAAGTTGGCGAGATGACCAATGACGATGTAGCTAATCAGCTTAAAAGGTTTAATTGTGTTAAGTGCTGGCATCAAGTAAGTGATAAGCGCGATGCTATAAATGCCAACTTGAGCGAACAGCATTACTTGAAACAGCGGATTGTGTGCCAGTAGTAGTGAGCAAATAAAGCAAACAATCATCAAATAGGGTGTTGCTAAGCGCAGAACCTTTCCCGATAGAAATGCAAAGGCAGTGCCACGATAACGAGGTAGCAGTAATTGCTTTAATTGCATGAGCTGCTGCATGTTACCCGCTGAAATTCTTAGGCGCCGCTTGAAATCTGCGTTGTCTGAGCTCTGTTCTAGTTCAAGAGCCAGCATGTTTGGCTCGTAAATAGCGCTATAGCCTCGCAAAACGATTCTCATAGGGAGAATAAAGTCGTCATTAATGGTGCTGACTTCCAGTGGTTCAAATAAGTGAGTTCTGAAAGTGTAAAATGCACCGTGGGAACCAATCGTTGAACCTAACAAGGATTCTTGATGCTTTACTCGAGACTGGTATCGCCAATACGCCGCTTCACCTTGGTTATCAGTACTCATTATTTGATATGTTGCGTTAACCACTCCAACGTTCTCATTTTGATAATGCTGACTAGCTAGCAACAGAGAATCGCAAGAAATCAATGCCGACGTGTCACTCAGTGCGGTAATGTCCGAGCTAACATGACGCATTTCTTCGTTGAGTAGGGCAACTTTACCGCGATTGATTTGGTGATCATTAATAATGAACAGAGTATCAGAGCAGATTGCTTCTTGAATTGTCGCTTGAGCAATCTCGGCTGTGTTATCTGTGCAGCCATCACATGCGATCACTACTCTTAACTTATCCCTTGGGTAATCTAGGCTCGCAAGGTTACGGATCTTCTCTGCTATCCATTGTTCTTCATTGTAGGCGGGCACGATGACAGTAATAGAGGGTAGCTGGCTGTCTGTTTTGGAGGCTTTGTAAGCTCGCTCTACAAATGGTGCTTTGGTTTCGTCTTGCTGTTTTAAAGGAAGCCACTTAAGGAGCAGTGGATACCCAACGTGATGATAGACAATCAAAAACGCGGATAAACCAAACCCTATAATCCAAAGTAAATCATTCATAGCTAGCCTCCTTGGCCAAACGTGAGTAGCGACTCACCATGTCTCTGATATCAAAGTGTTTGAGAATAAAAGTTCGAGGAGAATGGTGTGATGATTCCAGTTGCTGTGATAACGCTTCGGCCAACGAAAACACGCGATTTGCTTCAACCAGTGTGCTGTTGTTCGGACAGAGCGTCTCTTTCACGCCGCCAACATCCGTCGCGACGCAAGGAATGTCACATGCTTGAGCCTCGAGGGTTGAGAGAGGAAATCCCTCTTGAAGTGATGGTAAGCAAAACAAGTCTAGGCTTTGGTAAAAGCTGGGCATATCGTCGACCAAGCCTAAAAAGGTTACTCGATCTTCAAGTTTTAACGTTCTAACTTGTGCTTCCAATTGAGCTCGCTGAGAACCATCTCCAGCAATGGCTAGGTGTGTGTTTGGCGTAAGATGAGAGAATGCTTCGATAAGCACTTTATGGCCTTTAACTGCTTCTAGACGCCCGGCAACGCCAATCACGATTTTGTCGGTTGGAAGTTCAAACAAGTGTCTTGTTGCCGTTTGGTCACCGCTTTTAAACTTCTGACAGTCAATCCCGTTATGGATAGTACAAACTTTGCGATACTTTAACTTAGTCTGTATTTGATGGGCGACAAAGTTAGCATCGGCAACTACTTGCGGGCGAATAATCGTTAGCAAAAGGGACTGTAGTCGAGCTGATTTTTTGTTATTAAGGTGCCATGCGTCGTGCTCGGTATGAATCACTACAGGTACGTGCGCTAAACGTGCAGCAATACCACCATACAGAAGTGGGCCGATATGATGGGTGTGGACCACGTCTGGTCGCATTCTTTTTATCATTGAAGTCAGTGTAGCGATGGTCTTCCCGCTGAATCCAGGTCTTTTATTAAGAAAGTGCAGTTGGCCTTGGTAGGGCAATAGTTTTTGCCAGCATTGCAGTGCTTGCGCTTTGCTTCCCTCTAAACTTACGACAAAAACGGAATGGTTTGGCTGCGCAAAACGAAGCATCTCTAGTACGAGCGTTTCTAAGCCGCCAGGAGCTAAGTGCTGCACGACGTGTAATATCACTTTTTTGCTGTGCTTAGTGTTATTGTGCTTTTGTCTGACTTCCATTTTCAAACCCTCGTTGAGTTCTTTGTTTATTTAGGAATTGCAGACAACGTGCCAAGAAGTTAAACATTTAAAAACAATAAGTTAGCTTCAGTTCGTGTGAGGTTCTATGTTTATTCTCAATTTGAGATTCATATTAGTGGACATGCTATGAGGCTGTATAAGGCAGTAGTAAAAGAAAAGCACTCGCCGACCGAGTGCTTGTAAATGAGTTCTTATGGCGGTTAGTTTCCGTACACTACGTTAGGTAAAGTGGTGATGACAGGAACACCAAGGTGTTTTTCTAATGCTCTTTTTGAGCGGATAGAGTTATCGGCTAACTCAAGTATCGTCGCTAATCCAATGCCTAAACCAGCGCCACCAATAAATCCTAAAATGACAAATACAAAACTAGGTAAGTTAGTTGGAATCGTTGGCGTGAACGGTTCATCAATGATTTTTACGCGCTTATTCTCTTCAAACTCTCCCAAAGAACCCGTTAGTTGGGCCATCTCATAGCGTTCGACGAGTTCATCATACATTTCTCTCTTCACTGCGACGTCACGAGCTAAGCGGTTGATTTCTGTTGCTGTGCTCCCAAATTGGTGCGCATTTCGCTCTAATTCTTGGATCATGTCTCGCAAGCTGTTGGTTTCTTCCGTAAGTGCTTCAAAACGTCCACGCATCATTTGTAATTGATGTAGTTGGGAGACAAGTAGAGGCTGTGCTTCGCCAAGACTGTTTACTGTGGTATTGCTCGCGATATCCCATAGTTGAGCACTGTTTAGTTCTGGTTGTTTAGAGTTCAAGAGTACCGAGCGTTCCTGCTCCAACCGGTTTAATTCTCGCAACTTACCTTGAACTAAACTATGCGCCTCTGTGTATTTAGCGCGAAGCAGGGTAAGTTCACTACGAATGTCGATGATTTGCTCTTCCAGTTTACCGATAACCGGGTTCGTTTTGGATAGTTGTTGATCCAAACTGCCTAGACTTCGTGAAACACCAGCAAGCTCCGCCTCCTTTTCGGCTAGCGTTTGTTTGAGGCTAGCAAGGCGAGTAAGGCTTTGAGCTTGCATTTCGGGTGTCGCGTCTGAGTAAGTATTTTTATACTCTGCAAAAGCTTGTTCAGCCTTGTCTAGTTCTTCCCTGCGTTTGTTGATATGGATAGTCAAAAAATGACTCGAATCTTTAATCGAAGAACGCTCAGGAGCCAAAAGCTGTTCGACAAAATGCTCTCTGACAGAGAGCAGCATCGACTCCATTCCTTCTGATTTACCACTTTGCAATTGAATTTGAATGAAGTCTTTACCGAGTGGCTGAACAGACAGGCGCGACGCAAGATCTTTTATGATGAACTCTTGCTCTTTTGCACTCATCTCGTCATTGAACAGCGATTGTTCTTTTGCGACAGAATACAAAACGTGTCGGCTTTTTAGCAGAGTACTGAGTGCGCTCAATCGGTCTTTAAGCATTGTTGAGACGGCAAGGTCTTGAAGGAACGGGTTCATTTTCGCTGTCTCTTGAATAAGCATGCTGGTATGAGCAACATAAGTCGTCGGAACCAGCTTACTTACGATGAAGCCCAGCACCGGCAAGACAAGCATAGGGATAACGATCATGTAACGACGTCGCCAAGCGCCATGTAGTAATACACTAAGGTTCTCTCTCAAATCGTTCATAGCGCCCTCACTAATTTATCAACTTGGTTGGCTCTTGCTTCCCAGCTTTGCTGTTGAACAAATGACTTTGAATCTGTCGGTGGCGGTAGGAGGTGATCGAGACTGGCACGCACGTCTTCGACATCTTGAACCACATGAAGCATATGTTTGTAGGGCATTAATGCAGGAAACGGTGTGCTGATAACAGGGGTTCCTGTTGCCAAGTACTCAAGAAGTTTAAGCGGATTACATGCCTTGATTTGAGCGTTATCAACAAAGGGCAACCAACTGGCATCCCAGTGTTGGGAGTAACGTGGCAGAGTGTGATGCGCTCTCGGGCCCAGGTAGTATACGTTGCATCTTTGTGGAAGTGGATTATCACTGAACTCGTTAGGGCCGATGAACACGAGATCCCAGTCAGGCGCTTGGTCTGCGACTTGGGCAATTAAGTCGTAGTCTAACCATTCCGACAAACTGCCATAAAAGCCCAGCACTTTGCGACCATTATTAGGAAAATCTTCAGCCTTAGGTGCTGGCTCAGAAAACAGACTAAAGTCGACACCGTGAGGCAAAGTGACGGTTTTACCAGATGGAAATTTGGTGGAGAGTGTTTCGCTTGCCGTAAAGATAACGCTAGCCGCATTAACAAGAGTACGTTCGTGCTTGGCTACCGTGTCGTGGTCAACACCAGCTAAAGCGCTAAAGTCATCGCCACAATAGTAAATCAGTCCACGTGGGTTCATTTCTGCACAAAGATCGGCAGCAGTCGGGAGCGACGTCCAAAATACAGGCTTATCAAAACCAAGAGCTTGTAATTGTTTGTTGAGTTGGTGTTTCATCATCTTAGCGGCCACTTTTCTTGCTAATGCAGAACTAGGGGCAGGAATGGTGAGCAAGTTGATGATGTGAATGTTTGGGTTTGTTTCAGAGTCCAATGTTGGCTTGTGTGAGCCTACGTTATGAAATACACGAGTGAGTTTGTTTAACGCACGTTGTATGTCTTTAGAATCCAGCTTAGGTTGACGAAGGCCAATGGAGTTCACCCAAAGGATTCGATGGTTCGCTGCTAGTCGCTTGACAATATGCTGAGTGGAAGAGGGTAACCCTCCAAAATCTTCTCCAAATACTACGATGTCCGTCATGTGGCTCTCCTTGAGTCTTGGTTATTTGATTACTAATTAAGTGAGTAATCACAATGCGTGCCAAGGAATTAGCCATTTTAAAACAGTGAGTTATGGGTTTTGTTTATGTTTGAAACTAGGATTTCTCATTTTGACAGTCACTTTGAACAATACGGCTAACGACAACTGTTAATGCCGCTAGAATGTAAATTGGCCAAGTGAAACCTTGAGTCAGAAACGTACCTGATACGATGGTACCGATAAGCCCACTTAACACGGCGTTTGCTCCTACAGAGAGGGTGTAATCTGATTTTGGTGTCAGCAATGAGATGGAATGCAAAGAGGTGCGGATCAATGACACAATTAAAGTAATGAACACCGCGAGTCCGACAAAACCCGTTTCTGCCAACACGCCAAACCAAGTACTATGGACCGCGTGGTTGATACCATCCCAGTGTGGGCTGTAGAAATAGTAATTAAAGTAAAAGTTATCTAGACCTACGCCAGTCAACGGGTGATGCAGCGCCATTTTAAATGCCGCTTCCCACGCATAAAGTCGCCCCATCGCAGAGGCATCTATACCATCCTCAGCGGCTCCCCCCGATTCTCGTCCTGAAATACCAGCGAATGCGTAGAGTACGATGGCTGCTACGGCGCCTAGTACCAAGACTAATGTTTTGCTTTTGATGTGTTTAAAAGCAAAGTAGGCAAATACAGACAGTGAACCGAGTAACCCACCGCGGCTCTGAGTCTCAATGATCGCAAAGAACAAAACCAAACAGGTGATAAGGGCAAAGAGCCTGAGATGCTTGGGGGAATGCTTCTCCATCAATTGACTAACGGTAAAGGCAAGGGGAAACATCAGCACTAGTGCCAAATCGTTAGGATCGCCAAGTACTGAACCTATGGATCGTCCTATTGACACGCGCGTTCCTTCGACTAAATCAATGCCATTCGCAGCGTTTTGTAATGCCACTAAGCCAATCAATAATCCGGCGAAAATAATTGCTTTTGACATCTGAGCGAGCTGTGAAGGTTTAGTAATAAGCCAGGTGATGGCCAACGTCATAATGATGATTTTCCAATAGGTATTTTTGAACACCGTTATTGCGATATCACGACTGGAAGCGAATATTATTCCGATGATCACCAGACCCCAAAATATACACAGCCACTTTAATGAAGGGTGCCAAAAAGCTGTAATCTGGCGGCTTATAAGAAGGTGAAAAGCGAGTGCGGCGAGTGCCCCCAGTGATAACAGTAATGGGATCTTGAAGTTATAGATAACAGGAAAGGCTTCGTGAATACGAAAGAATGAAAAAATAACGAACAGTGTGACAAGCCAAAACGTTTGATTGAGAACAAACAGTAACGCGAGTGGTGCGAAACACAACGCAACAATCAAAATGGGATGAGGCATAACAACCCAAAGCAGGCCGATACCGACAGTGATCGTCAGTGCTGCGATGGACTGTTTTGTTCTCACCTTGGTTTCATTCATAACGAGTATCTCTTCACCTGTCCACGCCTTTTCACTATGTATCGAGTGAGAGCATTGAGCGTCTCTTTACTCATGTAGCGAGTGGCTATCCCTGCCAGCAAACTGCATGTCAAAATGCAAATTGCGATGGCGATTCCTATTGATTGTGAAGAGTGAAGCAGGAACAGTGCCACACCGGATATAATCTGTAATAAAACCATCAGACTTAGGTGAAAAGGCAACGTCATACATTGTTGGCCTACTACATAAGTCAGGCCCAGCTTACACAGTTGTGCGTAATAAAGCGCAATGAACACACCATAAATACCCAGAGAAGATAAGCCAAACAGCAAAGCAATCGCAACGCACGCAGAGACGACATTTATACCCAGTAGCCAGCGAGTACGACGCTTGTACAAAATGGAGATGTTAATCAACTCACTCCATTCTTTTAACATGGCGATAGGTAGCAAGAATAAGCTGAATAGTACCGCCTCATGATAGGTTTCTGGCAGTAAGTAGGTGATCATCACCATTGCTAATGTGCCGACCACTACACTCAAACCTGTAATGTAAATCATACCTAAGTGTGTGATGCGCACTGCTTCAGTGTTCTTGCGCCCTTCTAAGTAGTTAAATCGACGTGGCATCCACCACATGCCAAATGGCTGCACTAAAATACACATGCCCACTGCAAATTTTACCGCTATCGCGTAAATCCCTAACGTCGCAAGAGAAGTGTTGGCACCAATGAACCAGCGTTCAGCGCCATTGAGACAAAATGCTACTAAACCGGCCATCATCATTGGTAGGCAGTAGTTTAGGTATTGTTTTGCCAATGTCAGTTTAGGAAGGGTGACATTGTAACTGTTAACGATGTGCAGCCAAACAAATTGAGTAATAGCAGCCAACAAGCCCCCCCACAAAACAGAAATAACATGGGGATGAACAGACAGCGCCGCGACGATAAAAATGACCTGAAAAATGGTGGTAGTGACCATGACGTTAAGCAGTGTTCTTGCTTTGTCGTCTTGTGTTCTTAACCAGGCAGTGCCGATTGCAATACTGCCTTCTAGAACGATAGCAAACATAACAATAGCGAATTCGGCTCGCGTAAAAGGCGCGGGAATGGGGGCGATTAAAATGATAGTGAGCAAGCTAAGAGCGACGACGCCAGCGATGAGTAAAGCAAGTGAGTACAGCTGGTTTAGTAGGCTTGTGCGCGTATTTTGATCCTTTTCAACGCCGACGAATCGATACAGCGCTTCATGCAAAGAGAAACTGACAAACAAGGTCGTAACAACACCAAAGGTTGTTAGAAGCTCAAGCTTGCCCATTTGCTCTGGTGAGAGAAAGTGGGGCAATACAGGCAGCATGATTAGGCTGATGCTTTTATTGATCACTAAGGCGATAGCAAATAGCGTCATGTTGGTCATTGCTTTAGACATGATCATATCCTTTGATGTCTCGCGGTGTCTTGAGTGTGCAATCATTGTTGGTAGCAATTTCGGCAGCAAGGTGCTGGGCGATTGGCAAATAACAACGTTCGGCTGTGTATAGTTGAGAAACATTGAGTGCTTCGATACCCATCGTTACTTTCATCCACGGCGATTCATTCAAAAGGCGAATTGCGTTGTGTAACGAAGCCACATTGTTAGGCGTGTATTTAATACAATTTCGGCCGTGAGTTAACACGCGGTCCCAATAACTATCATCATGTGGAATGACGACACACATACCTGCAGCGAGCGCCTCCAAAATAGATAACCCAAAAGGTTCGTTGAGACTGGTGGAAACAAACACACCACACTGTGAACGCAATTCATCTAAGTTGTTTGGGCACTCATGCCATTCAACACCTTGTGTGTTGAAGTCCGGTGTTGAATATTCCACACCTGCCACGTTAGGTTTGATGTAACACACGGTGGATTTGATCTTTTTCGACTCATCAAGTGTTAAAGCATCAAGCAAAAGATCGATGTTCTTCCATTTTAGTAAGCTAGCTGCCCAGAAAACGCGGCTTGAAATCGGATTCGCTTGTTTTGGCCAGCGATCTTTCGATAATCCATTAACAAACGTAGATGTATTCAAACCACACCAATAGCGTTCGGTGGCTGGCTTCTCTGTTTTGAGGTAGGCCTGTAATGCTTCTACCATTGATTCGCGGGTGTTTGCCAAGTAGTAAATTGCCGATGCTTTTACTAAGCAGTAGCCAGCAGATCTCGATCGTCCAATAGGGCCATGAACCATCTGTACCACAGGCTTTTTGCTAATTAATCGTAGTAAGTACAAAGGCATATCATTACTTGGGCAAGATAGGCCCAAAAAGCTATCTATTTTTGGCAGCTTCATGCACGCGTAGAGAAGTTGGAGAAAGTAGTAAGCGTTCATCAACCAGTAGGTCAGTCCATGAGTCGAGTTAAATGGTGATGGTTTTATTTTTATAACTTGCACACGCGGTGTATCACTAAGCAGTGACGCCCAATGCTCTGGATTTGTAGTGAGTAGATAACCAATCACGTTCAGCTTATCGCACTGCTTAAGGAGCTCTGCATTCGCGATTTTGGATCCACCTTGCATTGGGATGGCGTCGAACATCAATACACGTTTCATGACCGGGCTCCTCAATTGATGCTCAACCAGCGTGAAAGAGGCTTCATGCAGTGAGTCATTGGCATTGGTGTAATGGCGTTGTTATTAAGTTCACCTTCGTAAATACGTTCAATAGCGTTGATAGATGCAGTCGTCGTTAAGTGCTGGCTAGCATGTAGGTAAGCGTTTTCCGCCAGCTTGTTTCTTAATGCCGCGTCTTGCATGACTTGTTGAATCGCGTTTAACAGGCTCGCCATTCCACTGTTCTGGTACAGCAATGCAGAGTGATTATGCTCGAACAACTCAGGAATGCCTCCCGTTTTAGGAGCCACGATAGGCAGTTGAGCTAAAGCCGCTTCCCCGAGCACGAGACCAAAGGCCTCTTCATAGGCGCCGCTAATAAAAGCGTCTGCATTACCACACATCCACGCTCCGGCATTGTGTTGCTCCCCGACAAAGTGCACTCGTTCTTGGATACCAAGATCCGCGGCAAGCTGTTGCAATGCTTCTCTTTCTTCGCCGTCACCAACAATAACAAGGTGAGGGTTGTGGTGGTGGTAGTTGTGCATGCGCATTGCGCGAATAAGGCGGTCGAACCCTTTGCGCTTAATCAGCGAACCCACCGACAGAAAGGTAAAGGCCTGTGATGGGATTCCGAGGCGATCTTTAATGTCGATGGGTGTATCCACGCCTTGAAGTGACACGCCGTTGTGTACGACATGAAGTTGGTTTTGTGGGTAGCCGTCCTGAATAATTTCGCGTCCAACATCTTTGCTAACGCAAATCAATTTTGGAGAGAGGTGAAGTCCGAGAGAGAAGCGATCGCGCAATGTATAATGGCAATGAAGTTGCGTGACAAGTGGTATATGATTCATGCGAGCAGCCAAACACATCCATTGACAAGGGCCGCCGCTATTGACGTGTACCAAGTCGATGTTGTGCTTTTCGATTAATGCTGAGCCTTGTTTGATAAGGCTATTCCACCCGCTAATATCCCAGCGCGGAGCGCTCCAACCACCCACCAAATTGAAGGCTGAATGTTCCGCTTCAATTCCGAGCGATTGGCACTTATCGATTAATGGTTGGCAGTTGGACCATACGAATGGCTCAAACTTATCGCGGTCGATTCCTGAAATGAGAGCCAGAAGCACCACTTCACTGCCGCGAATCCAATTATCACCATAATGAACATATAGAATGCGTTTTGGCGTAGTCATAAGTCACCTCTGTCTCATCATTAATCTGCGTTAACTGCTGAGCTGCAATAGAGATGCCAAAATATGCCATTAGTTTATGTGATTGAATCTTATATGATATTTATGTTTGGAACTCATCATTCTCATATTGAGAACCAATATGGATTAGTGATCCGTTTCAATTTGATATTTTTGTAGCAATACGGGAATCACACTTTGTGTTGAGAAATCATCAATGATGGTTTGTCGAGCATTCTCGCGAATGAGTGATTGTTGCGCTTCACCAATCGACATCCAGTCATGAAGACATTTAGCAAGAGAGGGAATGTCTTCGACGATAAAACCATTTTTACCCGTTTGGATAATATCTGGAAGACGACCTACACGTAAGCTCATCACGGCAATGCCTCTCGACATGGCTTCAAGCGCCGCCATTGGAAGACCCTCATAACGAGAAGAAATGATAAGTACACTGATATTTTCCCAAACACCTTCCATATCGGTTTGATGGCCGAAGAAAGTCACATTTGGAGGGGCAGTTTGATTAAGCGATTCTTTTTCTGGGCCATCACCGTACACACTAAACTGTAATGTTGGACAGAGCCTCGCTACCTCAATAAATTGATCGGCGCCTTTTTCCTGACTCAATCGGCCGACAAAAGCGATTTCCTGATAGTTGAGTTGACTGTTGGGAATCGAAACAAAGTTATTCAGCAGTCCTGAAGAACAAAAAACTTTGCGCTGAATACTCGGACTGACAGCAAAGCAATGGTCAGATAGGCTGCCTGAGCTTCTATCAAGCCAATCGTATAGCCATAGTTTCCCTGAGGACGATTCACCAGCATGATAAGTTGAAATCAAACGAGGAAACGTACGGGTGAGCAGTTTGGCGCAGCGCGACAAAATCGACGCTTTATAACCATGGGAGTGAACCACTGAGGGTTGGTGATTGGCGACAGCGCTTGTTAGGTGTTTAATTTTTAAAGCTTTATTGGGCTCGCCAGACAAATAGTTTAAGTAACTCACAGGGATCGCGGCTTCTTTTGCCTTCTGTACAATCTGAGCGGCTGGCGAATACTCGGTGGTTAGCACAACTCGAGCTTTGTTTCCAAAGGCGATTAATCCCCGAGCTAGCTCGATAACGTGACTTTCAATGCCGCCGAATAGACGGCTATCAAGCAAGATCCAAATTTCACCAATGGCAGGTTTATCAAGATTGTTCGAGATTAATTTCATCCGCTTCCCACGCTTGTTTTTTTCGGTAAACCGTAGATGGGCTTAACTCCAGCATGACAGCGGCGTTGAGGACGTTGCCATCACAGTACGCAATTGCGTTCTGAATTGCTTCACGCTCTACTTGCCACATAGGGCGAATGGTTCCATCAGAGTTAAAGTACGGTGAGGTAGCAGCAGAGGACGGTGTACCAGGCAGCTCCGCTGCGGTAATCGACGGTTCGACCGCAGAAGGTGAAGGTTCCTCAGTATAAACAGGTGGTGGTGTGATTGGTGCAATGTTTGCTGACTCTTGAGCAACATGCGCAGGCGTCGTTGTTTTCGTAACTTTTGACTTTTTAGTGAGTTGAGCGGGTAGGTGGCTCACCGTGACTTTTTCGTCGTTATTAAGCACCACAATGTTACGTATGATGTTTTGTAGTTGCCTTACATTACCCGGCCATTCGTAATGCTTGATGATATGTTGAGCTTCACTGTCGATTGTTGAGAATTTCTTTTTGTCCTGTTTGGCGTAAGTGGTCAAGAAGTGCTTGGCAAGCGTGACGATGTCACTTCCTCGTTCACGTAATGGGGGCATATCGATAGGTATAACGTGCACACGGTAGTATAAGTCTTCACGAAAACGACCTTCTTCTACTTCTGTTAATGGATCTCGGTTAGTGGCACAAATGATTCTCACATCCACTTTCATTTCTCGAGTGCCACCAAGAGGGGTGTAAGTGCCCGTTTGTAGAAAGCGGAGCAACTTCTTTTGCATCTCAAGTTCCATTTCACACAGCTCATCAAGAAAAAGCGTGCCACCATGTGCCAGCGTCGCCGCACCTTTTCGATCTGTTGTTGCTCCAGTAAAGGCCCCTTTAACGTGACCAAAAATCTCACTTTCCATCAAATCTCGTGGAATAGCCCCACAGTTAATTGCAATAAAAGGCTTGTCTTTACGGTCGCTCTGGCGGTGGACGGCTTCAGCACAAACTTCTTTACCTGTGCCGCTTTCTCCCACAATAAACACACTGGCAGAAGTTGGCGCAACAGCATCAATGGTCTTGTATACCGCCTGCATCGGGAGACTTGAACCGATGAATCCGTGATAGTTGTGGCGATCAAACTTGGACTGAATATTTTCCACCAAATCTTCCAATTTGGCGCGTTTAAGGTGCAATGCAACTGACGTTTTTAGGCGATCAGCGTTTATGGGCTTTTCTAAGAAATCTTCCGCACCTTTTTGAATTAGATTAACGGCTAAGTCGACGCTGCCGTGTGCCGTAGCAATAATAACGGACGTAGGAATGTCATTCTGGTTGATCCAATCCAGCACGTCTTCGCCAGACATGTCGGGCAGTTTCAAATCGAGAATGATGAGCTGAGGTTTGCTTCTTTCAATAAATTGAATCGCTTCGCGACCTGTCTCGACATGAAAAATGTCATAAGGTTCGTCTTTCACATACTGCTTATAAAGTATGGCTAGTGAAGTAGAGTCCTCTACCAGTAACACCCTTGGTCTCATAGTCCCATCCCAACGTAGTTTGTTTCATTTTTTATGATTTTTGTCAGCACTACTATTTGGCATTATGAGTGGTTTATAGCTCTCTAGTGCTGAAAATTCTCAATTTGAGAAAAGCGTTATTTAAGTATTAGCACAAGGTAGGAAATTTGCGAAAAATCCATACTTTTTAATTGATTAAGTTATACCCAAATAATTTCAAGGTATGTGGCTTGGAGAGGGTGACTGAATTTGGAGCCTAAATTTATGAGATGATGTCGGCATCGCGCTTTATCAAACGCGATGCTTCGCTAGGGAGTAAGACACTAATACTACTCAAACCCTTGAGCTTTTCGCTTTTCTAACGCATCAAACGATTCATTGGCGAGTTGCGGAAGTGTTTCACAAAGCTCCAATGCTTTTGGTATTTTTCCTTCGACACAGTACTTCTCAATCATTCTTGCTTGTCTTGAAAGCGTTCGATTGCCTAAAGCGAGAGCAGAACTGCCCAGTGTGTGAACCTCGAACTCTAATGTTTGAAGGTCTTTTGTGCTTAATGCTTGCTCTATTTTCTCCATGCGATCGCGTGACTCTTCGACATAGTGATCAATCAAGGTAGGGATGATTTCGGCGCACGTATCTTTGATCATTTGCTGAAGAATATGCTCATCCACTAATTCTTGCTCGATAGTCAATGTATTATTTATCGTCATAATAGCGCTCCCTATAACATAAACAGTTCGCTTTTTTTAATTTGCTGAGACAGTTTTTCTTTCCACTTTTTTGGTAAGAAACGCAGCTTGGAAACTTGGCGGATTAACTCATCTTTCAGGCTTGGAGTGTGCTTCATGTTCAGTACAGAACCAATCAAGTTCGCATCGCTAGCATCGAGTAGCTTTTTGGCTTGCTCGAGCTGGGTTGCAGTCGTAGAGCCATAATGCGCTACTAACAAAGTAGCATCACATACGCCAGCAATCACTTGAGGCGCAATATTGCTTCGGTTGACACTAAGAAGTGGTGATGTATCTATCACGACGCGCTCGTACTGCGTTAACCATTGTGCAATGTTTTGTTTCAGCGTTGTTGGGTCTCGGTACGCTAACTGAGTACTGGCGAGAGACGGAGCAGGGAGGCCGACTAAAGTTTGGTGTGTATTCTCTCGTGTGATCAAATGGCCAACCTTCTCGTCATCATCAAATTCGTGAACAGTGTGATAAGCGGGTTTGAATAAGTTAAGGTCTACATACAAAGTATTGTGGCCTGCTAAAACCAAGCGCTCTGCAAGAGATGAAGCCACGGAAGTGACACCATCTTCAGATTTACAACCCACAACACAAATCGTTTTGTGGCCTTTCTGTTCACTCTGAAGATAAATTTGCTCAATCTCAGCGTGAGTTGCAGGAATAGTCATTACAACGCTCCTATTAACACGATGGTTGTGGTGATTTGTAAAATATCTCTTAATCCGGCCCTCGCTTTTTCAACAAAGCTTTCGTCTTTATGGGGAATGTAAATCGTGTCGCCTGCGCGAATGACTGGCAGCTCATAAATGTTGGCTGTTTTACTAAAGTTCACCAAATCAAATGTTCGGGCTTGGCCCTGGCAGCAAGACATATTGACCACACTGATCTTTTCAAGGTAGGCATTGTCAGTTGGTCCTCCTGCTTCCGCTAACAGATCAAGCACAGTCATGTTGTCATTGAATACGTATCGCCCTGGGTCTCTTACTTCACCTAATACGCGTACCGTGGACTCTTTTGAACGATCTAACCAGTTTTTGTTTTTTTCTGGAATGTAAATGGTATCACCAGGACGAACGTGGGGCAGAATTGATTCATCACCTGTTTCAAAGTACATCGATAAATTCAATTTACTCACTTTGGCATAACCTAGGCCTCGGTGTGTGACACGGATGTTGTGAATATCTGCATCCATTGTCGGTCCATCGGCGGCAGACAAAATATCCAGAAAATGCATATCTTCAGTGAAACGATAGCGCCCAGGTGCATTGATTTGCCCGAAAACGTATATCGATGCGTCAGAGCTTTGGCTTACCCATTGCGATTTATTATCGGATGGGTCGTCAGGCAATGCATGTACCCTTACGACTGTACCAGCGGAAACTTGAGGTAGGCTTGATGTTGGTGAGCCATCCAGAATGTATTGGTCTAAGTCAAATTGTGTCATTTGACCGTTATTGGCGACTTCAATTTTGGTGGTATCAGCTCGTCGAGTTGGGCCTCCAACGTGTGCAAGCAGATCAATCAAATCCATTTCGTCTGACCACTCGATGCGTCCAGGGCGAACAACTTCTCCCATCACTGCGACCGCTCGACTAGGTGCTACTTTTAACCAAGACTTCTCATTGAAATCGGTTTTCTCCGGTACGAAAATCGCGTCTCCTGGTCCAACATTTGGTGGTCTGGCTGAAGATAGTCCTTCTGTATGCGCGGTAAGATCGAATTTGATGACTTTGCCATCGGATTTTATAACGCGAATTTGGCGAGATTCTGCGTAGCGAGTGGGCCCGCCAGCGTTGGCGAGGATATCCATGAAGCTAGCGCCTTGCTTGCCTTCGTATGCCCCAGGATGGGCGACTTCACCCATCACGTAAACCACATTTGCACCTGCTTTGATTTCTTCTTCCTGTTTTGGGACAAAGATGGTGGCACCTGGCAGGATCTCTGGCAGTAGGCTTTGGTCTCCAGTATCAAGGTACTTTTTCAGGTTAAACATGGTTGGGTTATTGTTTGTTATCACGCGAATTTGCTCAACACTGGCATATCGTGTCACGCCGCCAGCTCGCATTACGACATCAACTAGCGTGGTGTTTGGCTTGTATGAGAACGAGCCAGGTGCGTTGACTTCACCAAAGACTTTGATTGCACGAGCGGAATCTGCGCTGTCACCTGAATTCGCGAGTTTTGCTGCATCAAACTCTTGCTCAATATTCCCTACGAGTGGGGAAGCGGGGACAAATAAGACATCCAGTGATTCTAGTTTTGGCAGCTGGCTATTGTCCCCCGTATCAAGGAAGCGTTTGTAGTCAAATTCAATGTTTTTATTTCCACGTTTCACTATCATTTTATCGAGCTGAGCCCCTGCGCGCAGGCCGCCAGCTTCGTACACAAACATTTGAATGTTGGACCCAGAAGGTAAGGTATATTCACCGGGTTTGACCACGTAGCCTTGAACGGACACTAACAACTGTTGCTGTTTAATAAAAACTCGAGCGTTGTTAACGTCACGATACACGGTCTTTAGCCTGTCGATAATCACGTCTTGTAGTTGTTGTTCATTGTAGCCGGCCACTAATACAGGGCCGACTTCTGGTAAATTAATTCGTCCACGACGATCAACCTGAAACCCTTGGTTTAACGACGCCTCTCCGGGTAAGTTAATCTGTATTAAATCACCGACCTTAACAATATTGCTCTCATCCGCTATGGAAGATGGTACCCACGCAACCAGACACAACAACATTAAGAGGATAAATGGTTTCATCGTGTTCATAGCGCGCCTCCTGCCGTTGGGTTGCGGTTTATTGAGGTATCGCTATCTGAATTAGGGCTAATAACCTCGATGCTTACTCGACGATTAGTTAAACGCACGGCGGATGTTTCACCTTCATAGAGTGGCAGGTTATCTCCGACAGATTTGGTAGTGACTCTCTCTGAAGTGATACCAAATACGGTTAGGTAACGCTTTACTTGTTCCGCACGCGCTTGAGCAAGTTTCTGGTTGTAATCGGGTGTTCCAGTTGCATCCGCATGCCCCGTTACTACAAGAGATAGGTTGGGGTGGTCACGTAAAATGTAGGCTGCTTCTGCCAAATGTCCCATGTACTTCGGGTTGATTTCTGCTGAATCGACAGCAAACTGGTTGTCGATATTAAGTAGTGCATAGATATCCGAGACTATGTTTAGGTCGCTACGTAGTGCTTCAATATCATCGGGCGGTGTGCAAGTGGTTTGGCTCAGTACGTAGTCGAGTTGTTGTTCGAGCTGGTTTAAGCGTCGACGCTGAATCACAAGGTCGTTGGCAGCGTCGAGTAAAAGCCCACCTTCTAACTCGCGCGCAATTCTATTTTGTTTTTCAAGGGCCTGAACAACTGCCGCAGGAAAACACCAGCGCGCTCCCTCTTGGATTAGTGCGTCTAGATGTAACTTGGTCAGTTGCCAATCAAACCTTAACCCATGTTCTGGACCTAAAGGCTCGTCAGGCATCACAGGGGAAAACTGATAATTCTCGATCGAGATATCTTGATAGCTTTCCGCCAAGCCACCTTTTCCGTGTTCTGGGTAGTCAAACGACGAACAACCAAACATGCCGACAACAAGACCGCTTACTGCATATCGTCGTATAAGATTTACCATGCCAACCTCCGTTTAAACCGGTATTTTTAGTGTCCTTTTGAGTTAACGGGAATGGCATGGTTGATACGAAGCAAGCTCATGATTTCTAAAGGTTGGCCTGATACGTTTTCAATACTCATGCTTCTTTCACGTTCAACTAGACGCTTATATAAGTAAACAATGGCACCAATCCCTGAAGAATCAAGAAATTGGACGTGCTGTAGGTTAATTTCGACTTCTTTGTGATGATTGTTGTGAATTACTTCATCAATGTGATGTTGTGCTTGTCGACAGCCACTTGCGTCTAAGTCACCAAAAAACTCAATGGCTAACTTGTCTTGATTGATTTCTAGTTTGCGTAATTCCATGACTCTGTCTCCGTTTGTTTTTCTAATTGGATATAGAGCAGGTAACGTGCCAATTTGAAATTAATGAAAAATCAAACAGTTAAATATTGTTAATGATATTGTTCAATTTGAGAAAGGACTGATTCTCAAATTGAGAATCAAAAATGCACAGAGAAATGGTTTGCTTATAAGAGGTGTTGAACCTAAAGAAGTCATTAGAGCGGGGGATCTCGTCATGATTAGATTCCAACTCGATTGACGAACCATCCGCCTTAAGTGAACAACGTGTAACGACTAAATGCAAAACCTGTCTAAAGTTTATGATTATCTTTGCAAATTATTACTAATGTTGATTGTTATGAGTCGAAGAACAACTAGTAATAAATAGGTCATCGAGAGGACTTACGTTTCAATAAAGACGATTTTTTGTACAAGGTCTTCTTATGCCATTAAAAATGACATTAATTGCGCTGGCTGTTATGGCAGCGTCTTCACAGCTTCAAGCGGATACTTCTCTCGCACCACCAGTTTCTCTTGCACAAAGCTATCAGGATGGTATTGATGTGTCTGAATATTGGTATAGCGAAAAACTTGATGGTGTTCGCGCTTATTGGACTGGGCAACATCTCGTGACGAGAAATGGTAATCGAATCTACGCCCCAGATTGGTTTACAGGACCTTTACCTGATTATCCGTTGGACGGTGAACTTTGGGCTGGGAGAGGTAATTTCCATCTTGTTCAGCAAACGGTGTTAGATAAAACTCCTGTAGAGTCTGCTTGGCGACATATCGACTTTATGATCTTTGATATGCCATATTCCGCTGGTGATTATCGGAAGCGTTATTACAACATCAAAGACTTAGTGCTTGAAGTCGACCAGCTTCATATCAAATATGTCGAGCACCGAGCGATTCAAAATGAAGCTCATCTGTTTACACAGTTGGATAAAATTTCAATATCCGACGGTGAAGGGGTGATGTTGCGGAAGGTATCAAGCCGCTATCAGGCTGGACGCGGTAGTGATTTGCTTAAACTAAAACGATACTCAGATGATGAAGCGTTAGTTGTGGGTTATAAGCCAGGAACAGGGCGCTTGTTAGGTATGATGGGAGCAATGTTAGTTCGCTTACCAAATGGCATTGAGTTTTACATCGGTAGCGGATTTACCGATGAAGTACGTCGCCAGCCTCCGAAAATTGGTTCAACCATTACATTTAGATATAACGGTTTTACACATACTGGTAAACCACGTTTTGCTCGATTCTTGCGTGAAAGATTGAAGGAATAGAACGCTCTGCACTTACTAGTTGCCAACGGTTACGCCACATCGTTTGAAGAGACCCTGCCAAAACTGAACGTGGTTTAGGGTTTCTTGCCTAAATGTCCTATGTGCCTCAATGATGCCATACTGGTGACCATGGAGTTGCATACGGTTCTCCACCAAAGTGGCACCATCATTAAGTTGTTGATAGGTACTGTCTAAATAAGCCAAATAAGGTTGCACTTCTTCAACGTAAATGGATTGAAAGACATTTCTTAAGTAGCGGAACTGGGTGGTGTCTCTGTTCGGCCCGCACAATACGTTGCTCTGGTTCTGCTCAAGTAGCTGAGTTGTTGCTTTTAACCAAAGGGATGTGTTTACCATTGAATAGTAAAGTCGTCCGAGTAAACGAGATTTCTCTAACTCTTCTTGATATTGAGTAACTTCCACATCGGGTAGACGTGAGACCGCGCGGTGGGGTAAATCATACATTTCGCTGAAAATACGATAGACATCGTTAATGCGTGCAATATCATTCGTCGTATTTTGAGATAGCCAATCAGAGGCAGTTAGTTGCTTTTGCATGGCATCACTTACGAGTAGTAAGTTGTCGAGATGAATGTCTAAATGCTGCCACTTGGTTGAGTAAAGCTCTGTCAATGTCGCGCGTTCTTCATCGCTAAGTGGAAATTCGGATAAACATCGATTCATGACTCTTAAAAGGGCAGTTTGATAATCAAAATCATGAAAGGCATCCTGCACCTTTCCAAGTTGTGAGTTTTTCTCGGCAAGTAAATTAAAGAGTCCGCATTGTCGTAATTGATAGCTCTCTAGCAGGCCAATAGATAGCCTTGGCAATGGCTCGAACAAAACGCGTTTCGCAGGAATCGTTACCGTAGACTGTAATTCTATTGGAATAGCAGGAACGTCCAATACATTGGCTACACGTTGATGATACTTATCAAACATGGCGTTCTCTGGATTGAACCAGTTATCACAACCATTAAGAATCAAGATTAAGAACAATAAAATAGACCGCACAAATATCCTTTTTTATAACTTCGTATCCGTTGTCTAGAGAGCAAAATCAACCGCTTCGTAATCTTGTTATAAGTATACTCAACCGTGTGATTATTCGATCATAAAAGCCAGCGGATGCTGGCTTTTTTACTTTTTATTGAACTGAAAAGTTCAATTGCACTTCTGGCTCTTGGCGATGCATCCAACGCATTCTGACGCCTAACATAAAGGCCGCAGAAGATAGGCCGATGATAAAACCAAGCCAGAAGCCTTGTGCTCCCATTGGCTCGACAATCCAGTCTGTACGGCCAAGGACGTAACCAATTGGCAGCCCAAGAATCCAATAAGCAATAAAAGTACGGTTGAAGATAGCTCGCATGTCTTTATAGCCGCGTAATGCACCAGCTGCGATCACTTGAACCGCATCCGTACATTGATAAACAGCGGCAAATACGAGCAGGTGCATCGCTAGAGTGATTACCTCTGGGTTGCTAGTGTAAAGCTCGGCGATCCACTCACGAGACAAGACGGTTAAAATCGCTGTGAGAACGGACAATGCTAGACCAACCATAATGCCGACTCGTGACGCTACGCGCGCGCCATCTACGTTTTCTTCACCAAGTCGATGGCCGACACGAATGCTTACTGCTGCACCAATACTCATTGGTAGCATAAATACCAACGAGGAGAAGTTAATCGCGACTTGATGCGCTGCCACAATGATAGGACCCAGTGGTGAAACGAGCAGTGCAACGACAGCAAACAGTGTTACTTCAAAAAACAGCGCTGCTGCAACAGGAAAGCCGAGCTTGAATAGACGAACTTGCGCTTTCCATTGTGGGCGATGCCATTCTCCAAATAGGTTGATGCTTTTCAATCGCTCTGATGTCATCACATACAGCAATAGCATGGCAAACATGACCCAGTAAACAATCGTGGTTGCTACACCACAGCCAACACCGCCTAATTCAGGTGCACCAAACTTGCCGTACACGAAAATCCAGTTTAGAGGAATGTTGAGCAGCAAACCGATAAAGCCAATAACCATTGCCGGTTTCGTCAATGACATACCATCCGTAAAGCTTCTAAGCGTTTGGAAAAGTAAAAAAGCGGGTACTGCTAATATAACGGCATGAATGTATCCCACCGTTTTTTCAGCCATCAGTGCTTCAACATCCATCAGCCCGAGAATAAACTGGGTTTGAAGCAGGACTGCAATTATCGGCACACTGATCAGCAATGCCAAAACGACGCCTTGCTGAATTTCAAACGGGATTTTCACTCGACGACCAGAGCCATTTAACTGTGCGACAACAGGGACCAATGCCATTAATAAACCCACCCCAAACAAAATGGATGGTAGCCAAATACTTGAAGCGACAGAAACCGCAGCCATGTCGGTGGCGCTAACGCCGCCAGCCATTACGGTATCAACAAACCCCATACCAGTTTGAGCGACAGATGCGATCAATACCGGGGTCGCCAATTTGATAAGACTTGATGCTTCTTCTTTATAGCGATGCACGAAAAATACTCCAGAGCGGAACAATAAGTTGAAAGAATGAGAGTACTCGAGGGCAAAAGATGTGGTGAACGGATCTGATGGTTGATTTTAGTCACGATAAGGTGAAAAAATGCCTCGGAGAAACTCCGCGCAAATGATAAACAATTGTATGTTCATATTCCATAGCTAGGTAGCGAATAGTCGATAACACTGACTGGACGCTCTCCACGCTAAGGATACGCTTTTACTGAGAACAGCAGCGAATCATGGTAATGTTGAAGCATGCATGAGAACAAACCAGTGTTCATTAAGCCATGGCTTTATCGTCTGCGGTCTTTATTTCCGACCTGTAGCGCAGTGTTTAGGGCTTAGTCTTCGACTACAGTTGGTATTAAATCAATAGGTAAAAAGAAATGTTTACAGGAATAGTTCAGGGTACGGCGAAGGTCGTTAAAATTGATAAAAAAGAACGCTTTCAAACGCACGTTGTCGAGTTAAGCGATGAACTTTGTAAAGGGTTAGAAATTGGTGCATCCGTTGCACACAACGGATGTTGTCTAACTGTGACTAAGATCGAAGGCAACCTTATCAGTTTTGATTTAATGCAAGCGACATTGGCTCTTACTAATTTAGGTCGGCTGGTGGAAGGGGATAGCGTAAACATTGAGCGCGCGGCTAAGTTTGGTGACGAAATAGGCGGGCATAGCATGTCTGGTCATATTAGTTTAACGGCAGATATTGTCGATATCATCGATACGCCCAATAACCGCACGATTTGGTTCCAACTGCCGCAAGAATCAATGAAATATGTATTAGCGAAAGGTTACATTGGTTTAGATGGCTGCTCGCTAACTATTGGTGAAGTTGAAGCGTGTCGTTTTTCGGTACACCTAATTCCAGAAACCTTGCAGCGAACGCTTTTCGGAGTGAGACAAGTAGGGGAGCGTGTTAATATTGAGTTTGATCCTCAGACTCAAGCAATTGTTGATACTGTTGAGCGCGTTCTTGCAGCAAAACAGCTTTAGAATGAGAAAAAGGAGCCGAGTGCTCCTTTTTCATTTAAGCGTTTTTATATTTCTGATGTTCACATGCTCGAGCTGCTATTCGTAATTGTCATCGATAAATAGTTCGACCTTGTCTTGTAGCTCATCCACTCGCATATTTAGGTGGATAGCGTGGCAACAAGCTGGGCAATCATCATAAAATTCTTGGTCACCATTGCTTGCATCCAATGTAATGCTGATAGAATGTACGCAATGCGGGCACTTTACATACCTTTCGGTATAATTTTTCATACAACAACTCCTAATCTCGCAGGGCTTTTAAACACACTATTCATCAAGGAAGTACAGCCCTTTACTTACTTTGCCTACAAGGAAAATAGGCACAATCCAAAGTTAAGTCTCCTTTGATATTAGGTCGAGTTGTTGCTAATTGAGTCGAAATAAGTACAAAACTTGACCCCAAACTCAACCTTGAGCTTAGGGTGATTTTCTGTAGTGATGTGCCTCGAGATTTTACATCTTGAAATATGCAGTGGCTTCCAAATTAATAAGAAATGATTTTATTAATAACCAGTTGAGCCTGTTCCAAGTAATGGCCGCCAAACAAATTACAATGGTTGAGAACATGGTAAAGGTTATAGATATCTTTACGCTCTTCATAGCTTGAAGAAAGTGGTATAACCGATTCGTAGCCTTGATAAAATTCTGGTTGAAATCCACCAAAAAGCTCTGTCATCGCAATATCACACTCCCTGTCCCCCCAATAGCATGCAGGATCGTAACAGATAGGACCGAATGCAGTGAGTGCCGCATTTCCATTCCATAAATCGCCATGCAACAAAGAAGGTTCCGGAGCATGGTTTGCTAGCCGCTGTTTTACGACGTCGATAAAGTCATCGATATCAACCAAGGTGACGCCTTTTTCTTTAAGGAGCTGTAATTGCCATCCTATGCGTTGCTCAGCAAAGAATACACACCATTTCTTGTGCCATTTGTTGGGCTGTAGAGTCGAACCGAGATAGTTGTCGGTATCAAAACCAAACTCTTTTTGCTCGCCCCACTGGTGTAGGTGAGCTAATTGCTGCCCAAATTTAAAGCTGTTGGGACCATCTTCTAATGGTTTCGTTGGAAGGTAGTTAAGAATTAGGAATGAGGCATTTTTGGTTTTACCAACCAATACCACCTCAGGTACAAATAGGGTTGATGTTTCACGCAAAAGATGCAGGCTTTCAGCTTCTACCTCAAATTTAGACAAAAACTCGCGATCGTTAATTTTCACAAAATAACGTTGCTCGCCATCATTGATCATGTAGCTTTCACTGATATCCCCACCAGACAGCCTTACTTTTTCCGTGATCTGGTAATCGAACAATAAAGTATCAGAAAGCTGTTGCGATATTGCTTGCCACATACAAAACCTCGCGAATCTATTTGACCACCAATAGTTTAGGATAAATAGCAGGGAGTTGGCGCTATGTTGAGCATACTTAGTAAAGAAACCTTCCTCTTAGTGTAGTCAATTTGTATAAATGTGAATCAAATCGCTTATAAGCCTCTGATTTGTTGGCTTAGCATATGGAGATGAACGTTTACAACAGGTATTATGATTTTTTTGACGTTAGTTCCATTGGTGGCATGAAAATACTGATATGTGATGACTCAGCTGTTGCAAGAAAGCTTATTGCGCGTTCTATCGTACAAGATACATCATTGCATCTTATTGAAGCGCAAGATGGTTATGAGGCGCTTAATATTCTTGCTGAGCAAAATATCGATATTTTGTTTCTCGATTTAACGATGCCCATAATGGATGGTTTTGAGGTCCTCGAATCATTACCTGTTAGTCAGTACCCGACCAACATCGTCATTATTTCTGGAGATGTTCAACAAGAGGCAAAACAGCGCTGTCTCGATCTTGGTGCTCAAGCTTTTATCGCTAAGCCTCTGACAGAAGAGCAGGTGCTCCCACTATACGAACAATTAGGACTGCATTATGCGTTCAAACCTAGTCATTCGGTTGATTCTAAAAACCAGGGTTGCGAAGAGCTTTCCTTACTAGCCAAATTCCGTGAAATTGCGAACATTGCCCTTGGTAAAGGGGCTGCGATTATGGCCGACCATTTACATGAGTTCATACAACTTCCTGTTCCTCATGTTGGACCGTTGTCCTACGGCGAGCTTCATATGACACTGGTTGATGTGGTTGGGCGTGACAGTTCCGTTGCGGTAGCGCAGAGGTTTGTCGGTGGTGGTATTCACGGAGAGGCACTGGTGTGCTTACGTGGTAGGGATATCAATCAGATTGGGGAAAAATTAGGTTACCTCCTTGAGTTTACGCCTCATAATGAAATCATCTTGAATATCTCTAACCTACTGGTTTCGTCATTTCTCACATCATTGGGCGATCAACTCGACAAGCAGTTCTCACTTCGTCAGCCAGGCATTGTGGATACCTTAACACCTTATTGTGAAGAGCAAGGCGAGTTGGGTGAGCTCTTTACTATCGAATACACCTACATGGCAGAAGCGCTCGATTTCGAGTGCGAGGTACTGTTTTTAATTGATAAGCCATCCGTAGAAATAATCTATGAAATCATGGAGCTAATCTAATGTCCGATATCACGCTGGACATAGCAGACTTTCATTGGGTCACACAAATTCTCGATACGATGGATTCAGGGCTTATTGTTTTGGATCAAGAGTATAAAGTGTGTGTGTGGAACAGTTTTATGCAGTCATACAGTGGCATTCTATCACAAGAAATTCTTGGTGAATGTTTATTTGAGCATTTTGAAGAGCTGCCAAGAACTTGGCTAGAAACCAAGATAAAAGCTGCCGCCGATCTGGAAACTCGTTCTTTTTCTAGCTGGGAAAACCGACCGTATCTTTTTAAGTTCAACAATTTTTCTCCGGTTTCAAACAGCAGTGATTTTATGTATCAAGATATCGTGATCACGCCGTTAATTGGGCTCTCAGGAGAGGTCAGCCACATAGCGATTCAAGTCAATGATGTTTCTGAAACTGCGAGAAATCGCATTCATTTGAAAGAAACAAATCAACATTTGTCGGAAATCAGTCGCAAAGATGGTTTAACAGGTTTATTTAATCGCGCTTATTGGGAGCAATCATTGAAAGATGAGTTTGCTCACTTAAAAGTTATCGACGGACCATGCTCATTAGTAATATTCGATATCGACCACTTTAAGAAGGTGAATGATACTTATGGTCACCCGACAGGGGACGAAGTCATTCGTCGAACCTCTGCCTTGTTGAGAAAAACAGCAAGAAGCAGTGACATCTGCGGTCGTTTTGGTGGTGAAGAGTTTACCGTACTACTTCCTCACACAAACCAGGAGCAAGCTTGCTATTTCGCAGAGCGTTTGCGCAAAAGAATTGAGCAAGAGATCGTGAAAGTGGAAGATTTTTTGATTAATTACACGATAAGTATTGGTGTTTGCGAGTATAAGCCTTATTTTGAAACTCACACTCAATGGTTAAAGAGTGCCGATGCTGCGCTGTATCGTGCAAAAGAAAATGGTCGTAACCAAACCTGTTTGCATGAAAATGGCTGAAATATAAAAAGGTTTGAAGAAACCCTGTATCCGAATTCAGTGAAGCAAAGCTCAATTGTTTGAAAATCATCCAGTTGGTTCGTGAATGTTTGTTAATATGAAATAAGTTAATGAAATTTTCTCGGCATGTCTTACTATTGAAACTATTCTGCTTTCAGCTTCGAAGGCTTGCAATAAACGGAGAAAAACAGTGGTTTTAGAAACCGATGGATATCTCGCTCTTATCGAGCACTTGTCTCTAAATCTAGATATTTTTACGACCGAAATTGGCGACACTGGATCCGAAAGCATCGAAGATGTTGTCACCGATATGGTGGCTTCAAACATCATGGCGATTTTTGAGCAAAATCCAGAACTTCACTCGAGCGTACGTTTCAAATTGTTGAAAGAGGCTGATGCAGTTGTTGAAGATCTTGGTGAGATATTGGCTGGGGTATGGCATAAAAAAGCGACCAATGAACAGATCACGTTCCTTGATGAATACATCGCTCTGGTCAAAAATCTGTTCGATAATGCTGTTGCGACTTACGACTGATATTGTTTTAACTTACAGCAATGTCCGGTTAAGAGTAAGAAGAGTTACATTGTAACTCTTCTTATTTGCCAAAACTTAGATGCCCAGTATGGGTTGTCGATTCTTGAAATAATCACACCTCTAGACGTCGATGCATGCATGAACTGCTTGTTACCCAAGTAAATTCCGACATGATAAGTTGTACGTCTTGTTTTAAAAAACACTAGATCCCCTTGCTTGGCATCCGTCCAACTTAACTCCACACCTTGCTTTGATTGCTGCTTCGTTGTCCTTGGTAACGAGAGCTGATAAGCCTCAATAAACGCTTTTTGTACAAATGCTGAGCAATCAATTCCAGATTTCTGTGTCCCGCCTAAGCGATAAGGCGTGCCGTGCCACTCTGTGTAAAAGTCGAACAAGTCAGGGTTGTCCGACAATAGCTGATTTGTAGGTGTTGTCACCTGTGATTGCTCACTAGGCTCAGGCCCAGAAGAGCAGGCGCTTAGTAGCACACTGATTATCAAAGGAAAATATACTCGACGCAAATCACCACCTGTCATCTCTATGACTCACAACTGAAATATTAGTGTCATAACCAATCCATAGTATGGGCTGCAAATCACGGTTTTGTCTCACAAATGTGACGGAATCACTGCAGAACCGATTCAACCTTAAGAAAGAATAAAAATTGATTATGGCAAAGCGAAAACGCTCACGCACATCACTTTCACTGATTCAGGCTGTCAGTGCAACATTTTTAACTATCATTGCTCTTGTTATAGCCCTTTCTGTCTCAAGTTTCAAAGGAATGGAACAGGTAGGGGAACAATTTGAAGACTTGTCGCAAAAAGCATTACCAATCGCGATGGCAAACGCAAAGTTAACCAGGAATGTATTGGAGATGGTTAAGCTACTCAACCATGGTATGCAGATTACTGAGCCGAAAGAGTTGCCTCTCATAAAAGAGCAAATCGACTCTCTTGCAACTCAAAGCACAACTTTGGTTGTGAAAGCGTCTGGTGTAGCTCAGCAACTCTCGGAGGAGTTAGACACCAAACTAGCGCGTTTACATAACATCACGCAGTCCATTTTGTTGAAGCAATCTTCGGTGATACAAATTCAAATGGATATTGATGCCGCTGTTGGTGGGTTTCGCTATGGGCTTAGCTCTATCGGTCCGGAAATGAATCGAATCAGTTCGTTTCTTAGTGCTGATAATCCTGAGTCGAGCGATGCCGCTAACCGTTTCATTGCTTCTGCAAGCTCAATGGAAAGTACGTTCTTAGTCATGATGATGCACTCAGAATTAAACAAAGCCGAAAAAGAATACCGAGAAATGCGAAATCGCATAGCAGGTATTAAACTCGCCTATGAAGACTTCCAATCTTTCCATCCTGAAGTAAGTGAATATGCAAGCTTAACCGCACCATATGAGATGGTGAAACAAGGCTTTAGTGAAAAGGGCGTGCTGCGTTTGATCCTCGCCAAACTAGAACAAGGGGAATTGCAACGTTCAGAGTTTAAACAGGCTTCGATGCTTGCGGATGAAACCATGCGGTTACTTGATCAAATCTCCCAAACCGCTGGTCAGTTGATCGATGAAAAAGAGCGGGTGGTCAACGAGACCATTGAATCGGTCAGCGTTGTGCTCGTGTTTGCGGCGTGTGTGATTTCTTTTATTATTCTGGTTACTTGGTTTAGTCTCAAGTCATGGACAAACCGAGGGTTAAGGAATGTACTAACGCGTCTTTCAGCACTTACCGAACATGATTTTCGTGACAAGGCAGAAGAAGTCGGCCCTTATGAGCTGAAAGAAGTAGCACGAAAGTTGAATCAAGTAATCGATTCCACACATGACTCCATTCAAACGGTGACGCGCAATTGTGAAACGCTTTATCAGACGGCAGAAGTAAGTCACAGTGCAGCCGAACAAACAAGTGATGGGTTGGCAACACAAAATGAAGCGTTGTCGAGTATGATCACGACCATAACGCAGCTTGAAGCCTCTATTCGTGAAATAGCAATGGTGACAAATGCATCTTCACAGGACTCGCTCCTTGCAACCCAACACACTGAAAAAGGGGTTCAAGTCGTGGAACAAAACCGCGAACGTTTGGAGTCATTAGAAAGCTCTTTGGATGTAAATGAACAGTCAATGTTAGAGCTAGACCAGCGTGTTAAACAGATTCGTGAAATGGTGGATATGATCAGTGGGATCGCGGACAACACCAACTTACTTGCTCTCAATGCGGCAATAGAGGCTGCCCGTGCTGGTGAGCAAGGGCGTGGATTTGCGGTTGTCGCTGATGAAGTTCGCAAACTTGCAAGTGATACCTCTCAACAAACTACGAACATCCGAGAAATGATGAGCGAGCTTATTACTGCCGCAGAGCGCTCGCGCCAAGCAGTTAATGATTCAAGAGAAGAAATGACCCACGCGCTACAGTCCAGCAATGAAGTGAAATCGACATTCTCTGATATCAACCTCGCGGTTAAGCACATTCAAGAACGTGTTGAGCAAATCTCAGTTGCTACAGAAGAACAAGAACGAGCGACGGCAGATGTATCTCAATCCATCACACATATTTCTGATCTTGGCGAACGCACAAAGCTGCAGCTTGAGTCTATGGTTGAGAGTTCTGAGCAAGTGGCGGAAATTGCTGGGCACCAGCAAGCAATGCTGCACAAGTATGAGCTTCATCAGACCAAGTAAATGAGATGTTTCCACCGACTAAAAGCAGAACCTCGGTTCTGCTTTTTTGTTACGGCTACTCATTTAATGGCTCCTATTTGCATCGCAAAAGTGAGTTACATCTCATCTCGTTCATTTCTAAAGGGTTTAGTTATCACAACGTGATGTTAATGCTTTGTTCGAGGGACTCGTTGACTAGAATGTCGCCAGAATTCAAAGGAATGAATCATGCAGCTTCATGCGATTTTTTTATATCCAGAGAAAGCTAAAGCCATAAGAAGGAGTGGTTTTGTGATCGATAAAGTTTGCCCCGTCGTTCTACGTAATCAAAATCAAGAGATCCTACTTTTTAAACATCCGTTGGCGGGTGTTCAGCTCGTCAAGGGCACTGTTGAAGTGTTTGATGAAAGTTACATCATAGCG
The DNA here is from genome assembly GCF_033344285.1 of Vibrio sp. 779(2023). Taxonomy (NCBI): domain Bacteria; kingdom Pseudomonadati; phylum Pseudomonadota; class Gammaproteobacteria; order Vibrionales; family Vibrionaceae; genus Vibrio; species Vibrio sp. 779(2023). Next base: position 108,706 of record NZ_JAWPOM010000011.1, read on the forward strand.
GCCAAGCGGGAGCTCGCTGAGGAGTCTGGTATCACACATGTTCGTTCCGCACGATATTTATGCTCATGGGACAGTGGCTTTCAAAATCAAGCATGGCATTTTGTTTTGTGTGAGTGTGCTGATCTCGCTAATTCATGGCTGTTTCATACGCAAGACGATGGTGGACATGATTTCGCGTTCTTCTGGCACGATGTCGAGAGCGGCCTTCCCGCGAATGCACATACTGTGTTTCAGCGCGGGCTGGAAAAGGTACGAGAGTTGCTAAACCAAGGCGTGATTTAAAGGAGGATTCTGTCGTTGCATTGGCGGATTTGGGACAATGACAAAGCAAACACTATGCTTCTACTAGAAGCAAATAAAGAAGGTAGAGTAGCCGTTACTGTTCTCATCGTGTTGATAATGGCACTGTCGATCTCAAAAATGGCGATGAGATTACAAATGTTTAAGTGACTTCTATATGCTTTGCTCATTCATTCAGATAAGGAAACGGTAATGGATAAATTCGTCTTGTTTCTCTTATGCCTTTTTATGACAGTTGGCGGAGTGGTTCATCTTTATGACAACATTGTTGGTGGCTTTTTACCTTACGATTTTGCGCCACGCTGGTTGAATATGTATTGGAGCGCTTTGGGACTATTGGACTTATTAGCAGCGTATCTATTGGTCAAGCATCGCCGCTCTGGCATAGTCGTTATGTTATTGATTCTTATAACCAATGTTATCTTTAGTTCCCACGCTCACTATACATTAGAAATATTAGATAACAACGTCGCCCTACAAATGAAGACACTGTTTTTAGGGTTCTCATTTGGGGTATCTATCTGGTTATGGAATGCGCGAAAACATAGTCAATCGCGCCAAATATTTCGTTAATTATTATTTTCACAACACTCGATTAAGGATTGTAAACAGGGACTCGTTATGAACGATTTTAAAGACTTGGCCAGTTTTGCTGGTTTCAGCGTACTGACAGGTTTGAGCTTTGCCACCACTTTCTTCAGCCTTGCTTTTCTATACAGCTCAATAGAGGCACAGCAAGTAATGAACACCAATGCTTTGGCATGTGCAGTGCTTGGTGTTGTTGGTTTATTTGTTGGTATTACTCAGTTAAACAAAAAGCGTCAGCTAGCAGAAAACTAATCTGTTCTTACACATCATGAGGATGAAGTAGTGTTTAACAGGGGTTTAGGCTTGGTCTATTCGTTTTGTTGACATACTTCATCCAACAATATTTTTTCAACCATTACTTCTTCTCTTTATTGTAGCGAAAGGGCTGCGTTAACAGCTTATCTAATCTTTGCTCTTCTTCGTCTCTAATTTCCGGCACACCAATAACAACATCTTCATGACCCAACTTAGGCTGAGCTCGGTATGTCCCAAAAAAGCGGTCCCAAACTGAAAGGAAAAAACCAAAGTTTGAGTGGGTCTCTTTTACTATCACTGAATGGTGCACGCGATGCATGTCTGGTGTAACGATGACGTTTCGCAGTTTTTGGTCCATAGATAAAGCTAGTTTTGCATTACTGTGATTAAACATCGCGCTCGCATTAAGCACAATTTCAAATACCACAATTCCGATAGGTGAAACACCTAAGATAAACACGGCTGCAATTTTTACTCCCATTGAAATGATTATTTCGAAGGGATGAAAGCGTGCGCCTGTGGTGACGTCTATGTCGAGATCGGCGTGATGCATTCGGTGAATCTTCCACAGCGGTTTTACATGATGAAAGACAACATGCTGAGCGTAAATGACGAAATCAAGCAAAATGACGGTTAGAAAAATATTTAACCAAGCGGGGAGGGACAGAATATTCAGCAGCCCCCATTGTTGCTCCTGAGCTATGACCGCAGCTTGAAAGGCGGCGATAGGCATGATTAAAGCAATAACTAGGCTGTTAAAAGCAACCAATGACAAGTTATTGACCCAACGAAACCTGCGCGAAGCGGTCAGTGTTTTTCTAGGCAATTTGTTCTCCCAAATGGCACAAAGCAATAATACGCCAAGGAAAAAGCCTAATCTGAGCCATGAGGGTTCTTGAAATGTCGTTTCTGTCACTGTCATTCCCTTATTTATTTCTTTATCTATGACCGAGATAAGAGTGAAATTATTTCAACACACTGCTGATGGGCTTATCTTGAGGCGAAACCATAATATCAGTAGAATCGCGCTCTACTTTTTACTTGGCATTACTTACCATGAGAATTCACGCTTTCCACCGTTTATATCAGTACCGACAATCTATCTCAACCAAGCCTTTCAACGCGCGTGGATGTAAAGTGGTTCGTTGCCAATATTGCCAGGTTTCTGAGCAACACTGTTTGTGCGACCTTCAGCCAAACATCAAGGCCAATATTGCATGTATGTTGATTGTTTCTGAAAACGAAGTGTTTAAGCCAAGTAATACCGGTCGTCTAATCGCTGATACGATTCAAGAGACTTACGTGTATCAATGGAACCGAACAGAACCGTCTGAAGAGATGCTAGCGCTACTACAGGATGACAGTTACCAACCGGTGATTGTATTTCCTGCAGACTATGTGGATGATCCCTCTCGTTTAATTGAAGATCTAGAGCCAGGGCGATTGGTAAAAGAAGATGTCGAGAACAAAAAATGGTTGCTGATCTTTATTGATGGTAGCTGGCGTGAGGCGCGAAAGATATTCCGTCGTTCTGATTTTCTTAAATCTTTGCCTGTGCTTTCCATTGAGCCGGAATCTCTGTCTGAATACATCATGCGCCGCTCCGAGAATGATCAGCATCTTTCAACCGCCGAAGTCGCGACATTAGTTTTAAAACAAGCTGGTGAGCCTAAAGCTGCGGAATGCCTTCAATTGTGGTTTGAAGCCTTCAGAGAAACTTACATGCTGAGCAAGACTCGAGTCAAAAACGACCCTAACCAGCCACACTTGAAACGTTTCAAAGAGTGGATGAAAACCGAGAGCTGACTCTAAGGAATGAGCTTTTGTTGATGGTATGTTGTTCAACTGGCTTCGGTGAGGGGATAAATCTGCATTCGGTCACGGTTTGCAGGCGTACAGATATGGATAATGCCATCAGTTTATACTTTTGACTCTAGCCATTTTTGAGAGTCGTTTGAAGCATTTTTTAGGAGAGAAATACATGTATTACGGCTTTGATGTCGGTGGCACTAAAATTGAATTTGGTGCATTTAACGAGAAGCTTGAGCGTGTAGCGACGGAACGTGTACCTACACCAACAGACAACTACGAGCTGCTGGTTGATACCATTGCGGAATTGGTGAATAAATACGATACAGAGTTTGGCTGCGAAGGTACGATTGGTCTTGGCTTGCCAGGTATGGAAGACGCCGATGATGCAACGGTACTAACAGTTAACGTTCCTGCGGCAAAAGGCAAACCACTTCGTGCTGATCTGGAAGCTAAAATCGGTCGCAGCGTAAAAATTGAAAACGATGCAAACTGTTTCGCGCTTTCTGAAGCGTGGGACGAAGATCTTCAAGATGAACCATCTGTACTAGGTTTGATCCTTGGTACTGGTTTTGGCGGTGGCTTTATCTACGAAGGTAAAGTATTCTCTGGCCGCAACCACGTAGCGGGTGAGGTGGGTCACACACGTCTTCCTATCGACGCATGGTTCCACCTGGGTGAAAACGCACCATTACTTGGCTGTGGCTGTGGCAACAAAGGCTGTTTAGATAGTTACCTATCTGGTCGTGGTTTCGAGCTTCTTTACGCGCATTACTACGGCGAAGAGAAGAAAGCGATCGACATTATTAAAGCGCACGCAGAGGGTGAAGAGAAAGCAGTAGAGCACGTCGAGCGCTTTATGGAGCTGCTAGCAATCTGCTTTGCAAACCTGTTTACTGCAACAGACCCACACACCGTTGTACTTGGTGGAGGCTTATCTAACTTCGAATTGATTTACGAAGAGATGCCAAAACGCATCCCTAAACACTTATTGTCTGTGGCTAAGTGTCCTAAGATCATCAAAGCAAAACACGGTGATTCAGGTGGTGTACGCGGCGCTGCGTTCTTAAACATCAAGTAATGACTTAAACCTTACTCGATATAAAGTAAGAAGAAATTTAAAGCCCCGTTTAGACTTTCAAGGTTAAACGGGGCTTTTACTTATATACCTAAGTAATTTCGGTATGCTCGGGTATAGATCATGAACAAAAGTAGCATGCATAAAAAACTCACGACGAATCGTGAGTTTTCTGTTTGCAGCTAAGCTTATTTGTTCTTTTTGCCTACGCCTAGGTTTTCTGTTTGCAGCTAAGCTTATTTGTTCTTTTTGCCTACGCCTAGGTTTTCTTTTTGAGCTAGGGTGATTTTACTAAAGCCTAATTTTCTGAAGTAGTTGTCGCGGTAGTTGCGCACTGCTTTAGTGTCAGACACTGCTTCGATTTGTTGCTCCATCTTTAGGAACTCAGTGATATCGATACCTTCTGCCTCGGCAACTGCTTCTTGAATGTTGCGGTGTTGCTGGTATGAGAATGTCAGTTCTTTGTCTTGGTCTTTGTAAGTGTAAAGAATGGTGCGAGCCATAGCTGTCTCTCTGAAAAGGTTTCTGTATTAAACAAAAAGGCCAGACTCGCTGACCTTTGAATTTCTAGTTTGAGCTAGATTCTGCCTTGAAGTGGGATAATTGTCACGCTTTCTCCCGCTTTTACTGTATCAATAGCTGGGGAGATTTCGATCAAACAGTTTGCCTCACTCATTGAGCGCAAAATACCAGAGCCTTGCTTGCCTGTTGTACGAACGGTTAAACGGCCAGTTGCATCCAGTTCATAGACGCCACGGCTAAACTCGGTACGACCTTGTCGAGAGCGAAGGTTTTCAGTCGCGATGGCATTCACTTTCAGAGGCTTCCAGCCTTGTTCGCCTTGCATCTTACGCAGTGCAGGCTCGACAAAGTTAATGAAAGAGACCATCACGGCAACAGGGTTGCCCGGCAGACCAAAGAACGGCTTGTTGTTGATTTGACCAAACGCGAGTGGACGTCCCGGACGCATGTTGATTCGCCAAAAATCGATTTGACCAAGTTTATCCAAGGCAAGTTTGATGTAATCCGCATCACCAACAGATACGCCACCAGAAGTCATAACCACGTCCGCTTGCGCCGATGCGTTTTCCAACGCTTCAATCATTAACTGTTCGTTGTCTTCCAGAATACCGAAATCCAAGATCTCGCAGCCGAGCTTTTCAAGCATGCCCATGATGGTAAAACGGTTGGAATCGTAGATAGAATTCGCTTTTTGCTCTGTTCCCGGTGCTTGTACTTCGTCACCGGTGGAGAACACGGCAACTTTCAATTTGCGGAATACATTCGCTTCACCAAAGCCAAGCGAAGCGATCATGCCCATCTCTGGAGAGGCGAGGCGAGTACCTGCGGTAAAGACGTCACTGCCGATAGCGAGATCTTCACCTGCTTGACGAACGTTTTGGCCTGCTTTGATATTCGCACCGTTAAAAGTGACCTTGTCACCTTCTTGAATGGCTTGCTCACGCATGACCACTGTATCGCCGTTACGTGGTGTTGGTGCGCCAGTCATGATCTTAACTGCTTGACCAACTTCCAGAGGCTGCTCGTAAGCATGGCCCGCCATCACTTCAGCAACCACTTGGTAGCTATCACGGTCAACATCATCACTGCGGATGGCATAACCGTCCATCGCGGAGTTGGTGTATTGCGGCACATTTACTGGTGAAACGATATGTTCCGCAAGAACGCGGCCATAGGCGTTTTCAATCTTGCATGCTTCTATTTCCGAAACCGTGTTCACCAAAGAAAGGATTTTCTCTTGGCCTTGAACCACAGAAAGGAAAGCAGGAGAAAGGGTATCGCAACATGCGGCTTCTTTCTCTTTGTTTTTTGGTGCGTTCGCTTCTTGAACATACTGAATAACGAACTGAGCAATCGCTTCAAGATCATTGATGTTCATTTGTGGCAGTTCAGAGTCCAACTCGCCGCCGTCTGAAGCGATAGCGATGATGTTTTCATCGTTTGGATAAAGCCAAGGCTTGCCGACTTCTTCACGGTGCAATTCGATTTTAGGAAACGCGATGTTTTTGCAGCCTTCGACCAAAACCACATCAAGCATGTCTTCATCAAAACGTGTTAATAGGTATTCAAACTCCGCTTCGGCTTCTGGCGTTTCTGTCATTAACGCAAAACGGTTGCGAGAAGCAATCAGCATTTGAGATGCGCCAGCTTTGCGTAAACGGTAGCTGTCTTTACCCGGCTTATCGACATCGAAGTTGTGATGAGCATGTTTTAGCATGCCAATGCGCAGGCCCGCTTCAGTTAGCTTTGGCAATAGGGCTTCAAGCAGTGTGGTTTTGCCTGTGCCTGAATAAGCCGCAAAACCAAGAATAGGAATGTTTAGCGTGTGTTTCATGATTCTAATTGTCCAAATTGCGCCAGTTCTTCCGGAGTGTTCAAGTTGACGAAACAGTTTGGTGAGTCGCTAAAGTCAACGTAACTGGTGTTGCACTCTTTGTAGAGCAGAATGATTTTGCGGTCGCCACGTTCTAAAAACGCGGTGAGTTTTGGCAGTACGCGCTTGTGGTAGAGCGTAAAAACAGGTTGCTGATGGTCACCATCATGCGCGACCAAAATATCGCTGTCTTCTTTGACAAACTGGCAGAAACGCTCGACAAGGTCGGTGTTAATTTGTGGACTATCGCAAGGTACAAATCCGACCCAGTCAGTTTCAGCATGCATCAAACCCGCGTGAATACCGCCCATAGGCCCAGGGAAATCTTTGAATTGATCACTAAATACGAAACCAAATTTGCTGTACGCATCTTGGTTTCGGTTGGCATTAATTAAAATGCGTGGAGTTTGTGGAGATAAACGTTCAATAACGTGTTCGATGAGTGGCTTCTGATTTAACTCAATCAGACCTTTATCTTTTCCACCCATACGGCTGGCTTGGCCACCAGCCAAAATGACCCAACTAGTTTGTGTTGGTTGAAGCATATGCATTCTCTTGGGATGTTTCTTTTGGTATGACATACAACAGAGGAGACTCTATCAAAGTCTTGTCTTTAATCCACCACTGTTTTTTACATAAGTCGGTCAGTGCGTTGGCCTGATGGCTTGTCACCACGATACTGGAACCACGATCCAAAAGATCTTTCGCCATCACCACCAATCGTTCAATGGATTCTTGGTCTAAAGACGCACTTGGCTCATCCATCAACAAAATCGACGGTTTTAAGATCCAAGCCCTTGCCATGGCAACGCGCTGTTTTTCACCGCCGGACAACACGGAAATATGTTCGTCCGCTAAGGTTTCTAAACCTACCATGCGCAGCGCGTGAATAACTTGAGCTCGCTTATCTTTTTGCGTGTCTTGTTGATATTTCACTCCATAGACTACGTTTTCATATACAGTGCCGTCAAAAAGGTAAGGGGATTGGTGGAGATAAATCACATCGACACGACCATTGCGACGCGTCAGTCTTTTTAGCCACGTATCTTTTGGCGCAACAACATCACCAGTAGAGGGTTTGAGCAAGCCAGCAAGGATTTTGAGTAGGGTAGTTTTGCCCACACCATTGTCACCCTTGAGATAAATGGCATCATTTGGGCCGATGGCTAACTCAGGGATGTGGAAAAGCACACGCTCTTTAAAGCGCATGGATAACTGTTCGGCGGTGATTTTTATAGTCATAATTCGCCTCGACATGGGGTTAATGGTGAGTCGTTTGTTTGCTTCATGTTCTATGTTCTGAGGTAGCCTTTGCCTCTCATGCTTGATAAGAAGAAGTTTAGAGCCAACGCTAAAGATAGTAATACAATTCCTAATGCAACTCCTTGCGCAAAAGCACCTTTACTGCTTTCCATTGCGATAGCCGTGGGAATATTTCGCGTCACGCCCATAATGTTCCCACCAACCATCATTGAGCAGCCCACCTCGGTCACGATACGTGAAAACCCTGCAATGATAGCCGCAAGTAGAGGAAAGCGGGTTTCCCAAATCATCGTAGCTGCCAAGCGCGGAATGGAGACGCCCAGCGTGATGGCAGTTTCCACTGCACGACGGTCGCTAGATTGTAATGCACCATGCATCATCGATACCAAAACAGGGAAGCAGATCACCATTTGGCCGAAGATCATTGCCTTCTGAGTGAACAGCATTTGCCAGTCTCCCCAAGGGCCAGCACGCGACAGCAACATGTACAGCAACAGGCCAATCACCACGGTAGGGACCGCTTGCAGCGTATTTACGATCGACAACAAAAACCATTTACCGCGAAAGTCGGTATACGCCAGTACAAAGGACATCAAAATAGCCGGCAATACCACTAGGGATATTGCCGTGATAGAAACACTAAAGGAGACCGCAACGATCTCCCATAGGTCTGCATCAAAATTCACCAGTAAGCGAAGCGCTTCCAGTGTTGTATCAGCAAGATTCATATTGCGTTATTTGCTCTCAGCATTCGCAACAAACAGTTGTTTACCGTTTAGGCGGAAACCATTGATAAGTTCCTGTCCGCGAGGGTTTACCAACCAATCACTGAATGCCTTCGCACCTTGGTAGTTAATCGTTGGGTAACGCTCAGGGTTAACAAGAATAACTTGGTACGGGTTAAACAGTTTTTCATCGCCTTGGAACAGAATTTCTAGATCCAATTTGTTTTGGTAAGCCAGCCATGTGCCGCGGTCCGTCATGGTGTAGCCTTGCATTTCAGACGCCATGTTTAGAGTTGGGCCCATACCTTGACCTACGCTACGGTAACCACCAAAGTTCGGTTCGATTTTAGTTTGAGCCCAGAAGCCCATTTCTTTTTTGTGCGTACCAGAATCATCGCCGCGAGAGATGAACGTTGCGTTTTTGTTTGCGATCTCTTTGAATACATCTAACACGCCTTCGTCATTTTTGATTGTTGCTGGGTCAGCTTTCGGGCCTACAATCACAAAGTCGTTGTACATCAGTTTACGAGGCAAGACGCCGTAGCCTTTCTCAACAAATGCGCCTTCAGCTTTTGGTGCATGTGTCATCACCAAATCTACGTCACCGTTTTCGCCCATTTTTAAGGCTTTACCCGTACCTGCAGCAATAACATCGACTTTGTAGCCCGTGTCTTTTTCAAATTGTGGAAGTAGGTAATCAAGTAAACCTGAATGGTAGGTACTGGTTGTGGTTGCAAGGCGAACGTGTTCTCCGTCTTGAGCAGAAAACGCAGAGTAACTTACAAGCGTGATTGACGTTGCAGCCAGAGTTAGCGCAATTTTTTTCATTTTTATGTGTTCCTTTCCAATGATTCTTTGGAATCTCTCCAGGTTTTAGGGAGAAGCCTTTTTGGACGAGAGCGATTAGCGTAATACGCAAGTTGTCTTAGGGTGTTGGAATAAGCAAACATCAACATCCTGAGATCACTTAAATGCGCTCCGTATCCACCTTATAGCAAACAAGATGCCAACCTTTTACAAGCTTAAAGTGCTTGGTTTATGCACTAAATCATGGGGTTATTTGCATAAAAGTTTGCGTTGGTACAAAATGTCGCACTTTTTGTAGGGTATCTCTGTTTAAACTTGGTACACTCTGTCCCATCGAAATCCATCTGGGGTAAATATGTCTACTCAATCCCATCTTAGTACAAACCAACAATATAGCGCCTTTTCCGTACTGGTCGTCGATGATGAATTAGGCATGCAAGCCATCTTGAAAAAGGCATTGGGTAAGCTTTTTTCACATGTCGATACAGCTGGTAGCATCGAAGAAGCAGAACAACTGCGTAATTCTCGACATTATGATCTGATCTTACTGGATATTAATCTGCCAGGGCGTTCTGGAATTGAGTGGGAAGAAGCGTTTGAAGATGATGACAAACGTGCCGATGTGATTTTTATGACGGGTTATGCGGATTTAGAAATTGCCATTCGAGCGCTACAGCTCGGTGCTTCCGACTTTATCCTCAAACCATTCAACCTTGAGCAGATGTTAAAAGCGGTCAGTCGCTGTATGGATCGCCGTTTGAACGAACGCATGCAGTACGCCATGACACGCGATTACCAGCGTCACAATACCTCAGAGATCATCGGCGGCTCAGAAAAAACGCGTCTGCTTAAGCAACTTATTAACCAATTTGCACCATCACGCGCTTCTGTTTTGGTGGAAGGTGAGTCGGGTACAGGTAAAGAGCTAGTTGCACGAGGTATCCACCAGGCGAGTGGGCGAACGGGCCCGTTTGTGCCAATCAACTGCGGCGCGATTGCACCTGAGCTTTTAGAGAGTGAGTTGTTTGGTCATACATCGGGCGCGTTTACCGGTGCAAAAAAATCGCGTGAAGGTTTGTTCCGTGTTGCTAACGGTGGCACCTTATTTCTTGACGAAATCGGGGAGATGCCACTTGCAATGCAGGCATCATTATTACGTGTGTTAGAGCAGCGTACGATTCGCCCTGTCGGTTCAGAAAGAGAGATCAGTATTGATGTCCGTATCGTAGCGGCAACCAACCGAAACCTGCAAGAAGAGGTCAATCAAGGTAATTTCCGCAGTGACCTCTATTACCGTTTAAACGTTCTGAAAATTGAAGTGTGTCCGCTACGAGAGCGCAAAACCGACTTATTTGAGTTGGTGCCATTTTTCAGCAATATGCTGACGCGCGAGCTCGGTATGCCTGCGCCCAAATGGGCTCACGAGGATATGGAAGCCATGAGTGAGTACGATTGGCCGGGAAACATTCGTGAGCTGAAAAACTTGATTGAGCGTTGTATCTTGCTTGGCAAACCACCTGCACACTATTGGCGAGAGCTGAATGGCGGGCATTCACTGCCTAATGTATCGATTACTGTTTCTCACTCTGCTGAGTTACCAACCTTTAGAGAAGGCAAAGAATTTACTGGCGAAGGCTATCCAAACAGCTGGACGTTAAAAGAAGTCGAGAAAGCACATATTAAACAAGTCGTTAACTTGCATGAAGGCAATAAGTCTGCTGCTGCTCGTGACTTGGGCGTAGCTCGCAAGACCTTAGAACGTAAGTACAAAGAATGGGATTCTGAGGGTGAGGAATATGCCGACTAACGGCCCACAGCACAAAGGATTGTCAAAATGGACGCACCGTTTTAAAACCATGGTGCGTTATCGCTTGTTATTCTTAACCTCTGCGCCGATTTTCCTCACATTGTTAGCTCTGATCGGCATTACCATTTATTGGTCTATTCATTACACGTGGCAAAATGCGCTGCTTGATGTCTCGGAACGTCTTGGTGTTGCAAATAACAGTGTAACGTTGTTACAGCAAAAGCAAGCCAATTACGTGCGGGCGTTTGCCGATTCGTACGATTTCCGTATTCGCATTAATCAAGGAACGCCACAAGGTGACCTGCAAAAGTGGGTCACAGAGCAGAAGAAAAGATATGCTTTAGATTTTCTCTCTTTCCAACGCGTTAATTCCATGGAAAACAAATTCCGCTTTATGGATCTCACCAAGCGCGAATCGTTTTTTGATGTACTCAATAAAGAAGAACTCGAACGCCTCGATCCTGAACTCGCCAAACGAGCAGAAGTGCCTATTCTTGCTGATGGTGACAGGGAGGCGCGTGGGTTAGTCAGTCGAACCGTGATTCCGGTATACAGCCAAGTGAACGATTTGATCGGCTTTCTGGATGGTGGTTTGCTCCTTAACAATAGTACAGTGCTGGTGGATCAAATCCGCGATCTCATTTACTTAAGTGATAATGACCGCCTTCGCCCTGTGGGTACGTTGACGGTATTTCTCGATGATTTGCGTGTGAGCACCAACGTTCCTCTAGACAGCGATCATAGACTAGGGCGCGCCATAGGCACTCGCGTGAGCGCAGAAGTGTATAACCAAGTACTTTCGAAGGGTGAACAGTGGGTTGACCGAGCATATGTGTATGACGCTTGGTATATTACGGCGTATCAACCGATCAAAGACCAATACGACAACGTCATTGGTATGCTTTATACCGGTTACCTAATGTGGCCATTCGTTAAAGCCTACATGACCAACATTGCCGAAATCAGCTTGATTACGGTTATGTTATTGCTGGTTTCTGGCGTGATGGTATATCGCGGTTCTTATGATCTGTTTCGACCGATCGAACGCATTCACAAAGTGGTGAAGCAGGTCCAACAAGGTAAAGAAAAACGGATTGGCCCGTTAGGATTAGATGCCGATCATGAACTTGCGCAGTTAGCCAGACAGTTTGATGATATGTTAGACGCGCTAGAAGAGCGCAAAATTGAACTGAAAAACTCCGCAGCTCAACTTGAATGCAAAGTTCAAGAGCGTACGGCAAGCCTGAGAGAAAAAACCCAAGATCTTGAGCTGCATATTCAATTGCTTAACCAAACTCGCGACAAACTCGTTGTTCATGAAAAACTGGCAGCATTGGGAGAACTCACCGCGGGGATTGCTCACGAAATTAATAACCCAACCGCCGTGATTCTTGGCAACGTAGAATTGATCCATTTTGAATTGGGTGACGATGCAAGTCGAGTACAAGAAGAGATTGATGCGATTCACGCACAAATTGATCGTATCCGCAATATCACACGCAGTTTATTGCAATACAGTCGCCAAGGCGGTGTTCAAGATGAAATCACTTGGCAACATGTCAATCCTATCATTGATGAAAGCATCACCTTGGTTAAAACTGGCACCAAGAAACGCGACGTTGAGTTTGTGACTGACCTACAAGCGCATACGTCCGTTGAGATAAACCGTCACCACTTGCTACAAATCTTAGTTAATTTGCAAATGAACGCCATTCACGCAATGAGCGGTAAAGGCATGTTAACAGTAGTCAGTGAAGACTGGATTGACGAGGGCGAAGTGAAAGGAGCCGCGATTCATGTTATCGATGAGGGCTGCGGTATTAAACCAGAAAACTTGAGTCGAATCTTCTCGCCATTTTACACAACGAAACGAGAAGGCACAGGGTTAGGGCTATCGGTCTCCCAAAGTATTCTCAGCCAAACGGGTGGTGAGTTAAAAGCAGAGTCTGAATGGGGAAAAGGCAGTAAATTCAGTATTTATTTACCTAAAAAAGCCGAACTGATCCTAGAGGTGACGAACATCGCTTAGTCACTTTTTTGAAGTATTAATGGAAAAAGAGCCACTGACGATAGTGGCTCTTTTTTGTATTTGATGACGCATTTATGTTTACGCTTTTGCTTCTTAGAAACCTTACAATGATTTCACTTGGAGTGAATTAATAAAAACAACACTTGCAGTATGTAGCATGAACAAGTACCGTTGCCCGGTTTTTCTAAATACACCCCAATTGCTAAGGTAAAGGTTTTGATCTCCACAGCGAATATTACTCAACAATTCGGCGCTAAGCCGCTATTCGAAAACATTTCAGTTAAGTTCGGCGAAGGCAATCGCTACGGCTTAATTGGAGCTAACGGTTGTGGTAAATCAACCTTTATGAAGATCCTCAGCGGCGAGCTTGAGCAAACCAGCGGTAACGTAAGCTACGATCCAAACGAGCGCGTTGCAAAACTGAACCAGGACCAGTTCGCTTACGAAGAATTTACGGTAATCGATACCGTTATCATGGGTCATAAAGAGCTATGGGAAGTGAAGAAAGAGCGTGGCCGCATCTACTCACTTGCTGAGATGAGCGAAGAAGACGGCATGAAAGTGGCTGACTTAGAAGTTCAGTTTGCTGAAATGGACGGCTACATGGCAGAAGCCAAAGCGGGCGAGCTTCTTCTTGCTGTAGGTATCCCAATGGAGCAACACTTCGGTCTAATGAGTGAAGTAGCACCAGGTTGGAAACTTCGTGTGCTTCTAGCGCAGGTTCTATTCGCAGACCCAGATGTGATGCTTCTTGACGAACCTACCAACAACTTGGACATGGACACAATCCGTTGGTTGGAAGACACGCTAAACGCGCGTAACTGCACAATGATCATCATTTCGCACGACCGTCACTTCCTAAACTCAGTATGTACACACATGGCTGACTTGGACTACGGTGAACTACGTGTTTACCCAGGTAACTACGACGAGTACATGACGGCGGCTTCTCAAGCTCGCGAACGTCTACTAAACGACAACGCTAAGAAGAAAGCACAAATCGCTGAGCTACAAACTTTCGTTGCGCGTTTCTCTGCAAACGCATCGAAAGCAAAACAAGCGACATCTCGTGCGAAGCAAATCGACAAGATCAAATTGGACGAAGTGAAAGCGTCTAGTCGTCAAAACCCATTCATTCGTTTTGAACAGTCTAAAGAGCTGTTCCGTAACGCTCTGATTGTAGAAAACCTGAGCCAAGGTTTTGAAGAGGACTTGTTCTCAGACTTCAATGCAATTTTTGAAGTGGGAGAGCGCGTTGCGATCATCGGTGAAAATGGTGTGGGTAAAACAACACTTCTAAACACGCTTGCTGGTGTACTTGAACCGCGTGCTGGTGAGTTCAAATGGTCTGAAAATGCAAACATCGGTTACTACGCGCAAGACCACGCGCATGAGTTTGCAGAAGACATGAACCTAACGGATTGGATGGGTCAATGGCGTCAAGAAGGTGATGACGAGCAAGTCGTTCGTGGTTTCCTTGGTCGTATGCTGTTTGGTCAAGACGACATTAAAAAGTCAGTAAAAGTACTGTCTGGTGGTGAGCAAGGTCGTATGCTGCTTGGTAAGCTAATGATGCACAAGCCAAACATGCTGCTAATGGACGAACCTACCAACCACATGGATATGGAATCGATTGAATCTTTGAACACCGCGCTTGAGCAATACAAAGGCACGTTGTTCTTCGTCTCTCACGACCGTGTATTCGTAGACTCACTAGCAACGCGTATTATCGAAATCCGCGATGGTAAAATCACAGACTTTAAAGGCACTTACTCTGAGTTCCTAAAATCTCGTGGTGTTGACGCGTAATTACTCGCAAAGCGTTTAAAAAGCAAAAGCCTCGCTATTTAGCGAGGCTTTTTTGATATTTGGCCTTAATCCTTAAACTGACCGGTTATATACGCATAGAGCCCGACCACGCCAAAGGTAATAATCATAGAAAGCATGATACCGCTGGGCGTAAGCAGAAAATTCCACAATTGGTCATTATTCATAGTCCACATCCTCTGTGAATCCGCATTATTGGTTTTAGTTTACACTGAAAAGGTGTTATTGGTTGCCTTTTACATCAAATTCAACCTTGTCGGCTCCTGTAAACACTTGGAAGCGCAAACCTTTCGCACGCGCAATGGTTGTAATACCAAATTGCTTCGCTAGATCTAACCCCATTTGAGTAACGCCAGAGCGAGAAAGCAGAACAGGAATGCCCATTTGAGCCACTTTAATCACCATCTCTGATGTAAGGCGTCCAGTTGTGTAGAAAATTTTATCTTCACCTGTTTCTTCTTTGAGCCACATCTCACCTGCAAGTGTATCCACTGCGTTGTGACGGCCGACATCTTCCACAAATGACAACACTTCATTACCTTTGCAAACCGCACAGCCGTGTACTGCGCCCGCTTTTTTGTAGGTGTCGTTGTAATGAGTTAACGCTTCCAGCGCAGAATAAATTTCTGACTGCTTAAGAGGAACTTGAGGCACTTGATAATTTTCAAGCTGCTTCATCACGTTGCCATACATAGTGCCTTGGCCACAACCTGAGGTGACGGTTTTCTTTTTCAGGGCGCCTTCTAAGTGCTCAGTGTTTTCTTTAGTAATCACCGCTGCGGAATGCGTTTCCCAGTCAATAATAACGGATTCGATCGCGGCTGGATCGGACAGGAAGCTTTGGTTTTTTAAATAACCGAGTACTAGTGCTTCTGGACGCGAACCTAGCGTCATGAGCGTGACCACTTCTTTCCAGTTCAGCATGACCGTAAGAGGACGCTCGCAAGCGATTTGCTTCGTGAGCTTTTCGCCGTACTCGTCGTACACATCGACTTCAATGGTTTGCAGGGGATTTTCACTGGTTTTAATAATATTTGGTTTCAGCACAGTCGTGTCCTAGTGATTAAGAGCGTTAGGTTGCTACGCATTTAGCTTGCTAAGTGGTTAGCAAAGCAAATCTCATTCCAAAATAGCGGTTCCCACAGAAATTGCGAGGTTTTATGTCAACAATGCATTAAAACTGCGAGTTCGCAGTAATGACACATCAATACATTTGAGTTTCGTCTAGTTTGGTACTTATAGCCTGAGGGAGTATATAGACTAAGTTATATCAGTTTGGCGCGTTTATTGCTTCGAAGACAATAAAAATGGTCGAAAACGGGGGCAAAATGTCCTGTGTGTTTTCAGACCAAAAATAGAAAGACTGGGTGAGTTATGTCGGATAAGAAAGATTTCGAAAAAAATTACGAAAAGACTGAGGATACATGGCCAATCGGCGTAGAGCTTGTTGAGCATGAGATCAGTACAGGGATTTGGGTGACAACCCAATGGCAGTTGACAGGATTTGCGCTGAATCCGACGGAAGAGACTCCAGATGTTTGTCTGTTGCAATTACATAAAGACGAGCGTACAGACTACCGCTTTAACTTAAGCTCTCAGCAACCTAAACTCTTTTTAGTGATGGATAACGTCGAGTCTGGTGAAAAACCAGCGATACAGTTACTGACGGCTTCACAATCTGTTGCGGCGCAATATATGGATGGTGATAACCTTGTACTATCTAACGATATGCCGTTAGCCGTTCAGGCTTGGATGGAAGCCTTTATCGGTCGCCACGGTGAGTTGTTAGAAGTAAGACGTAAGAAACGCAAAGGAGCGGGCAGAGCAAATGGCAACTAGTTTTTTAAGCCGTTGGTCGAAACGTAAGTTAGAAGAATCTTCCCAACATGATGAAGAGATCACGCCGATAGCAGAGACGGCGCAATCCGAAGATAGTGTCACAGCGCTTTCAAACGCTGACGAAAGCTCAGATGCTTTGAACGTCAATGAGGATAGTCAGGCTCCAGACATTACCGCGAGTGTAGAGACTGAAAAAACCGAAGAAATGTCTGTGGCGCAACTGCTGGTTTCTGAAGCCTCAGAAAGCGTCAAGAAAGCTGCGCTGCGCAAAATGTTCTTGTCCGAAGAATTTAACGTGCGTGACGGCCTAGACGATTACGATGATGATTACAGTAACTTAAAGTCACTTTCTCAAGACGTCGCTGAGACGCTGCGTGATTGGGTTAAAGACAAAGTGGAAGACGAACCAGACGCTGAAACTGCGCAAGGGTCTGAGCTTAACGCTAACGATATCGCATCTGAGGTAGTTGAAGACGCAGAGTCAAACACCGACAAAAGTGGCCAAATTACTCAAGATGAAAATGAACTGTATATAAATACAGTTCCTGGCGAAAGTGATACTTTTGCTGAAGAATCACAGCCTAACGAGGTGAGACAAAATATACCACACAAAGAATAGGTACATTTTGACTAAACACTCAATGAGCCGGCTGAGACAAAATGTCTCAACCGGTTTTTTTATCCCTACTATTTGTCAGTAAAGTTGATAACCTATTGATTTTTAGTTGATATTTTATTGGCATGACACTTGCTATCTGTTGCTCAATACCAATCTGGTTGAAGTTAGTACGGACGCACTGCGTAGTATTCATCGCCTGTAGACGGCGGAATAAGAATGCTCATTGATAAGTTAATCAGCAGAATCTCCGGCGCTAACTACACTAAGAGATGGAAAAGACTATCCATGTTCATAAATGGAATTGAGCAATGCTGAAACAATTATTAGAACAAGCAACTTCCAATAACGGTAAAGCGAGGCTGTACGCTTTCGAAAATACCGTAGAGTTGACCAATCTTATTCCACCAACCGTAAGCTATGAAAGCGGCGGTAACACTTTGATTGTGGGCCCAACGGCAATCATCGAAAGTGCGGCAGTACAATTGTCGCAAATGAACAGCCTAACGCTGCTTTCTACCGATGGCGAAAAGGGCACAAATCCCGAGCTTTATTACGCCAATTCGGTTCAGGTTTCAGGGTTCTTAGGTACGTTTGAAGTTCTGATTGAAAATCATGGTTCGACCAACAATCTTGCCAAGGTCGCGATCAATAGCGATTGTTTCGATATCGTACTCGATCTTTGCCTTAACAGCTGCATGTCGGAAGAAGTCCCAGTACCGGGCTACTACCCAGTAGGTCGTGGCTATCCGAAACTGGCTGAAGCGTTGGAAGAGATTCCAACCTTAATGGGGACGTTCGATAAACCGAAATTCTTCCGTTTAGATACCGATTTATGTGCACACAGCTCTCGTGGCGTAAAAGGTTGCGAACGGTGTGTGGATGCTTGTCCGGCAGGGGCACTATCGAGTGAAGGCAGCGACAAAACGGGC
This sequence comes from Vibrio sp. 779(2023), assembly GCF_033344285.1. Lineage (NCBI taxonomy): Bacteria > Pseudomonadati > Pseudomonadota > Gammaproteobacteria > Vibrionales > Vibrionaceae > Vibrio > Vibrio sp. 779(2023). The sequence goes on from NZ_JAWPOM010000011.1 coordinate 126,976, forward strand.
CATCGCATCGAGATCAACCCATACCTATGTCAAGGCGTGGGTACTTGTGCTACAGCGTGTCCGACAGAAGCGATTCATTACGCACTGCCAAACCCTGAAGATACGCAAAAGTTTATTGAACGTACGCTCGCCAACTATGAGCAAGCGGGTGGTTTAGATCCTATCGTATTGATTTGCAGTTCTCGCCACGAGAGCTACAACGTGATGGCACTAAAAGCACTGCCAGATAATGTGATTCCAATTGTGGTGGAAGAACTGCCTTCGGTTGGTATTGATACTTGGTTCGCCGCGCTTGTGAATGGTGCTACTCAGGTGCTGTTTGCGGCTTCACGTTTTATGCCTCAAACCATTATTCGTGTGCTTAATAGCGAAGTAGGTATTGCTCAAGAGCTGCTCGGTCAGCTTGGTATCGCCAAAGAAACCATCGACATTCTGTATCTAGAGTCACTACGTGAAGGTGCTCCGACACTTTGTACCGAGTCTTTTGATTTGGCATTAGGAGACTTGCAAGGCAACAAACGTCAGCGTCTATTTACGGCGTTGGATGCGTTGTCCGCATCACGTATTCCAGTTGAGAACATTGTTGAACTTCCAGCGAACGCACCTTACGGCACAGTCTCTTGTGAAAGTAAAGGTTGTACGTTGTGTATGAGCTGTGTGGCGGTGTGTCCAACACGTGCATTGCATACGGACGGTCGATCTCCGTCGCTTAAATTCGTCGAGCAAGACTGCATTCAATGTGGGCTGTGCGAGAAAGCGTGTCCAGAGAAAGTGCTGACGCTTACTCCTCGTATGAACTGGGTGAAAGAAGAACGCCAGAAAGCGGTTGTGATTCATGAAGAAAAGGCAGCCGAGTGCATTCGTTGTCACAAGCCCTTTGCTCCGCAATCGATGATCGACATGCTACAAAACAAGTTACGCGGTCACTCTCATTTCTCTGATGAAGCGGCGATCAATCGTATCGCGATGTGTGAAGACTGCCGTGTGATCGACATGTTTGAGTCGATGGCAGAAGACCCAATGAAACAATTAAAATACTAGGAGCTCGCAGTGGACACACAACAAGAACAAACACTGAGAACAGACATTTATCTCGTTCTATCTGCACTTTTTCGTAGTGCGCCTAGTGATGAAATGCTGGCGTTCCTGAAATCGCTAGAAATTGAACCGTCTGAGAGCGCGATGCAAAAAGCTTGGCTCGCACTGCAACAAGCCGCGAACGAAGCGCAGCGAGAAGCGTTAGAAGAAGAATATCAAGATCTGTTTATTGGCATTGGACGTGGTGAAGTTGTGCCATTCGGATCTTGGCATCGCACTGGCTCGATGATGGAAAAACCGTTAGCGGAAATTCGTCGCGATTTGGATCTTTTAGGCATCGAACGAGAAGAGAACGTGAAAGAGCCTGAAGACCATATTTCTGCACTGTGCGAAGTGATGGCAATGCTGACAGGTGAAGAGGAAGAACTTCAACAAGCGGTGTTTAACAAACACATTGCTCCTTGGTTCCAATCTTTTACGCGCCAACTAGAGAGCGCCGAAAGCGTGAACTTCTACAAGCCAGCTGCACAGCTTTGCGATGCATTTTTAACGTTAGAGCAAGTCCGCTTTAGCGTGAACACCAAAAGCAGTAAGAACAAATTAAAAATTGATGTGAAAAACGTCACTGATTACGAGTAATCGAGCAGTACTTGGTCATATCGATAGAGAGGCATGAGTCTCCAAAGATCTACCGTAAGGTAAGGAAGCAATGATGAAAGATAATAAAGAAATAAACACAAGCCGTAGGGATCTCCTAAAAGGCTTCACAACCGCTGCCGTTGCCGGTGCTGTTGTTGCGGGAACCACGAAAGTGGCCGTTGCTTCAGAAACGGTTGAGCCTTCTGAAAACGACGTGAAGAAGAAAGGGTATCGTGAAACTCAACACATTCGCGATTACTACGACACACTTTAGGAGATAACGGATGAAACTTGTCAAACGCTCCGACAGTGTGAGCAAAGAAACGAACCAGCTTGGCGTATCTCGTCGTGCATTCATGAAAAACACTTCGCTTGCCGCTGGTGGCGCAGTGGTTGGTGCTAGTCTATTCGCACCGGGAATGATGAAAAAAGCGCAAGCAAAATCAGTCGATCCAGAAGCGAAAACAGAAGTAAAACGTACTATCTGTTCTCACTGTTCAGTGGGTTGTGGTATTTACGCAGAAGTTCAAAATGGTGTTTGGACGGGTCAAGAGCCTGCATTCGACCACCCATTTAACGCCGGTGGTCACTGTGCAAAAGGTGCAGCACTGCGTGAACATGGCCACGGTGAGCGCCGTCTTAAATACCCAATGAAGCTTGAAAACGGTAAGTGGAAAAAGCTTTCTTGGGATCAAGCGATCGAAGAAATCGGTAACAAGGTGATGGACATCCGTAAAGAGTCCGGCCCTGATTCGGTTTACTTCTTGGGAAGCGCAAAGCATAGCAACGAACAAGCGTATTTGTTCCGAAAAATGGCATCACTTTGGGGTACGAACAACGTTGACCACCAAGCGCGTATTTGTCACTCAACAACCGTGGCGGGTGTAGCGAATACTTGGGGTTACGGTGCGATGACCAACTCTTTCAATGACATGCACAACTGTAAGTCGATGCTATTCATTGGTTCAAACCCAGCTGAAGCACACCCAGTAGCGATGCAGCACATTCTGATCGCAAAAGAGAAGAACAACTGTAAGATCGTCGTAGCGGATCCTCGTCGTACACGTACGGCAGCAAAATCGGATCACTATGTCTCACTTCGTCCTGGTTCTGACGTAGCATTCATTTGGGGTGTGTTGTGGCACATCTTCGAAAACCAATGGGAAGATAAAGAGTTCATCCGTCAACGTGTATTCGGTATGGATGAGATCCGTGCTGAAGTGGCGAAATGGACGCCAGCAGAAGTTGAGCGCGTAACAGGCGTAAGCGAAGAAGACGTTTACCAAACAGCAAAACTGCTTTCTGAAAATCGCCCGGGCTGTATTGTTTGGTGTATGGGTGGTACTCAGCATACTACTGGTAACAACAACACACGTGCTTACTGTGTGCTTGAGCTAGCGCTTGGAAACATTGGTAAATCAGGCGGCGGTGCAAACATCTTCCGTGGTCACGATAACGTACAAGGCGCAACCGACCTTGGCGTGCTCTCTGACACGCTACCGGGCTACTACGGCCTTTCTGAAGGCGCTTGGCGTCATTGGTCAAAAGTGTGGGAAATCGATTACGAATGGATCAAAGGTCGTTTCGATGACAACGCTTATAGCGGTCAGAAACCAATGCACAGTGCAGGTATTCCTGTATCTCGTTGGGTTGATGGTGTACTGGAAAACAAAGACAACATTCGTCAACGCGAAAACATCCGTGCAATGTTCTACTGGGGACACGCAGTGAACTCTCAAACACGTGGTGTTGAGATGAAAAAAGCGATGCAGAAGTTGGACATGATGGTGATTGTGGACCCATACCCAACGGTTGCTGCGGTAATGAACGACCGTACCGACGGCGTTTACCTGCTTCCTGCAACAACACAGTTTGAAACACACGGCAGCGTTACCGCATCTAACCGCTCTCTACAATGGCGTGATCAGGTGATTGAACCTTTGTTTGAATCAAAACCAGACCACGAAATCATGTACCTGCTTTCGAAGAAACTGGGCTATTCCGATCTTCTGTTCAAAAACATCCGTGTTGAAAACAACCAGCCGGTGATTGAAGACCTAACGCGTGAATTCAACAAAGGCATGTGGACGATTGGTTACACAGGCCAAAGCCCAGAGCGTTTGAAAGCGCACCAACAAAACTGGCATACGTTCCACAAAACCACATTGGAAGCGGAAGGTGGCCCTGTCAACGGTGAAACCTATGGTCTACCTTGGCCATGCTGGGGCACACCAGAAATGAAACACCCAGGTACACACATTCTGTACGATACGTCTAAGACGGTTGCAGAAGGTGGCGGTAACTTCCGTACGCGCTTTGGTGTGGAATTTGAAGGCAAGAGCCTTCTTGCAGAAGACAGTTATTCGAAAGGCTGTGAAATCAAAGACGGTTACCCAGAGTTCACTGACAAGTTGTTGAAACAACTTGGTTGGTGGGACGACTTAACTGCTGAAGAGAAAGTGGCAGCAGAGGGTAAAAACTGGAAGACTGACCTTTCTGGCGGTATTCAGCGTGTCGCGATCAAGCACGGTTGTATTCCATTTGGTAACGCGAAAGCGCGTGCGATTGTTTGGACGTTCCCAGACCGTGTGCCACTGCATCGTGAACCACTTTACACACCACGTCGTGACCTTGTAACGGATTACCCAACTTGGGAAGACAAAGATGCAATCTTCCGTGTTCCTACGTTGTATAAATCCATTCAAGAGCAAGACAAATCGGGCGAGTACCCAATCGTTCTGACTTCTGGCCGTCTGGTTGAATACGAAGGTGGTGGTGAAGAGACGCGTTCAAACCCTTGGCTTGCCGAGCTTCAACAAGAAATGTTTGTTGAAGTGAACCCGAAAGACGCGAACGATCTTGGCTTTAGAGATGGTGATGATGTTTGGGTTGAAGGTGCAGAGAAAGGACGAATCAAGGTGAAAGCGATGGTAACACGTCGTGTGAAACCTGGTTTGGCGTTCATTCCGTTCCACTTTGGCGGTAAGTTCGAAGGTGAAGACCTACGCCCTAAATACCCAGAAGGTACACAACCTTACGTTGTTGGCGAATCGGCTAACACGGCAACCACTTACGGTTACGACCCGGTTACCTTGATGCAGGAAACCAAAGTAACCCTATGTAACATTCGTAAAGCGTAAGGAGTCTGACAATGGCACGAATGAAATTTCTATGTGACACCAAACGCTGTATCGAGTGTAACGGCTGTGTTACTGCATGTAAGAACGAAAACGACGATGCGCTTGAATGGGGCATTCAACGTCGCCGCGTGGTAACACTAAACGACGGTGAAGCTGGTGAAAACTCTATCTCTGTTGCTTGTATGCACTGTACCGATGCGCCTTGTATGGCAGTTTGTCCAGCTGATTGTTTCGAACATACCGAAGACGGCATCGTTCTTCACAATAAAGATCTGTGTATCGGTTGTGGTTACTGTTTGTTTGCTTGTCCGTTTGGCGCACCTCAATTTCCTAAACAAGAGGCGTTTGGTGAACGTGGCAAAATGGATAAATGTACTTTCTGCGCGGGCGGCCCAGAAACAGAGCCTGGCTCTGAGGAAGAACGTCAAAAATACGGTGCGAACCGTATCGCAGAAGGCAAGTTACCGATGTGTGCATCGCTTTGTTCAACCAAAGCGCTGCTTGCGGGTGACGCAGAGAAAGTCTCTGACATTTTCCGTCAACGTGTGGTAGAACGCGGCGCGAAAAACGCAGGTTGGACAGACGGAAACGATCTTTCTTACGATGCGACGAAAAGCTAAGTAAGGAGAGGCACATGTTAAACACGCTTAAACGTGCATCTCTAGCAATGCTGTCAATGATGACGGCATTGCTGCTGACTTTCGCAATGCCTACTTCAGCAGAGGAACAATCTTCTAAAGTTATTCAACAGGAGATCACGCAACTCGCCGGGGCAGACTATTGGCGCGAAGTCAGAGAGGGGCAAGAAGGCTACACCACGTCTCAATCGCCAGAACATGGCGTATTGATCAGTAAACCTGGTGAGACTTGGTACATTCTAAAAGAGAAATGGATGTCTCCTGCTGGTGCTATCGCGATTTTCGGCAGTATCGCGATGGTTATCATGGCTTACGTATTCGTTGGTCCTTTGATGCTTAGCAAGCCGCGTACTGGTAAAAAAATGAAGCGTTGGTCTCGTTTAGACCGCGCGCTTCACTGGAGTATGGCGTTTACATTCTTAACGTTGGCATTCAGTGGTTTGATGCTGGTTTACGGTAAGCACTTCTTAAAACCGTATGTTCCTACTGAGTTCTGGGGCTTTATCGTCATGTTGGCGAAGCAGTACCACAATTACATGGGACCATTGTTCTTCATTTTGCTGATGCTCGTGCTCTTTAAATGGTGGCGCAAGTCGATTCCAAACATGACTGATGTTCGTTGGTTCATGAAAATGGGCGGTATGGTTGGTAAACACAAAGGCACACATCCGTCAGCTGGTTTCTCAAACGGTGGTGAGAAGGCAATCTATTGGTTGTTAATCTTCTTTGGTGCTATCGCGGCAGTGAGTGGCTTAGTTCTGGACTTTCCTATCTTTGGCCAAACTCGCCGTGACATGGAGCTTTCTAACTTAGTTCATGCGATTTCGGCGCTGATTCTAATCTGTGGCTTTATCTTCCACATCTATATTGGTCTATTCGGTATGGAAGGTGCGCTAGAAGGCATGGTGACAGGTGAAGTTGATGAAACATGGGCGAAAGAGCATCACGATCTTTGGTATGAGGAAGTGAAGTCCAAAGAAGCGATGGGTGAAACAGATACGGCACAAACGGAAGTAAAAGGAGCGAAAGCGAATGAACAAACCTCATAACGGGATTTGGGTTGCGTACATCCTGAGCTGTCTGACCCCGTTTACGTTTCTGATCTCAGGCGTTATCGCAATTATCTATGCGGGTTACCGATTAGATAAGGGAGAAGACAGCGACGTAGTGATTTCTCATTACTACGGTTTAATTCGCACCTTCTTTCTCTACCTGACGTTTTTTGTTGTGTTGATCGTCACCGTCGCGACTTCTAATGGTGTACTCGTTGGCGTGAGTGATTATTGGTTGCATAGTACTTTGCTTGAAACCATCGCTTACTTTATTCCTTGGGTAGGGATGGTGTTTGCTGTATTAGCCATCTTGGTGTGGTTTATGCGAATGTTTCAAGGGATGCAGCAACTGCGCAATAACCAACCACACAGACCATCGACAGGTCCAAACCTTTAATCAATATTCTTTAAGCAAAACCGCCGTAACAGGCGGTTTTTTGTTGCTGTTTTGTCTCAAATATGAAGCGCTTAGTCGCAGGGGTGATACTTGATGCAACTTATTGAGTGAATTTACGTAACTGGGCAGGAAATCATAGTTAAGTAAGAAACATGTAAAAAAATCGCGTCACGATGAGACATTAGTCTCACTCACGCTATTGTTCATTTACTCAGGATTCATCGTCCCGTTAAAGTACGCTGCGCTCAGAAACTCAAAGAGTTGCATACGTGAAAATTGCCATCAATACATTCAGTCTACGCATACAGAGGAATCTCTATCGGAGGATGTTTGATTAAGGCATCTTGCTCTCACAAATAAAAAGAGCGAAACGAGCATTAAATGATGCGGCAAGGTAAGAAAAGGACAAACACGTTACGGCTATGATCCCTCAATTCGTCATTCCTATCACGAATCGCTTTGGCGAAAGCTATCACTTTTCAGGTCAGTTACTTACTAGCGGCGAACCTAAAACATTCGTGACCAAACAAGAGGCAATAGAGTTTCTTGAGAGCTTTGGTGAGCTTGACCTTCGCTCTGTCGAGGACTTGTTCTATGCGATTGGTCAATTCAAACCAAACATACCTGACGGTGAGCTTACTTCCCAACACTATAATTCAACGTTTGCCAATGCTTTGGTGAACGGTTATTTGCATGTCGCTCGAATTGTACCTACCGGCGAAAACTACGCACTCTCGTCAGCGGTTACGCCTCCACCAACTCAAAATACCGTCAATGCAAAACCATCGAAGGGAAAGGGGAAGTCGAATAAAAAGAGTGGCAGAAGTGCCGCATCCGCCAAGCCTCAGCAACAAAGCAGCGAAAAACATGAGAAAGCCGGTGATCCTGTATCACTTGTGACGGGTGAAGAAATTCTCGAACTCTATGATATCGAGCTACAACAAGGTACTACTTGGCAGCGCACTTACCGCTCTTCGCAGTCGGATGTAAATCATGGAATGGGCTTTGGTTGGCGACATGCATTTCAGTTTGAATTACGCGAGAAGACGGACGAGAAAGACAACGTTATCGCTTGGGAGTTTGTTGACGATAAGGCAGATATCACAGAATTTGAGCCAGTAGATATTGGAGCAACAAGTTACCAGATATACGCTGGTGCGAGCTGTTATTTCCTAAATTCAGCAACTCGGATCGTGACGCTCGCTAATGGGCATCAATATCGATTTGAACAAAAAGATGATCGCTGGCTTGTTAAACAAGTTAGAAATGGCACGTTTTCAACGTTTCAATTGCAGTATTCTCGAAACCATCGATTGATCGAGATCGCATATAACAAGCGTCCGGTTCTTGAATGTCAATATGATAAGCAAGGACGCCTTGTAGAACTGCTTAATGCAAAGTCCCAAAAAGTTCTGGCAACTTATACCTATGATGAGCACGATGATTTGGTCAGTGCAACTAATCATTTGGGCCTAAAGGAACAGTATCAATACCTCGGCCATTTAATTGTTAAGCGTGTACGACCAACTGGCTTTACTCATTATTTTGAATGGGATGGCGAAGGTGCAAAAGCGAAGTGCATCAGAAACGTTGGGGACGCAGGAATTTATGACTATCGCTTCCATTATCAAGGAAATCACTCTTCTTATTCTGACTCGTTAGATAATCAATGGTCTTTCTTGCATGACGAGCAGGGTAACCTACTTGAGAAAATAAGCCCCACAGGTAGAACTTGGAGATGGCAATATGATGAATTAGGACGAAAAGCACAAGCTATCTATCCTGATCAGTCAACGGTCAATTATCAATATAATCAGCATGGTCAATTAGTTTCTAAGTTTCATTCCTCTGGCAAAGAAATTCAATATGGCTATGACGGCTTAGGTAAGTTAGTTAAAACGGTTTCACCTGACGGGGATATCGAGAAGGCTTACTACAATAGTCTCGGTCAAAGAGTTTGGGATACCGATCAGTTCGGCTGTGTCACGGAGTATGATTACGATAAACACGGTCAAGTCGTCAAAAAAGAGTCTGAAGATGGTAAGAAAAGTCAGTGGTGGTGGGATGAACAACAAAGACTTATCGCGAATGAAATAGACGGTACATTACTTCGTTATAGCTACAATGAAGAAGATTTAGTGAATGGCGTTGCTTATCCCGATGGGTGTATTGCTCAACTCGCTTATGATCAATTTGGCAGGCGTACATCAGTTCGTTATTTTAACGACGAAGACAAAGTCGGTTATAGCGAAGAATATTCTTACGATGAGCACAGCCGTGTTGCTCAGATTCGAACGCCAGCAGGCATTACCTCGTATCAATGGGGAGCACTCGCGCAACAAGAAGCAGTCATCTTTCCCGATGGCAGCCATATTTCTTACGAATACGATCAACAACGTAACCTGACTAAATTAGTTCGGAGTGACGGCTTAGAGTTCGAATTCCTGTATGACGATGAAGGCCAGCTATCAGGAACTGTTGGCTTTGATAATCTACAAAGCCAATTGGATTATGACGATATGGGGCGCATCCATCGTAAGCAAGTCGCCGATAGGACCGTGCTGTACCGCTATGACGCTGCGGGTTATCTCAAGCACGTCAAAGCAGGAAATGGTCGCAGTATTGTAGAGAACCACTTCAATTATACGCTTGGTGGGCGACTTACTTTCGCATCCAATCGCCATCAAACATTGCAATACCAATACTCTTCATTCGGGCATTTAACAAAGCGAATTCAAGGTCAGTTTGAGATAGCGCAGGAGTTTAACAGAGTTGGCCAACGCGTATCTCAGGTACTGCCAGATAATACGGAGCTGAGCTTCTCTTATGATCGATATGGGCGTTTTTCAGCGATTCGATTTGGAAACCTAGATTTACCTCAAATCAAATTTCATTACGATGAAATGGGACGAGTTTCCCAAATTGAAACGGCACATTTTAATGAGCGCATCATTTATGATGGTGTTGGTCGTTTGGTCGAACAACATTGGCCTGATAGAGAGAAAAAGTACGTTTACAATGCGCAAAACCGTATTTCATCAATCATTGATAATACGGCAGGAGCAACGCACTATCAGTACGATACCTTAGGGCAACTGAAACGAGTCAATGCTTCCGGAGAAGTGACTAAATTTGAATACGATAGTTTTGGCAATCCTACTTTGCCATCTTCAGAGGTATTCGCTGATCGTATTGAAGTACACGATGGTGTTCGGTTCAAATATGACGCGCAAGGAAACCAGACAAAACGTGAGGGGCAAGGACATGTTCAGACTCGCGTATTTGATGCGTTAAATCAGCTCATTGAAGTTCACACTGACGATGGCATCAGTCAATATGAATATGATGCATTAGGGCGCAGGACGAAGAAAATTACACAACAAGGCGTTACGGAGTTCTTGTGGGAAGGGGAACGTTTAATTGGTGAACGCTCTTCATGTGCTTTCCGCTGGTACCTATATCAACCAGAAACCTACACGCCAGTGGCACTGCTAGAAAATGACGTTATTTATTGGTACCAGTGCGATCAAGTTGGTAAACCAGAGCGACTGATCGATTGCGAGGGGAATGTTGTATGGAGTGCCAGCTACGATGCTCATGGCTTTGCTCATGTACATATTGAAAAAGTAGTAAATCCAGTGCGTTTTCAAGGGCAGTACTTCGATCAAGAAACCGACTTACACTACAACCTCGCTCGGTATTACGATCCTAAGCTAGGACGCTTTATCCAACAAGATCCGATATCTATTGCTGGTGGCATTAACCATTACCAATATGCAGTCAATCCTATCCAGTGGATTGATCCAACAGGTTTCCTTTGTGAAGAAGGGCTAAAACGCTTGGGTCAAATGTTGGCAGCGTATCAGGCGCAAAGCGATGTCCCCCAAGAGGTTTGCGATCAGATTTTAGAAGCTGCAAAAGAATCATCCGTCGGAGAAGATGGCGTTCGCTCGCAAGTCAAAATCCGAAAACCCAAAGGTAAAAATCATATTCGATATGAATACGATTTAGACCATATTGATTGCGAGAAGAACGAGATTACTTTTTATCGCCACATTAATCATTCTGACGGAAGCAAACATGAAGTGCAGTACGTAGTCGGGATAGAAGAGTTTGTTAATGCTCACGTGTTTGATTCAGAGAAGGTCGGTGGCGATAAGACCTGCACCATCTTCACCGAGGACCTAGTGCTGAATAAAGCGGATTACAAGGATAACTCAGAATTCGAATTCAATAATAAGGATGAGGATGAGAAATACAAACTTTCTGAAGAATGCAAACAAAAGGTTGATGAGTGTTTAGCAGAACGTCAAAAGGCAATGGATGCGCGTAGCGGCGAAGAAGGGCATAACGCCCAAATTGCTAAAATTAACCAGCAGTCAGCAAAAATTGGTGAGTTGGTCGCGGATGACTTTGTTCGGAATATACGCCCTAATGCTAAGTTGATCCATCCCAAAGACCTTGCAACTTCGGGATCGAAACCAGGTGATTTCGATATGGTGTACCTCTCAGATGATCCTGAAGAAATCATCATCGTCGAGGCTAAGGGTGGCAGCAGCCCGCTCGGCAGTCGTAAAATTGGAAATATGGCATATCAGCAAGGGACAACTGAATATACAGCAGCAATTATTGGTGAGATGTCTAAGCAAGAACAAGGTACAACGGAAAAGATTGCTGCAAATCACATCAAATCCGCTATCAAAGATGATATTCCGATTCGTTATATTCATACACAAGCAGAAATATCTTCAGATGGTAAAGTCTCGAAAATTAAAGCGAAAGAATTTGATATAGACATGGGAGAATTTGGAAATGTTTGATGCCAAGGAATTAAAAAAGATTGAGCGATTGGCTCATATTAGTCTAACTCAAGCGGCAATAGATGCTTACAGAGAAGAAGTAAAAGAGAACTTAGATAAACGAAAAAGGCGCATTGCGATAAAAAGAGAAAACTTGGTTTATTTGAGTGATGATGTGTCTGAGCAAATTCGCCTGTATACATGGCTACCTCCATTAAATGATGATGAGAGAACCGGCACACTATGTCTATATGAAGCATCATTAATGCGTGCATTTTATCATCAGCTCGCCATGAGACCTGACGAGCCTCAAAGTATTCAATTACCTGGATACCCGGAAGTAACCTGGAAAGGTGAAGGTATTTTAAAAACGGGGTGTTTACACCCTAACCGATGGCTTGATGCTTATTTCACTTCGGTGATCGTGCGTGACAGGCCAAGTATGGACGTATTGGCGAGCTTTCCGATTTCTCTGATGAAACAAAGTTCTACGAAGGCTGGTGAGCTTTCTTACATGCTGGTGGATGTGATTCAGTCATTCCACAACCGCACATCGGATTACCCCGATAAGCTAGTCGCAGCAATGGACGCTGCAGTTGCTCAGGGTGATGACTGGGCATTAGAAATCGCCATGGGCATTTTAGAAACCTTTGCCGCCCTGACAACCGATATTGATTATGACTTTGAAGAGGTACTCATTAAGAACCTGCAGTTCCAGGAGCAATATCAAATGCGCTTGGATGCTCCTAAAAAATTGATTTCAATCGAAACCTTCATCTCTTTCCCTCTGCTTGGCATGGCTTGTATGTGGTACGACAAAGGTAACTGTTTATCTGTTGAAACCGGTTGGCTTCCTCCTTATCTCGTTGAAGGGCGTTGGCTAGAAGATGTAAAAGTAGGGAAGATCACACGATAAATTATCATTTATATAGAAATTCAGTATATAAGCCACCTTTCACGAGGTGGCTTATATGTTTACCGATATTCAATCAACCCCATCCAGTGGATTGACCCAACAGGTTTTCTTTGTGAAGAAGGGCTAAAACGCTTGCAGAAAATGCTGGCTGAGTATCAGGCGCAAAACAACGTTCCCCAAGAGGTTTGCGATCAGATTTTAGAAGCAGCAAAAGAGTCATCTGTCGGAGAAGATGGCGTTCGTTCGCAAGTCAAAATCCGAAAACCCAAAGGTAAAAACAATATTCGATATGAATACGATTTAGACCATATTCATTGTGAGAGAAACGAGATTACTTTTTATCGTCATATCAATCATTCAGATGGCAGCAGACACGAAGTGCAGTATGTTGTTGGGATTGAGGAATTTGTAAATGCGCATGTTTTTGACTCAGAGAAAGTTGGCGAGGAAGAAGGTTGCACGATCTTCACTGAAGATCTTGTGCTGAATAAAGCAGAGTATAAAGAAAACTCAGAACTCAATATGAGTGATTATGAGCTAACAGAAAAAAACAAAGCAAAAATTGATGAATGCTTGAAAGAGCGTCAAGAGGCAATGGACGCTCGAACTGGCGAAGAGGGATATAATGCTCAAATTGGCAATATTAACCAACAGTCTGCAAAAATTGGTGAGTTAGCCGCGGATGACTTTGTCCGGAGTAAACGTCCTAATGCTAAGCTGCTTCATCCCAAAGATATTGGAACCTCAATTTCGAAGCCGGGCGATTTTGATATGGTTTACGAGGTGGAAGAGCCGCCACCAGGTGAAATTATAATTGTTGAGGCCAAAGGGGGGAGCAGTCCTTTGGGTAGTAGAAAAATTGGAAATATGGCATATCAGCAAGGGACAACGGAATACACTGCAGAAATCACCAACCTAATGTCTGAAAAAAAGGAAGGGACGACTGAAAAAATAACAGCAAGAAAAATTCAACATGCAGCTTCGTTCGGTATACCTATTCGATATATACATACTCAAGCAAACATCCCTGAAGGTGGGAATGTCTCAGATGTAAAAGTAGAAGTGTCAGAATTTAAAATTGATTCCAAAGGACTAAGTTAAAATGCAAAGTAAAGTTGTAGAACGCAAAGCAAACCCTGAGTTGAGTGAAAGTGGAGTTTCTTCTGAGAAAGAATTTATCAATAAGATACTAGATCAGCGAAAAGAGGGTCTTAAAATCAGGCGGGAAAACCTGGTCAGTCTTGGTGATTTCGCCATTGACCAGGTTCGCTGGTATACCTGGTTTCAAACCTCGCATGAAGACGAACAAATTTGTACATTACGTCTTTACGAAACTTCTCTAATGGGCGCTTGTTATCATCGACTTGCTATGAATCCCAATGATGAATTAACTATCAAGATTCTCGACTATCCTGAAGTAAAGTGGGACGGGGAAGGCATTTTAAAAACGGGGTGCATAAATCTTAATAGATGGCTTGATATGTATTTCATATCGACAATTGTGCGTGACAGGCCAAGTATGGACATATTGGCGAACTTTCCAATTTCTTTGATGAGGCAGAGCTCTACCAAAGCGGGTGAGCTGTCTTATATGCTAGTAGACGTCATTCAGTCGTTCCACAACCGCACACCGGATTATCCTGATAAGCTGGTTGCAGCAATGGACGCAGCGGTAGCTCAAGGGGATAACTGGGCGTTGGAAATTGCGATGGGGATCCTAGAAACCTTCGCAGCGCTCACTACTAACATTGGTTATGATTTTGAGGAAGTGCTCGTTAAAAACCTACAGTTTCAAGAGAAATATCATCTTCGAGAATTAGGACCAGATAGAATAGGGATCCGCACGTTTATTAATTTCCCTCTGCTTGGCATGGCTTGCATGTGGTACGACAAAGGCAACCGTCTATCTGTTGAAACTGGTTGGCTTCCTCACTATCTCATCGAAGGACGTTGGTTAGAAGATGTAAAAGCAGGGAAGATCATTCGATAAACTCCTTTAGCAAATCAATATATAAGCCATCTCTCATGGGGTGGCATTACCAATATGCAGTCCACCATATCCAGTGGGTTGACCCAACAGGTTTGGGGCAGCCAATGCTGACATAGTATAAAAAAGTCTGAACTCAATACGAGTGATTATGAGCTAACAGAAAGAAACAAAGCAAAAATTGATGAATGCTTGAAAGAACGTCAAGAGGCAATGGACGCTCGGATTGGCCAAGATGGATATAACGCGCAAATAAGTAAAATCAATAGACAATCGGCAAAAATTGTGAAACGGTCGAGGATGACTTTGTTCGGAGTAAACGTCCTAATGCTAAGCTGCTTCATCCCAAAGATATTGGAACCTCAATTTCGAAGCCGGGCGACTTTGATATGGTTTACGAGGTGGAAGAGCCACCACTAGGTGAAATTATCATTGTTGAGGCCAAAGGGGGAGCAGTCCTTTGGGTAGTAGAAAAATAGGAAACGAAGCATGTCAGCAAGGAACGTCTAAATATGCAGCGGCAATAGTTGGTAAGATGTCTAGGAATGGGCGAAATACAACAGAGTGGGAAACAGCTAAATCAATAAGAAACGCTTCGAGGAGTGGACGCCCAATTAGATAGATACATACTAAAACCCCAATCTCTGAACCAGGGAAAGTTTCAAAGATTAAAGTAAAAGAATTTAATGTAGATTTAGGGAAGTTTTAAAATGTCTGACAAAATTAAAATAAAAAGAAATGCTGATCCAAAGCTGACCTCGGAGTTAATCAAAGGCTATAGTTCTGATATTGATGAAGACCTTGACACGCGCAAAGAGGTAATCAGTATTCGTAGAGAAAACTTAGTTGCTTTAAGTGATGAATCGTTTTATCTAGTGAGATGGTACTCGTGGTTCCCACACTCCATAGAAAATGAACAAATCGGAACACTTTGCCTGTATGAAGCGTCATTAATGCGCGCGTTTTATCATCAGTTAGCGATGAGGCCTGACGAACCTCAAAGTATTCAATTACCTAGATACCCAGAAGTGACCTGGAAAGGCGAAGGTATTTTAAAAACAGGCTTCATTTGTCCTTCAATGTGGCTAGATGCCTATTTTACCTCTGTCATCGTCCGTGACAAAGCTAGCATGGATGTGTTGGCGAACTTTCCGATTTCTTTGATGAGACAGAGCTCTACTAAAGCGGGTGAGCTGTCTTACATGTTAGTAGATGTCATCCAGTCGTTTCATAATCGCACACCGGATTATCCTGATAAGCTGGTTACAGCAATGGACGCAGCGGTAGCCCAAGGGGATAACTGGGCGTTGGAAATTGCGATGGGGGTCCTAGAAACCTTCGCAGCGCTCACTACTAATATTGGTTATGATTTTGAGGAAGTGCTCGTTAAAAACCTACATTTCCAAGAGAAATACCAAATGAGGCTCGATAAGCCAGAGGACTTGATTTCTATAGAAACTTTCATATCTTTCCCTCTTCTTGGCATGGCCTGTATGTGGTACGACAAAGGCAACCGTTTGTCAGTTGAAACTGGTTGGCTTCCAGCTTATCTCGTCGAAGGACGTTGGCTAGAAGATGTAAAAGCAGGGAAGATCATTCGATAAACTCCTTTAGCAAATCAATATACAAGCCATCTCTCATGGGGTGGCTTTTACGTTTGAGGTGGGGAGCTTGTTGTTTGTTGAACGCTCCATCATTGGTGGCATTACCAATATGCAGTCCACCATATCCAGTGGATTGACCCAACAGGTTTGGGGCAGCCAATACTGGCATAGTATAAAAAAGTCTGAACTCAATACGAGTGATTATGAGCTAACAGAAAGAAACAAAGCAAAAATTGATGAATGCTTGAAAGAGCGTCAAGAGGCAATGGACGCTCGAGCTAGCAAAGAGGGATATCACGCTCAAATTGGTAATATTAACCAGCAGTCTGCAAAAATTGGTGAGTTGGTCGCGGATGACTTTATTCGGAATATACGCCCTAATGCTAAGTTGAGCCATCCCAAAGACCTTGCAACTTAGGGATCGAAACCAGGTGATTTCAATATGGTGTACCTCTCAGATGATACTGAAGAAATCATCATCGTCGAGGCTAAGGGTGGCAGCAGGCCGCTCGGCAGTCGTAAAATTGGCAATGAAGCATATCAGCAAGGGACAAGCAAATATGCGGCGGAAATCGTTAAATTAATGTCTGAACAAAAAGCTGGTACAACAGAAATTGATGCTTCAGATGGCGTATCTAAAGTGAATGTAAAAGAGTTTGATATTAGCCTCGAAGAATTAGGTTAAGGGAAGTAAAGTTAGTATGAAAAAGATAAATAGAAAAGCAGCCTACGAGTTGAATACTGAGGAACTTAATTACTATACAAAACAAATAGAAAAAAACTTAGAGAAAAGAAAACATCGTATCACAATAAAGCGCGAAAACTTGATATATCTAACAGACGGGGTTTGGGAGCAAGTTAGGTTATATACTTTGTTTCCAGTGTCTGAACTAAATGACCGAATAGGAACGCTGCGTCTATTTGAAGCCTCGATAATGCAAGCTAGCTATCATCGACTAGCTCAAAAACCTGAAAGCCCTTTGACGGTTAAGGTACCTGATCATCCTGAAATAACTTGGAAAGGCGAAGGTATTTTAAAAACAGGTTTCATTTGTCCTTCAATGTGGCTAGATGCGTATTTTACCTCTGTCATCGTTCGTGATAAACCCAGCATGGATGTATTGGCGAACTTTCCGATTTCTTTGATGAGACAGAGCTCAACCAAAGCGGGTGAGCTGTCTTATATGCTAGTAGACGTCATTCAGTCGTTCCACAATCGCACATCGGATTATCCTGATAAGCTGGTTGCAGCAATGGACGCAGCGGTAGCTCAAGGGGATAACTGGGCGTCGGAAATTGCGATGGGGATCCTAGAGACCTTCGCAGCGCTCACTACTAACATTGGTTATGACTTTGAGGAAGTGCTAGTCAAAAACCTACAATTCCAAGAAAAATATCATCTTCGAGAATTAGGACCAGATAGGACAGGCATCCGCACTTTTATTAACTTCCCTCTGCTTGGCATGGCTTGTATGTGGTACGACAAAGGCAACCGTTTATCTGTCGAAACTGGTTGGCTTCCTCCATATCTCGTCGAAGGGTGTTGGTTAGAGGATGTAAAAGCCGGAAATATAATTCGCTAAGATTCAAAGGGAGCTAGGTCATCATTTCTGACGTTTTGTTGCGTTACACTTGGCATTATGTGTCCTTTTTAAAGATACCTAAGCCCTTTTACTCGAATAGCTTGAAGCCCTCAGACGTAGTAGTAGAAGTAGTAGAGTTTAAAATTGATTCAAAAGGATTAAGTCAAAATGCAAAGTAAAGAATCGATCAAGATTGTAGAGCGCAAAGCAAATCCTGAACTTGACACACAAGCCATTGTGAGTAAAAAAAATTTTATAAACCGGGTTTTAGATAACAGAAAAGAAGGTCTTAAGGTCAGGCGAGAAAACTTGGTTAGTCTTGGTGATTTTGCCATCGACCAGGCTCGCTGGTATACCTGGTTTCAAACTACGCATGAAGACGAACAAATTTGTACATTACGTCTTTACGAAACTTCTTTAATGGGAGCCTGTTATCATCAACTTGCTATGAATCCCAATGAAGAATTAAGTATCCAGATACTCGGCTATTCAGAAGTGACATGGGATGGTGAAGGTATTTTTAAAACAGGCTTTATTTGTCCTTCAATGTGGCTTGATGCTTATTTTACTTCGGTGATTGTGCGTGATAAACCTAGCATGGATGTATTGGCGAACTTTCCGGTTTCTTTGATGAGACAGAGCTCTACCAAAGCGGGTGAGCTGTCTTATATGCTAGTAGATGTCATTCAGTCGTTCCATAACCGCACGTCGGACTACCCTGATAAACTGGTGGCCGCGATGGACGCGGCAGTTTCTCAGGGTGATGATTGGGCATTAGAAATCGCCATGGGTATTTTGGAAACTTTTGCGGCCCTGACAACTGACATCGGTTATGACTTTGAAGAAGTACTCATTAAGAACCTACAGTTCCAAGAGCAATACCAAATGAGGCTCGATAAGCCAGAGGGCTTAATTTCTATAGAAACCTTCATATCTTTCCCTCTGCTTGGTATGGCATGTATGTGGTATGACAAAGGCAACCGTCTATCTATTGAAACCAGTTGGCTTCCTCCTTATCTCGTCGAAGGACATTGGTTAGAAGATGTAAAAGCAGGGAAGATCACTCGATAAATCCTTTAGTTAGCAATTCAGTAAATAATCCACCTTTCACGAGGTGGATTATATGTTTACCGATATTCAATCAACTCCATCTAGTGGATTGACTCAACAGGTTTCCTCTGTGAAAAACGCTTACAGCAAATGTTGGCAGAGTATCAGGCACAAAATAACTTTCCCCCAAGAGGTTTGCGATCAGATTTTAGAGGCAGCAAAAGAGTCATCCGTCGGAGAAGATGGCGTTCTCTCGCAAGTCAAAATCCGAAAGCCAAAAGGTAAAAAACATATCAGAAGCTCTAGTCAAAATTCCAGTCAATGAATTAATAAAACTAACGGTATCTCGCCCTTTTTGGGGGCATTAAGCGTTGGATGGGAGCCTACGAGCGATTTTTACCCAGCAGTCGGTGAAGGTGGAGTTAATCAATTTCTAGGAGAAACTAAAAGTTGGGACGATAGCTAGGTTATCCCATTACAAAGTTGAGGATAAAATGAATTTTGAAGATGATCTTGTGACTATACTCATAAATTTCAGAGATAACATTATTAATGATATGGCTCTTAAAAAGTGGGTTACTAATAATGAGTGCGATTTAAAAGCCTTGCTAGGAAAGTCAGGGCTTACTTTGAAAATAAATAATGGTGATAGAAAGGCAGTTACGTCTGTAATTGCTCAATATAGTGGCTCGGAAAAAACTTATTTTATATAAGGAGGGCCCCTTCAAAGGCTTGACCGACGTTGAGTGCTGTGAAACAGCAATTGCTATGGCAGTTTCTAATGGAATTCTAAAAAAGTGCCTCAACCTCATTGGTTTCAGCCGTCCACTAAAGAGATCGGGGCCGCCGAGTTTTACGAATCTATAGGCAGTAAATCTGTTTGGAATCTGGTAATCCCAGAGCGAGCATCTAGAGGGTACTGGAAAAAATAGGTTAGATCTCTATTTTTGGCGTTCATGTTTCGTGACACATGGCATTTTATGGCTAAGACTCAACGGTATGTCACTTAACTAGGAGTTGTCCCCTAAAAAATAATGGCGTGTTTTCTTACAACCAGGAGACTACGGTATGGCCTACCTTGTAGAAGAACCCAAAACCCAGGGAAATTATTCTCGTAGACGTTAAGAGGTATTAGCCCACTAGACAGCCGTAAGGTTGGAAATATGGCATATCAGCAAGGGACAACTGAATATGCAACTGCAATTACTGATCTAATGGCTCAAAAGGACAAAGATACAACCGAATAGAAAGCGGCCAGAAGTATAAAAAGCATTGAGAAAAAAAACTCCTGTTAGATATATTCACACCGCAGCGGCTATTTCTGATGCTGGAGAGGTTTCTTCAGTTAATGTAAAAGAATTTAACGTAGAATTAGGACTGGATTAAATGTCTGATAATAAAAAGAAAGTTAGCATGAGGAGAAAGGCGGAACCTCAATTGACACCAAATGATGTCGCTGACTACCAAATGTATATCAATGAAGATTTAGATGAGCGCAAAGAGCTAATAGCAATCCGCAGGGAGAACTTAGTCGCTCTTAGCGACGACGTTTCAGAACAAGTGAGGTGGTATAGTTGCTTTCCATCTTCAATAGAAACTGAACAAATCGGAACACTTTGCCTTTATGAGGCATCATTGATGCGTGCTTTTTACCATCAACTTGCCATTAAACCAAATGAACCTCAAAGCGTTAAATTACCTGATTATCCAGAAGTGACATGGAAAGGCGAAGGTATTTTGAAAACTGGATGTTTACACCCTAATCGATGGTTAGATGCTTATTTTACTTCGGTGATTGTGCGTGACAAAGCTAGCATGGACGTATTGGCAAACTTTCCTATTTCTTTGATGAGACAGAGTTCTACCAAAGCGGGCGAGTTATCTTATATGCTAGTAGACGTCATTCAGTCGTTCCACAACCGCACATCGGACTACCCAGATAAGCTGGTTGCAGCAATGGACGCGGCGGTAGCTCAAGGGGATAACTGGGCGTTGGAAATTGCGATGGGGATCCTAGAAACCTTCGCAGCGCTCACTACTAATATTGGTTATGATTTTGAGGAAGTGCTCGTTAAAAACCTACAGTTCCAAGAGAAATATCATCTTCGAGAATTGGGACCAGATAGGATAGGCATCAGAACTTTTATCAACTTCCCTCTGCTTGGCATGGCATGTATGTGGTACGACAAAGGCAACCGTCTATCTATTGAAACCGGTTGGCTTCCACCCTATCTTGTTGAAGGACGTTGGCTAGAAGATGTAAAAGCAGGGAAGATCACTAGATAAATTCTCTTTACTTATAAGCCATCTTTTACGAGGTGGCTTATAAGTTTATGGTGAGGGGTTCGTTGTTACGCGATTACAAAAGAGGCAGCGAAGCGTTTTACTTCAAAGCAGTTGTTCAAAATGATTAAATCAGGAAGACTTCTCGACGGATTTAATCATTCACCATAAGACCTCTTTTATTTCGGAAAGGGGATAACTCGTTCAATAACTTCAGGGTAATGAATTCCAAGCCTCATCAGAAGTACAATAAGCGATTGCACTGGTACGATGAAGGCAAAATATATATCAAAAATAGAGTTTTAAATATGAGAAGCTTAGACGTAATGCTCGATCAATTCACCGAAAAAGAAGGGTTTGAGTGCTTTGGAGAGTTGAATGACGTATCAATTCATGAAATGGAAAATCAGCTAGGATTATCCTTTCCGGAGCCATATAAAGTTTTTCTAAGAAAATATGGTTACGTTGAGTGGTTTGGTCATACGATTTATGGATACTCTGAAGATGAGGACTATCTTACAGTTGAGCGCACTCTTGAACTTCGCGAGGATGAGATACCGAGTGATTTTGAGAAAATACCACAAAACGGTTGCGTATTAGAGCGCTATGCCGGAGGTGGCTACTACTTTTTATTTTCAAATGAATCAGAAAGATCGGGGCAAGTAGCCCTTTTCATAGATGAATTGTTTGGTAAAGAAGCCCAATCATGGACAACATTTGAGGCATTTTTGGAATATATGCTCAGCCTTTGAACTGTTGTTACATAGAGCCTCAATTTCGAAGCCAGGCGACTTTGATATGATTTACGAGGCACCAACTGAAATTACATACACAAGCAGAAATACCCTCTAGCGGTAAGGTTTCCAAGTTCAAAGCAAAAGAGTTTGATATAGATATAGGAGAGTTCAGAAGTGGTTGATAGCTCAGAGGTAAAAAAGGTTGAACGAGTAGCTCATGTTGAACTAAGTGATTTTGAAAGAGAAGCTTATCGAGAAGAAATAAAAGAGAGTTTAGACAAAAGGAAAAGGCGTATATCTATAAAAAGAGAAAACTTGGTTTACTTGAGCGATGGTATTTCTTATCAGCTCCGTCTGTATACATGGTTACCTCCATTAGACGATGATGAGAGAATCGGCACGCTATGTCTATATGAATCATCATTGATGCGTGCTTTTTACCATCAACTTGCCATCAAGCCAAGCGAGCCTCAAAGCATTAAATTACCTGATTATCCAGAAGTAACATGGAAAGGCGAAGGTATTTTAAAAACAGGCTTCATTTGCCCCTCAATGTGGCTAGATGCGTATTTTACCTCTGTCATCGTTCGTGACAAAGCTAGCATGGATGTGTTAGCGAACTTTTCGATTTCTTTGATGAGACAGAGCTCTACCAAAGCGGGTGAGCTGTCTTATATGCTAGTAGACGTCATTCAGTCGTTCCACAACCGCACATCGGATTATCCTAATAAGCTGGTTGCAGCAATGGACGCAGCGGTAGCTCAAGGGGATAATTGGGCGTTGGAAATTGCGATGGGGATCCTAGAAACCTTCGCAGCGCTCACTACTAATATTGGTTATGATTTTGAGGAAGTGCTCGTTAAAAACCTACAGTTCCAAGAGAAATATCATCTTAGAGAATTAGGGCCAGATAGAATAGGGCTCCGCACGTTCATTAATTTCCCTCTGCTTGGCATGGCTTGCATGTGGTACGACAGAGGCAACCGTCTATCTGTTGAAACCGGTTGGCTTCCACCCTATCTTGTTGAAGGACGTTGGCTAGAAGATGTAAAAGCAGGGAAGATCACTCAATAACACCCTTTAGTTAGCAATTCAGTCTATAAGCCATCTTTCTCTTGAAATGGCTTTATATTTATGGTGGGGAGTTTGTTGTTTGCCGAACGACCAATCATTCGTGGCATTATCAGAAAACCCAAAGTTAAAAATCATATTCGATATGAATACGATTTAGACCATATTGATTGCGAGAAGAACGAAGTTACTTTTCATCGTTATATCAATCATTCAGATGGTAGTAAACGCAAAGTTCAATATGTTGTAGGTATAGAGGAAATTGTCCAAATCATCCCCTTAAATAAAACTCAAAGGAGGGGAGTGTTGCGAATTATTATGGCGGTTCTTTAAGAAGAGGTTGTGGGCTCAAGTTAAATAACGAAATAGTTGGCGGGTTACCTGAAAACCATGCTGGAAATCACCAAATTAGTATCAATATTGCTCAGGAATATCCGGTCATGCATAGAGCTACCGAACTTGATTACAACATTAACAGAGGTGCAAATGGGATTGCACTTCCAACTAATATTAAAACATCTGTCGAAATAGGCCTTCCCTGACACGTGGGTAGACATCTAAGTGCAAGGCACCAAGGTTCTCAGGTGCTTTAGTTCGACGAGAAATGAGAGCGTTGTAAACTAAGTATGGTCGTGGTTTGATCGATGATATGATTTTTGTAGATGAAATTGGAAAAACAGAAAGTAACATTAGGAATGCTCTGGAAAAGAATGAAGCTCGATCGCAATTGGATGATCCGCAATGGAAAAGTAGGAAGTAGTAATGACACTTAAAATTTGGACCAACAAGGTAGATAGAGACTCCGATTTTACTCAAGGCAAAGTAACGCAGTCTAGTGTATTAATAGGATTGAATCTGACGGGAGGCGTTGCCCTAGGAGACAAATGGCCAAAAGTTACTATTGATGTCATATCAGATGACAAGCCTGCGGATAGTTTTCTTAGTGGTCCTTTATTAATCGTGAGTCGACGGTTATCTGATTTAATTTCTAAGCACACACAAACGAGTGAAGTTGAATTCCTACCGATTGAGGTTAATTACCAAGGTAAAAGTTTTGGTGAATACTATTTTTTAAATGTTCTTGCGATTTGCGATTTACTGGATAGAAATCATTCAATATTTAGTGAGTTTGATGGAGAGGTTGATTCAATTGATCGAGTTGTCCTTAAGAAAGATATTGAAATGCAGAAAACTATATTTCAACTGGATGCTATCGAGTGGTTATTATGTGTCGATGAAAAACTGGCTGAATTAATCGAGAACAAAGATTTTTCAGGAGTGGTATTTAAGTCAGAAAGTGAATGGCGTCCTTTTTAGAGCTCCTCGGGTATTTTTTTAGCCATCTCTTACGAGGTGGCTTTTATATTTATGATTGGGAGCTTGTTAGTTGAACTGTCAATAGTGGCATTACCAATATGCAGTCAATCCTATCCAGTGGATTGACCCAACAGGCTTCTTGTGTGAAGAAGGGCTAAAACGCTTGGGTCAAATGTAGGCAGAGTATCAGGCCCAAAGCGATGTCCCCCAAGAGGTTTGCGATCAGATTTTAAACGCTGCAAAAGAGTCATCCGTCGGAGAAGATGGCAGCAGACACGAAGTGCAGTATGTTGTTGGGATTGAGGAATTTGTCAATGCGCATGTTTTTGACTCTGAGAAAGTTGGCGGGGAAGAAGGTTGCACGATCTTCACTGAAGATCTTGTGCTGAATAAAGCAGAGTATAAAAAAACTCAGAAATCTATATGAGTGATTATGAGCTAATAAAACGAAACAAAGCAAAAATTGAAGAGTGTTTGAAAGAACGTTAAGAGGCTAGGAAGGCTCGAACTGGCGAAGATGGATATAACGCTCAAATCGCCAAGATTAATCAGAAATCTGCAAAAATTGGTGAGTTAGCCGCGGATGACTTTGTCCGGAGTAAACGTCCTAATGCTAAGCTGCTTCATCCCTAAGGTAAATTTAGAAGCCGGGCGATTTTGATATGGTTTACTAGGTGGCAGAGCCGCCACTAGGTGAAATTATAATTGTTGAGGCCAAAGGAGGGAGCAGCCCGCTGCGCAGCCGTAAGATAGGTAACATGGCATATCAGCAAGGGACAACTGAATATGCAACTGCAATTACTGTTCTAATGGCTCAAAAGGACAAAGATACAACCGAATGGAAAGCGGCCAGAAGTATAAAAAGCATTGAGAAAAAAAACTCCTGTTAGATATATTCACACCGCAGCGGCTATTTCTGATGCTGGAGAGGTTTCTTCAGTTAATGTAAAAGAATTTAACGTAGAATTAGGACTGGATTAAATGTCTGATAATAAAAAGAAAGTTAGCATGAGGAGAAAGGCGGAACCTCAATTGACACCAAATGATGTCGCTGACTACCAAATGTATATCAATGAAGATTTAGATGAGCGCAAAGAGCTAATAGCAATCCGCAGGGAGAACTTAGTGTGGGCTCCAAATCGGATTCAAGGTCAGTATGATATTTATGCGTTGCGGCAGGTTGTTGATACTCTTAAAGTGACAGATAAATGTTGGGTAAACGCGGTGATATAGTTAATGCTTTAAAATTACTGGTTAAAACCGCAGCTGAGGAGATAAATATGGCAGGTGAGCATAGCGCAAAAGATGTAATGGCCGCGATTAGATCCGGTGACGTGAGTGAGGTTGAAAAAATTCTCTCAGGAGATGACAAATTACTTCATCTAATTACGCCTCTGGGTTCTTGGTTGCATATCGCAACGGAGCAAGGGCAAGATAAAATTGTAGAGCTTCTGGTGAATCTAGGTATTGATGTAAATGTTAAGGGGGGGCCTTCAGGTGTAACTCCTTTAAATACAGCTGCATATGAAGGTCATTTAGACTTACTTACCTATTTTCTAGAAAGAAATGCAGTGATGGATATATCTGAACCAGACCGCAACCCATTGTTTGCTGCGATCCATGCAGGTCATAAAAATATTGTGGAGCTATTACTAAAAGCTGGTATAGATACAAAGGTAAAATATACTGGTAACTCTATGAAAGACATGGACGCTATAGCGTTTACTTATGAGTGGGGACGCAAGGAAATCGCAGAAATGATTAAAGAGCACAATAGGCACGCTTAGTAGAAGTTAATATGGTACGACAAAGGCAACCGTCTATCTGTTGAAACCGGTTGGCTTCCACCTTATCTTGTTGAAGGGCGTTGGCTAGAAGATGTAAAAGCAGGGAAGATCACTCGATAAACTCCTTTAGTTAGCAATTCAGTATATAAGCCACCTCTCATGAGGTGGCTTTTACGTTTTGTTGAGCTATATGGTGCGCATTATGTTGGTGCACTAAAACCACATTGGTGCATTTATTAGCATGTTAAACACCATTTCAAGAATACCTAATTTTATTAAAGTTCATACAAAACAATAAATTAAAGCGTAAGTGTTAGAAATATAAATTATGGAATGAGAATTGCTCTGTTAGACGCTCTATAAATCAAGTTCACCAAATTGGTGATGAGCCTAACTTTGATGCACAGGATAAGTGCGCTACAGATCAACGGAGACAATCATAATGAGTGTAACTGCCAATCAGGTACACGGCGCTGTACAAACTCTCACGCAAAGTTCCGACACACTTTTCTTACTACTTGGCGCAATCATGGTTTTTTTGATGCATGCTGGTTTTGCTTTTCTTGAAGTAGGAACCGTGCGCCAAAAGAACCAAGTTAATGCTTTAGTTAAAATCTTGGCCGATTTCGGTATTTCCGCCATTGCGTATTTTTTCATTGGATACTGGGTCGCTTATGGCGGCACCTTCTTTGCCGATGCAGAGACGTTATCTCAAGGCAATGGTTACGAGTTGGTGAAGTTCTTTTTCTTGCTGACTTTCGCTGCAGCGATTCCTGCTATTGTTTCTGGTGGTATTGCAGAACGAGCTCGTTTTTATCCGATTCTAATCGCAACATTTTTCACTGTCGGCATCGTATACCCGTTATTTGAGGGAATGATCTGGAACGGAAACTTTGGTGTTCAAGCTTGGTTTGAAAATACCTTTGGTTATGGCTTCCACGATTTTGCAGGTTCAGTCGTTGTGCATGGTGTTGGCGGCTGGATAGCGCTTGTTGCCGTCGTGTTTTTGGGCATGAGAAAAGGCAGAGTTCGAGCAGGAAAGCACACCAACTTTGCACCTTCGAATATTCCATTTTTGGCCTTGGGAGCTTGGATCTTATGTGTGGGGTGGTTTGGCTTCAACGTCATGTCAGCTCAAACTGTGTCAGGCATAAGTGGCTTGGTGGCTATGAACTCATTGATGGCAATGGTCGGAGGCATTGTCGCGTCATTGTTGGCTGGTAAGAATGACCCTGGCTTTATTCATAACGGCCCACTGGCTGGCTTGGTTGCTGTATGTGCGGGCTCAGACTTAATGCATCCTATCGGTGCTTTAGTGACAGGTGCGATTGCTGGCGTGCTATTTGTTTATCTTTTTACCCACCTACAAAACAAAACCAAGATTGATGATGTGCTGGGTGTCTGGCCTTTACACGGTGTATGTGGCGCTTGGGGTGGTATTGCTGCGGGGATCTTTGGCCAAAGCTCGTTGGGTGGGCTAGGGGGCGTGAGCATTATCGTTCAGCTTCTAGGAACGCTTTGGGGCATTTCCATCGCTGTGCTTGGGGCGCTTGCAGTCTACGGCGCGATTAATACCAGTATGGGACTAAGGCTTTCAGAAGAAGACGAATTCAATGGCGCTGACCTAGCCATTCATAAAATATCTTCGACCAACGAGGATTGAGGCCAATATGGGAGCGGCATAAAGCCGCTCTTTTAGCAATTGTCTTTCTTGGCTTGGCCCGGAGGACAGAAATTACCATTACCTCGATGGTCATCATCATTGGTGCTGACTCTCACCTTTACATCATCGACTTCGCCTTCAACATTGGTAAGTTGACAGCCTGCCAAAGTCAGAAGCAATGTAAACGTTAGAGATACTTGTCTCATTGCTGTTCCTCTTAAATTGTAATTCTAATAGTGACCATTACGACTATGGTCTAATCCATATTACTACTGTTGCTATTCTTTCAGTGTTAAGCTAATGAAAAAACAGCAAGGATGAGTTATGAATTTCCCTTATAGAAATATTGTAGTACTTACTGGTGCAGGTATCTCGGCCGAATCTGGTATTCAAACATTTCGTGCGCAAGATGGCCTATGGGAGAATCACCGTATCGAAGATGTAGCAACGCCTGAAGGGTTTGCTCGCGATCCGGACCTTGTTCAAGATTTTTACAACCAACGCCGCAAGAAACTTCAAGATAATGCGATAAAGCCTAATGCAGCGCATGAAGCATTGGGTCGTTTAGAGGCTGAGTTAGAAGGTAAAGTGACGGTCATCACTCAAAATATAGACAACCTTCACGAACGAGGCGGCAGTCAGAATGTGATTCACATGCATGGTGAGTTGCTCAAGGCCCGCTGTAGTGAATCTAACCAAGTAGTAGAGCACAATGAGGACATTAAGACCGGCGAGCTTTGTCACTGTTGTCAGATCCCTTCACAAATGCGACCACATATTGTTTGGTTTGGTGAAATGCCACTGCGAATGGGTGATATCTACGCATCATTAGAAGAAGCAGATTTGTTTATTTCTATTGGGACTTCTGGCGTTGTGTATCCCGCAGCAGGTTTTGTTCATGATGCAAAAATGCACGGCGCACATACCATTGAAATTAACCTAGAACCTAGTGCGGTAGAAAGTGAATTTGAGGAAAAACGCTACGGAAAAGCAAGCGTTGAGGTTCCCAAATTAGTTGACGAGATACTGGCTCTAGAAGGAAAAGAAAGAGCGTAATAACTTCAACAGGAAGAGTTTTTTTCTTGTCATTAAGAACAAAAAAGCGGCTCATGAGCCGCTTTTTCATATCTTTAAAACTAACGAATTAGTTGTTCACTTTTAGCTTTTGGAAGTACTCATCGTACATTACGCTCGCTTCGCCAACTTCATCTTGCCAAGTACCGCTGTCCATCACTTCTTGTGGTGGGAAGATGCTTGGATCATTAGCAAATTCTTTCGGTAGCAGATCGTGTGCCGTTTTAACTGGCGTAGGATAACCAATCTCAAGTGCAATCTTAGCTGCGTTCTCAGGACGTAGTAGGAAATCGATCATCTTATGAGCTGCGTCAACGTTCTTCGCACCAGCTGGAATTGCTAGGCTGTCCATCCAGAAGATAGTGCCTTTTTCTGGCCAGATGATGTCGATGTTCGCGCCTTCTTGACGAGCCATGTATGCAGAACCGTTCCAAAGCATGCCTAGTGAAACTTCACCCGCAAGGTAAGGGTTTGCAGGAAAGTCTGAGTTAAATACTAATACGTTTGGCATTAGCTTTTTCAGTTCTTCGTAAGCGGCTTTGATTTCTTCTGGGTTAGTCGTGTTTGGTGAGTAACCAAGCTTAGTCAATGCAATGTGGAATACTTCGCGAGAATCATCCATCAGCATTAGTTGACCTTCCCACTTGCTATCCCAGAAATCATCCCATTTAGAAACCGATGACTTGTCTAGCATGTCAGCATTGATACCAATACCGGTCGCACCCCAAATGTATGGGATAGAGTAGTTGTTGTTCGGATCGAACGGTTTGTTTAGGAAGTTAGTATCAAGATCGGCAAAATGAGATAATTTCTCTTTGTCGATCTGTTGTAGCATGCCTTCTTTACGCATTTTAGAGACGAAATAGGTAGACGGTACTACCAAGTCGTAACCAGAACCTTGAGTTTTTAGTTTTGCGTACATACTCTCGTTAGATTCGTATGTAGAGTAAATAACTTTGATTCCGGTTTCTTTTGTAAAGTCTTCAAGAACTTCGTTTGGAATGTATTCCGACCAGTTGTAGAAATACAGTTCTTGATCAGCAGCCATTGCAGGGGTAGCGATGAGCGTCGCTGCACATAGAGCGCTTGCGTAGAATTTACTTTTCATTTGTTTTCCGTTTTGTTTCGCGATTGGACAAGTCAATACTAGCTGGAGTTATCAAGTTGAGCCAAATCGCAGTAAGCACAAATATGTTCATTTAGCTTGAATATCGTTGTCTCCTTGTTATGAGACGATAAATCTATGATACCAAGACAAATAAACCTAGCAACGCGCGATTATATCAGCCTAAGACAAAAATAGGCAGCGTATTGCTGCCTATTTTCCTATGGTTGATGACTTGTTACACAAGCTAGATTATTGTCCCGCTTTCAGCTTGAGGAAGTAATCTTCGTATTTAACGGTTAGATCACCAACCGCATCTTGCCATTCAACGCGGTCAAGGTCTTCTTGAGAAGGGAATAGTGGGGCAACGTCTTTAAACTTAGCATTCGATCCCTCCACCGCCGTTAGGTAGCCAGTATCACGAGAGATTTGCTCTGCGATTTCTGGGCGCAGTAGGAAGTCGATCATCTTGTGAGCGGCTTCTACGTTCTTCGCACCGGAAGAGATAGCGAAGTTATCAACCCAGCCGATACCGCCTTCTTTAGGAAAAACGAGTTTAAGGTTTAGGCCTTCACTTTGTGCCGCTGCGGCGCTACCGTTCCAAAGCATACCAACGCCCACTTCGCCAGACATGTAAGGTGCGCCTGGGTTGTCAGAGTTGAAAACGAGAACGTTTGGCATCAACTTTTGTAGCTCAGCGTATGCTTCATCGATTTGCTTAGGGTCTTTTGAGTTACCTGAGTAGCCAAGTTTACGCAGAGCGATATGGAACACTTCACGAGTGTCGTCCATCAACATTACTTGACCTTCAAGCTCAGGCTTCCATAGGTCAGCCCAGCTTTGGAAGTCGTTTGGATCGTACATGTCTGCGTTAACCGCTAGGCCTGTAATCGCAACAACGTGTGGGATAGAGTAGTCGTTACTTGGATCGTAAGGCTTGTCTAGGTAGTTTTTATCTAGGTTGCCGAAGTTTTTCAGCTTAGTCTTATCGATCTTTTGTAGCATGCCTTCGTCACGCATCTTCGCCACGAAGTACGTTGAAGGTACTACTAGGTCATAACCTTGGTTATGAGTTTTTAGCTTTGCATACAAAGTTTCGTTCGACTCGTAAGTCGAGTAGATCACTTTGATGCCAGTTTCTTTAGTAAATTGCTCTAGGATATTACTGTTGATGTAAGGACCCCAGTTCATAAATACTAGTTCTTTATCATCCGCTGTCGCTGTACCAGAGAACAGAGAAAGCGCACATGCACTACCAGCTAATAGAGTAGCCCATTTTTTCATTGACGTTAGCTCCAAACCAAACGTTGTCCAATTTTGGACGATAGATAGAAAAACAGAATGGCATGTAACCATTCTGTTTCGTGATGTTAACAGGTGCGGATTCTACTTCACTTTTTCTCTTGCTAGCAACTGAGAAATTACTACCAAGACCAAAGAAACAATCAACATCACCGTTGCTAGGGCGTTAACTTCCGGTGAAATGCCCACCTTAACCATTGAGTAAATCTTCAATGGCAAGATTTCGTATGTTGGACCCGTTACAAACGAGCTGATGATCACATCGTCCAAAGACAGGGTAAAGCTCAATAGCCAACCTGCGGCAACCGCTGGTTTAGCAAGAGGAAGGATGATCTGTTTCAAGATAACCCATTCGCTTGCACCAAGGTCTTTTGCTGCTTCCAACATTTTCACATCAAAGCCATTTAAGCGGCTGTATACAGTTACCACAACGAATGGTAGACAAAAGGTGATGTGAGCAATCAATAGTGTAAAGAAGCCAAGCTGTGCGCCTAATACTAGGAACAGAGCAAGTAATGAAATCGCCATTACAATATCGGGAGACATCATCACGACAAACAGCATGCCGTTTACCGCACCTTTACCTTTGAACGAGTAACGGAATAGGGCAACGGCCGTTAAGCTACCAATGATGGTTGCTGCTGTCGCTGAGAATACCGCTACGTTCAATGAATGCCATGCAGCTTGCATTAGGCTATCGTTGTTTACTAAGGTTTCGTACCATTTCGTGGTGAAACCACCCCATTTCATACCAAATTTGTTGGCATTAAATGAGTTAACAATTAAGACGATGATTGGCAGATACAAAAATGCATACACCAGCGCCATAAAGCTAAATCTAACTGTGCGTCCCATTAGTCTAGCTCCACTTTCTTATTCAATAGTTTGCCTGCTCTGTAGTAAGCGTAAAGCATCACAGCCATTGCGAAGGTGAGGGCGATACTGGTCGCAGCACCAAATGGCCAGTCACGAGCGTTCAATACTTGGCTCTTAATAACGTTACCAATCAGTAGGTTCTTCGCACCACCAAGAAGGTCAGAGATGTAGAACATACCTAGTGCTGGTAGCAGAACCAACAAACAACCACCGATAATGCCAGGCATTGTAAGAGGTAGAATCACTTTCGTAATGGTTTGGAACTTGTTCGCACCAAGATCTTTCGCCGCCTCGATATAGGTGTTGTCCAACTTCTCGATTGCCGAGTAAAGCGGCAGAATCATAAATGGAAGCAGGATGTACACAAGACCAATCATTACTGCTGTTTCGGTGTACATAATACGTAATGGCTTATCGATGATTTCCATCGCCATTAATGATTTGTTCAAAATACCTTGTGTACCCAGAACAATCTTCAGGCCGTAAGTACGGATAAGAGAGTTTGTCCAAAACGGTACGATAACTAAGAACAACATGAATGGGCGCCATTTCTCTGGCATTTTCGCTATGATGTAAGCAAATGGGTAACCAATTACTAAACACAACAACGTCGCCACAATCGCCATGTAGAACGAGTGCATCAGCACTTTCGCATACAAGGGGTCGAGTAGACGTAAGTAGTTGTCGAAAGTAAATGTCATTTCGATTAAGTTTGCTTCATCACGCGTTAAGAAACTCGTACCGATAATCATCACATTTGGTACCAACACGAAAAGTGTTAACCAACCGACGATTAAGGTAATGATCGCGTTTTGAAGATTAATCTTCTTGCTTATCATTGAGGACTACCTCCCAGCTCTCAACCCAAGTAATAGCGACTTTCTGGCCAAGTGAGTGGTCCACATCAGGATCATCTTCGTTAAAGAATTCGCTAACCATTACACGCATGCCCGAATCCAATTGGATAACTGAATCAAGCGTCATACCTTTATAGGTACGCTCTGTTACGTGACCTACGATGCCTTTTTCTTCAGACTCTTTGATCTCTTCGATTCGTAAGTCTTCTGGGCGAAGTAGTACTTGCAGTTTTTCACCTGCTTGCGCTTCCTGATCGTAGTAAACAACAGATTCGACACCTTCTATTTCTGCACGGATACGTTTCTCGTCGATACGCTCTAGCATGGTTGCGTTGAATACGTTGATCTCACCGATAAAGCGAGCAACAAATAGGTTCTTCGGCTCTTCGTAAATCTCACGTGGAGAACCATCCTGCTCGATAACACCGTCGCGCATAACAATAATGCGGTCAGACATCGATAGGGCCTCTTCCTGATCGTGCGTAACGAAGATAAAGGTAATACCAAGTTGACGCTGAAGCTGTTTAAGCTCGATTTGCATTTGCTTACGCAGTTTGTAATCAAGTGCAGATAGAGATTCATCTAGCAGCAGTACTTTTGGTTTGTTAACAACCGCACGCGCAATGGCGATACGTTGTTGCTGACCGCCAGAAAGCTGATGAGGCTTACGCTGAGCCATTTTTTCTAGGCGCACCATGCGTAGCGCTTCCATTACTCGTGGTTCAATGTCCGCAGTAGGCGTTTTCTGCATACGAAGACCAAAAGCGACATTCTCATATACGGTCATGTGTGGAAACAATGCGTAACTTTGAAATACCGTGTTGACGTGCCTTTGCTCTGCAGGAACCTGTGTTACATCCTGGTCATCCAAAATAATTTGACCGTTATCTGCCGTTTCAAAACCTGCAATCATGCGTAAAACTGTTGTCTTACCACAACCAGAAGGCCCGAGAATCGTCAGAAATTCACCATGATTAACATCCAGATTTAAATTACCGATGATTTCCTTACCATCGAAACTTTTACTAATACCAGATAAACGAATAACTGGCTTTCCTGCTTGCGGTTTTGCGTTCAACGTCTGTATTTCCCCCACGTTCAAGCCGGGATTATCCCAGCTGATGTGACACTAACCATTCACTTTTGAGGCGCGCATCATAATCACCAAAAGTGTGAAATTAAAGCATTTTCTTATCTTGAAACAGAAATAATTTTGCAGGAAAAAGCCATCATTCCTTACCATACTGTTTTTATGAGATTAATTGGCATCTAAACACAGTTTGATAGCACTAAACTTTGTTCAACAATTGTTTCAATTTCATGACCTTGAAAGTGGTTAATTATCAACCATACAGTTGAGATTGCAAGGATTGTAGGTGAGTTGTGATGTTAGATGTGGAAAGATTTCTTTATAATGACGATTACATTAATTGACTGGAATTCCAGTCAAAATTTTACAAGTTAGTCTTGGATAAACTATGAACGACGATTTTGAGAAAGATTTCAATCTTGGGGGGAGTGTAGAGCGAGCTTTGTCTGGCAACTACGAGCTTAAAGCTGGCGCGGTTTTTAACGAAGCTTGGCGAGCAACCATCCAGCACTTTTTATCATTTTCTCCTGCCATTATTGTATTGCTTTTTGTCCAATTAGGTATTTTCTATATTGCATTAAAACTGCAGTTGGGCGATTTGAGCGTTATTCTTGATGCATTTGAGAACCCAGAGTCGTTCACAAACGATATTGTGTCTTCTATTTATGTCGCGAATTTCAGTTATGAGGTGATTAGCGCACCAATTTATGCGGGGATCAGCTTGATGGCTATGAGCCATGTCGCTGGCCTGAAGACTAAGTTGCGCCATGTTGGAAAGGGGTTGCAGTTCACCATTCCTGTTATTCTAGCAACGCTCATGAGCTTAATGCTACAAGGTGTGGTTGGTATGATTTTTCCTTTACTGTCGCTGTATCTTTCCTTGGCATTTAGTCACTCTATTTTGTTGATTTGTGAGAAAAGGGTGCCACCAATGCAAGCGTTGCTGTTATCACTTCGCGCAATCAACAAGAAGATTTTTGTGGTCGCGGGGCTTTACTTAGGCGTGATGTTAATGTTTATTATTGCAGCAATGTTCTACGGTATTGGCTTGATTTTTGTGCTGCCATTCTTCTTCCATTTGAAAGGCATACTCTACCGCGAAATGTTTGGAATTAAGCTTAAGATCGTTACAACACAGAAAAACGATAATGATCACGATGGTAACTCACAGGTGTTTGATGCCTAATTCTTTGAAATCAATAAGTTTACGAGTGGCGGCAACCTGTATAGCCGCCACTTTTATTTCTATAGGCCCATATTTACACTACGAGAAACAGTTTAAATATGTGGAAAATCCTGACGTACTCTCTGGCAAGATTAAGCATGTCGATTTATCACACTTGCCATACATCGGTGATATCCCAGACTTCAATTCAATAAAAGATACGAAAGAGAAAAAAGCTGCTTTTTTTGATTTTTTAAGGCCTAAAATTGCTCTTGAGAATCAACGAATTCGTCATGAGCGGGCCTTTCTTACCTCTTTAAAGGTGGGACAAGTGACGCAAGAACAACAAGAGTATGCTCAGCGGTTATCATCTCTGTATTCGTTGCCCTTGAGTAACGATAAGATTGATCAAGCATGGCTAGACGAGATGCTTGTGCGAGTGAACGTCTTACCTGAAGCCTTGGTTCTAACTCAAGCGGCAAATGAATCTGCGTGGGGCACTTCTCGTTTTGCTACTCAAGCAAACAACTTGTTCGGCCAATGGTGTTATAAAAAGGGCTGTGGAATTGTTCCAGCGCAACGTGGCGCTAACAAAGTTCATGAAGTTGAAAAATTCGATTCTGTACAACAGTCTGTTCATGGCTACTTTATGAATGTTAATCGAAACCCAGCGTATGCAGACCTGCGTGAAATCAGAACATCTCTGGCTGAAAAGAACAAGGGCTTGTTAACGGTTGCAACCGCGTCAGAGTTAACGCATGGGTTGCTAGCCTATTCTGAACGTGGCATCGCCTATGTACACGATCTTCGCGCTATGATTCGTCATAACAACGCCTACTGGACGCAATAAAATAACGGATAAAATGAAAAAGTTAAGCCTAAGTCTATTGGGAAGTGCGGCGCTAATTCTTGTATCGCCGATAACCCAAGCTCAAGAGTACATGTTCACGTACTCAAAGTTATACACTCAACTAAAAAACAACAATAAAGAAGGGCATGACGATGTGAAAGTTGGTGTCTTTTTTGTGGACGCAAAAACTAAGCAAATTTGTACGATAGAAAAAGCTTGGATGGAAAAAGAAGAGCACTATGAAGAGTTTGTTATCCCTGCTTCACAAGAGTTGCCCTTACCAGTTGATAAAAACTTAAAGTCAGCAAATCCGTTGGTTTTTGTCGATACCCCAAAAGATACACGTTGCGATTACTCACTTGTCGTGATGACCAAAGAACCATTACAGGGTAACGTTTCTTACGACCAACTTAAGCCTCTTCTACCTCAAATGCAGACGATGCTGGAAGATTTAGGCGGTATGTTTGCGGGTTGGTTTACACCGGAGGTTCAAGGTGTGACGATGGAGTTTGCAAATCAACTGAATGATAAAGTGATTTTCTCAAACGGAACCGAAAAGCCAATTGTCAATGGCAAGATACAAGTCGCACTAAGTGAAATAGGGCAAGGTGGCACAATGACACTACCAGAACCGACGATGCGAGTGTTACCTTATCTACCTAACGCAAAGAAATGAACACTGAACGTTTAGAAAGGGCTGCAATCGCAGCTCTTTTTTAATTTTGACCGTAACTAAAGTATCTTTCACACTCTTTTCTTAAAGACTCAATAAGACAAGCATTTAATCCTGCGTAAAAAGCTCGTATAATCCACGCCCCAAAGAAACCCATGTTAGGAAGTCCTAGTCGATTTATCGGCGATGTGAGAGCCCGCAATGAACCAAATAGATACAAGAAAAGAAACCCTAGAATTCAACAAGCTTCAGAAACGCCTAAGAAGACATGTTGGAAATGCCATTACTGATTACAACATGATCGAAGAAGGCGATGTTGTAATGGCATGTATTAGCGGTGGTAAAGATTCATTCGCGATGCTTGATATCCTGCTGAATCTTCAAAAAGCCGCACCGATCAAATTTGAAGTGGTTGCGGTAAACCTAGACCAAAAACAACCGGGCTTCCCTGAGCACATTCTGCCAGAGTATTTCGAAACACTGAATATCCCTTACTATATCGTCGATAAGGACACGTATTCCGTCGTAAAAGAGAAGGTACCAGAAGGCAAAACCACTTGTGGTCTGTGTTCACGCCTGCGACGTGGTACGCTGTATTCATTTGCAGAGAAGATTGGTGCAACTAAGCTTGCGCTAGGTCATCACATGGATGACATCGTCGAAACAATGTTCTTGAATATGTTCCACGGCTCTCGCCTTAAAGCGATGCCACCAAAGCTACGCTCTGATGATGGCCGTAACGTGGTC
Source organism: Vibrio sp. 779(2023) (assembly GCF_033344285.1). NCBI lineage: Bacteria > Pseudomonadati > Pseudomonadota > Gammaproteobacteria > Vibrionales > Vibrionaceae > Vibrio > Vibrio sp. 779(2023). Next base: position 164,416 of record NZ_JAWPOM010000011.1, read on the forward strand.
ATTCGTCCATTGACTTACTGTCGTGAAAAAGATTTGATCAAATACGCTGAGCACAAGGATTTCCCAATAATTCCGTGTAACCTTTGTGGCTCTCAAGAGAACCTTCAGCGTCAATCTATAAAAGCAATGTTGATTGAATGGGATAAGAAGACGCCAGGGCGTGTGGAAGCGATTTTTAAATCAATTCAAAACGTAAGCCCAAGCCAACTAGCAGACCGCGAATTGTTCGACTTTGTTAACTTACCACTAGATCGTGAAGGTAACCGCGAAGAGTATGAATTTAATGAGGCTGTCGTTTCTTCGACGAATATTGATGAATCAATGTTCATCGATGTTACGAACATCTAACTCGTAAATAAGGAGGTCAATTAGACCTCCTTTTTTGTACCCAACGCTTTAACTGTTCCCAAACAAAAATCCCCCTGTATTCGGGGGATTTATTAGCGCTTATTTGAAAGCGCTCAATACATAGCAATACTAAGGAGAGATTAGGTTGCTGTATTTGGATCGAGAGGACTAATGTAGCCTTTTGGTTTTAGAGCCAACACATCGCAATTTATTTTATCAATTACGTGCTCCGCTGTATTACCAATAAAGACAGCAGAAAGCCCAGTTCGCCCTGTAGTACCTAAAATAACCATTGCAGCGTTCAAGCGCTCTGCAGCTGCCGGAATGACATCTTCAGGTAAACCTTGCTCAACTATCGTTTGTTCTTCATCAAGACCATGTTTTTGGCGTAGTGCTTTCATAGCCGTTAAATGATGACCTCGCACTGCATCGGTATAAGTCGTTGGGTCAAATTCAGGAAGTTCAATCGTAATGTTCGCCGGTGTAACGGGGTAGGCGTTAACAAGATATGGCTTGGCCTCAAGCCGAGTGGTGATTTCTTTTAATCGCTCGACCATCGTATCGTTGAGATCAATATGAGTCGGGTTTTCTGAGCCCACATGTACTGAGGCAAGGATACTTGCCTGTTCCGGCCAAGCAGCATTCTTGATAAGAAGCACTGGAATAGGGCATTTTCGCAACAAGTGCCAATCTGTCGGTGTGAAAATGACAGACTCTAAAACATCATGCTTACGTGTGCCTTTGATGACTAGGTCATGATTGCCTGCATAGACTTCAGCAATAATCGCCTCATAAGGGCGGTTGTGCCAGACAACACAAACATCAAAGTCGAAGCCATCGTTTAGGTATGGTTGAGCAATTTTACGCATCCACTGCTCACGCTGATGAATGACACCTCGACGCATAGCATCTCTTTCATCCACTGATAGCATTGACGTCATGTCATACGAGAAATCGTAAATGGATAAAAAGAAAGTGATTCGGCTTCTAGATACACTTTTCTGAGCTAATTGAACAGCTCTTGCAAGTGCGGGCTGCTCATCATTATTGATGTCAGCTACAACAAGGATCTTACTGTATATACTCATAACTAAGCCCACTTCTATTGCAAAACCAGATACTGAATGTAAATTAAATCAGTATTTTGGAGTACTCACCGTACATTTTTACTGTAGCTTAGTTTGGAGAACTTTTTGAGGACTTTCGAAAGGAATTTATGAGAAATATGATGTAGCTCATTTTCGAGCTACATCAATAATTAGCGTGTATTATTCTTTAGTTACACCAGCAAGTTCCATCAATGCATCGTGGTCTAAGATAGTGATATATTTACCTTTTACGCTTAGGATCTCAGATTTCTGGAAACGACCTAACAAACGACTGATCGTTTCGACTGTAAGACCAAGGTAGTTGCCAATATCACCACGAGTCATAGTTAAACGAAACTCTCTAGGGCTGAAGCCACGCTGAGAAAAACGCGTTGATAGGTTGTAAAGGAAAGCAGCTAGTCGCTCTTCTGCATTCTTTTTAGAAAGAAGCAAAATCATTTCCTGATCACCTTTAATTTCGTTACTCATCAAACGCATGATTTGCTGGCGAAGCTTAGGCATCTTACCCGATAGATCGTCTAAAATTTCGTATGGGATTTCACATACCATCGACGTTTCGAGTGCTTGAGCAAAGCTAGGGTGGGAGTCACCAGTGATAGCATCGAAACCGACTAAGTCTCCAGCTAAGTGAAACGCTGTGATTTGCTCATCACCTTGCTCTGTGATCGTATAGCTCTTGATGGTACCAGAGCGGATAGCGTATAGCGATTTTAGCTCATCACCGGCCTTAAAAAGCTCTTGTCCTTTTTGAATAGGCTTCTTACGTTCGATGATTTGGTCAAGCTGGTCAAGTTCTGCCTCATTTAGAGTGAACGGTATACACAGTTGGCTAATGCTACAATCTTGGCAATGAATGGCGCAACCGCCTGATTGGATACGCTTTGTTGCAGGTTTTTCAGAAATCATAACAACCTTTCACTATTTGATATACATCAATATTTTAGCATCGCTTAATCCTAAAGGGTAGCAAAAATGTCACCTCAATAGAGTTTAACGTTATATGAAACCGAGTAATGCTAAGGCTCCTACAGCGGTATACGTACCATAGCCAATAAGGATTAATGCTGAAATATTTCTAAATATTAATGATTTTTGTAATTTCTGAAAATGATTGGCACCGTATCCAATAACAAGCATTGCAGGTAGCGTTCCGAGCCCAAACGCAAGCATAATTAGGCCGCCGTTCATCGCACTACCAGAAACCGCCGACCAAGTAAGCGCTGAATAAACTAAACCACATGGTAACCAACCCCAAATAAAGCCAAATGGCAACGCGTGAAGAGGATGCTTTAATGGCAACAAACTCTTCCCTGCCGGCGAGATAAAGCGCCAGAGATACTGCCCTAGCTTTTCTATTAAAAGTAAGCCTTGCCACCATTTAGCAATATACAGCGCGACCAGAATCATGAATAACGCAGCAATCAGCCTTAACCAAGCAAGAGAATGCGTTAACCCACTAAGCTCAGATAAACCTGATATAGCACCACCCACTAATGCTCCTATTAAGGTATAACTGATCAATCGTCCGAAGTTGTAGAAGAGGGGGATAAGAGGGGTGGTTTTATTTTTAGCAGAAGAGCCCATGGTAAGCAGAGACGCGATACCACCACACATACCCATACAATGACCGGCTCCTACTAAGCCGATCATCAACGCACCGATAAAATCAGGAGTCATAAAGGTCGCTACTTTTTATCACTATTAGATTGGTCTTCTTCGTCGAGAAGAATGTTGTGCCCTTGCCGTTCAAGATCTTCAAACTGATCGCTTCTTACCGCCCAAAGAAAAACGGCGACAGCAACACAAACGAGAACGATAGCGATGGGAATCAATATATAAAGACTTTCCATGTTTGCTTTCTCTACTTATTTCTCTTTGAGCAGGCGCAAAGAGTTAGATACAACGATAATTGAGCTTGCAGACATGCCAACTACTGCAATGTAGGGAGCCACTAAACCTGCGACCGCCAAAGGCAAAATTAACAGGTTGTAACCCAAAGACCAAGCCAAGTTTTCTCGAATAATCTTTCTTGTACGCAGTGCAAGCAAACGTGCTTCTAGTAGCTTTTCGAGATTATCCCCAAGTAACGTCATATCTGCAGAAGCTTTAGCGACATCTGTACCACCGCCCATTGCGACAGAAAGGTGAGCTCCGGCGAGAGTCGGCGCGTCATTAATTCCATCACCAACCATCATAGTGATACTGTTTTCGTCCAAGCTCTTAAGGTATGCAAGCTTATCTTCTGGCTTTGCTGACGCGACGATGTGATCGATACCAATTTCATTCGCCACTGGTTGGGCGTTTGAGAGAGAATCACCAGTTAGCAGGGTTGTCTTAATTCCAGCGTCAGCAAAACGTTGAATAAAGGCTTTGCTTTCTTTTCGGATAGGGTCGCGGTAGTAAAAGCTAGCGACATGCTTGCCATCAACCGACAGATAGACCGCCTGGCTTTCACCACTTTCTTTGCCTTGAACAAAAACCGCACTGCCTATCTTAACGATTTTGCCATTCCAGATCCCCTCAATCCCTGAACCAATCACGTTTTGCACGTCAGACACGATAAAGTCATCATTGGTGTAAGTTGCAAAAGAACGAGCGATAGGGTGGTTTGCATGAGCCTCTAAAGCTGCAGCTAGTGATAGACAATCTTTCTGTGGGAGATCACTAAATACCTTTGTTTCACAGATCTCAATATCACCTTTCGTTAGAGTGCCTGTTTTATCTACAACTAAGTGATTGATCTTACATAGTGTCTCAAACACATGGCCTTTGCGAAGCAAAATGCCAAAATTACCCATTCTAGAGGTAGCACAAGTGAGAGCGGTCGGAGTGGCCAGAGATAGCGCACATGGGCATGTAGCAACTAACACAGACAGCATGATCCAAAACGCATCATCTGGTTTTGTTTGATGCCAGTAAAACCAAGTACCAGCAGAGATAATAAGAATCACACCAACAAAGTAACGGGCGACAATGTCTGCAATTTCCGCAATTTTAGGTTTGGAGTGTTGAGCTTCATCTTGTAAACGCACGATGTTAGAAATCATTGAATCGGCCTTTGAGCTTACTACCTCAAGTTCAAATGATTCGTCTCCGTTTAGCGTTCCTGCATAAACAATATCGCCTTCTCGTTTCACAACGTGCACTGACTCGCCCGTTAGCATGGATTCATCAATATGAATACGGCCTGAAATAACTTTACCGTCAGCGGGGATATGTTCACCAGGTAGAACGCGAATACGATCGCCAACTTTTAGCGTCTTCACGGGTATCTGATCACCGTCCAGCGTTGTAGCTATTGCAGGAATCAACTTAAGAAGGTTACCACTCGCTGCAGCAGCTTTGCGACGAGCGCGCATCTCTAAGAATCGACCTACTAACAAAAAGAAGGTAAACATCGAGATAGATTCAAAGAAGACTTCGCCTTGTTCAGTTACTGTTGCAACTAAACTTGCAACATAGGCAAAGATCAACGCGATAGAAACCGGGACATCCATACCAAGGGTTCGGCCTTTGATACTGCGCCATGCGTTTAAGTAAAATGGAAGAGCGGAATAAAGCAAAACAGGAGTAGCAAAAATCAAACTTACCCAACGAAAGTAACTTTTAAACTCTGGCTCTAAATCACCAAAGACTTCGAGATACAGTGCAACGGCGAGCATCATGACCTGCATGGTTGCTAAACCTGCAATACCTAGCCGATATAGATATTGCTTCATCATTCGATGGTAAGAGGCTTCTTGCTTATCTGCTTCAAAAGGTGCAGCTTTGTAACCAAGTTTATGAATAACGGAAAGGAGCTCGCTTAACCGTACCTGAGTTTTATCCCAGGCTAGTAACGCTCGATTGGTGGTTGTATTAACACGGATAGATACCAACCCGGCCGTATTAGAAACTTGCTTTTCGATTAACCACGCACAAGCGGCACATGAAACGCCTTCCAAAGAAAGGGTTACTTCAGAAACATTTTCGCGATTTCGTACGAATTCAGATTGTACATCCGCATTGTCATAATGAATTAAAGCTTGGAGTTGCTCTGGTACTAGATCTGCCTTTTCTGCAGGCGCAGTGCGGTATTGGTAATATGATACAAGACCACTATCGACAATAGTCTGCGCCACAGTTTCGCAGCCCGGACAACACATGTCGCGAATTTCACCCAATATTTCTACTTTGAAATCCGTGTTGGCTGGTACATCTTCACCGCAGTGATAACAGGATTTACACATATGCTTACTTCATTAACGGTGTTGAAGAGGCAGGAAACTCAACTTTACCTTGGATCATCCATTGCTTGTCGTGTGGTTGTAGTTCAACAAACCATGGTCCTTGAATAGATTCCTCAGCTTTTAGTCGGTAATTACCAGATGCATCCGCTGTTACAAGCTTTGTGAAGTCACGATCAGGAAGAGTGCGATGAGTGAAAGTGGCCGTTAGAGCAGGGTAATGAGGTAGCTTCCCTTTAGCGAAAACAATCACAACATTGTTATTTTCAGAGGAAATCTCAGCGTTAAGACCTAGGTCACGAGCGACATTCATTTTACTAATGTCGATATTAATGCCTTTGCCTTTTTTATAGTAATCCTCGGCGACTAAAGAAACAGAGTTGTTCGAGAAAACGACCACAGTAATCACAGTCCAAACTACGACAGTAAGAGGAAGGATGATTAGGAACCACGGCCAAAATTGTTTATACCAAGGCTTTACCATAAAAAAGTTCTCAACAGCTAAATGAAAAAATGTAAGGCGTTAAATTTAAAGGAAAGACAGCCCCTATGAAAGGGGCTGTTATTGCTATGTTACGTAATATCTCAGTTACTTACTCTCTGAGTTACTTAAACTCCAGACATATGAGGCAACGAGCTGAACTTTATCTTCACCCAAAATGTCTTTCCACGCAGGCATTACGCCTGAGCGTCCGTTCATTACGGTTTCTGTTACAGCTGCACGAGAGTCACCAAATAACCAGTCTTGGTCTGTAAGGTCAGGCGCACCGACTGCAGGGTTACCCTTACCATCGGTACCATGACAAGCTGCACACACTACGAAGCGTGCTTTACCTGCCGCGGCTTCACGAGCATTTACTTTACGACCAGATAGACTAAGTGTGTAACTTACAACTTCTTGAACACCTTGCTCACCAAGGGCATCTTTCCATGCTGGCATTTGACCAATACGGCCGTGCATGATGGTTGTAACGATCGCTGCTGGCTCGCCACCATATAGCCATGCATCATCAGTCAGGTTAGGGAAGCCTTTCTGACCACGTGCATCAGAGCCATGGCATTGAGAACAGTTTTGCAAAAACAAACGCTGACCAACTTTTAATGCTTCAGGATCTTGCGCAATTTCAGGAATTGGGCGTAGACCACTGTCATTGTGCGCAAGTTTACGGAATGCTTCGCCGAAGTAAGCGTCGGCATCATCCAGTTCTTTTGCATATTGGTTTAGTTGCTTGTTCTCTTGTGCTGCAGCGATGGCTTCTTTTGACTCTTCTAGTGAGCGAACGGTTTGAGCCGAACTCTGCCAGTTTAAAAAGCCCTTGAAGCTACCTAGACCTGGGAATAGGGCAAGGTAAACTGCTGCGAACACAAATGTGCTTACAAACAGGTAAGTCCACCACTTTGGTAGAGGGTTGTTTAGCTCGCGAATACCATCGTACTCGTGGCCCATGTCTTCCCCTTCCTCGACGCCCATTTTATCTTTAGCGCACCAAGTCAGGAGAATCGCACAGCCTACTAGCGTACCGACAGTAATCACGATAATCCAGAGACTCCAGAATGTAGTCATTACTTCTTCACTCCTTGGTTATTAGGGGTCTTTTGTTCTTCGTCAGCAAACACCAAGTTGGCATCTTCTTCAAAGCGTGCTTTACGCTTTTTACTAAATGCCCACCATACGATGCCAATAAAACTAGCGAAGAGTACAACGGTATAAATACTATGAATTGTACCGAAATCCATATGATCCCCTTACTTCATTGCATGACCAAGAGACTGAAGGTAAGCGATGATTGCATCCATCTCTGTTTTACCTTCTACTTCTTTAGCCGAATTCGCGATCTCTTCATCAGTGTATGGAACGCCGAACTGATCACGAAATAGCTCAAGTTTCTTCTGAGTTAGCTTACCGTCTAAAACGTTTTCAGCTAGCCACGGGAAACCTGGCATGTTTGACTCAGGTACAAGCTCACGAGGATCTAACAGGTGAACACGGTGCCATTCGTCAGAATAACGACCACCAACACGAGCTAAATCCGGGCCTGTACGCTTAGAGCCCCAAAGGAATGGGTGTTCCCAAACACTCTCACCAGCAACAGAGTAGTGACCGTAACGTTCAGTCTCTGAGCGGAAAGGACGAACCATCTGGCTGTGACAGACGTTACAACCTTCACGGATGTAGATATCACGGCCTTCCATCTCCAAAGGAGTGTAAGCGCGCAGATTTTCTACAGGTTCAGTCGTTTGCTTTTGGAAAATCAGAGGAGTGATCTCTACAAGAGCACCCCAACTGATAGCAAACACGATAAAAATAGCCAACAAACCGACATTACGTTCTAAGATTTCATGGCGATTATTAGAATTATTACTCATTCTTAAATCTCCTTATGCCGGATGTGGGATAGCTTTTAGGCTTTCTTTAGGTGCACTTACCGTTTTGTACGTGTTGTATGCCATTAGGAACATACCAGATAGGAAGATAAATCCGCCTAGGAAACGTACAAAGTAGAACGGATAAGACGCTTCTACAGATTCAACAAAACTGTAAGTTAGCGTACCGTCAGAGTTAACCGCGCGCCACATAAGACCTTGCATTACACCAGAGATCCACATCGCAACGATGTAAAGAACGGTACCGATTGTTGCTAGCCAGAAATGCACATTAACTAGACCAACAGAGTACATACGCTCTTGGCCAAATAGGCGAGGTACCAAGTGATATACAGAGCCGATAGAAACCATCGCAACCCAACCTAACGCACCAGAGTGAACGTGACCAATGGTCCAGTCTGTGTAGTGAGAAAGTGCGTTAACCGTCTTAATCGACATCATCGGGCCTTCAAAGGTAGACATACCGTAGAACGACAGTGAAACGATTAGGAAACGTAGGATAGGGTCATAACGAAGCTTATGCCATGCACCAGATAACGTCATAATACCGTTGATCATACCACCCCAAGAAGGAGCAAATAGAACCAGCGACATAACCATACCTAGAGACTGAGTCCAGTCTGGTAGCGCTGTATAATGAAGGTGGTGAGGGCCTGCCCAAATATATAGAGAAATAAGTGCCCAGAAGTGAACGATAGATAGACGGTAAGAATAAACAGGACGTTCAGCTTGTTTAGGAACGAAGTAGTACATCATACCTAGGAAACCAGCGGTCAGTAGGAAACCTACCGCATTGTGTCCATACCACCACTGAACCATCGCATCCACTGCGCCCGAGTAAATCGAGTAAGATTTACCAAGTGACACAGGAATAGCCATGCTGTTCACGATGTGAAGTACTGCTACTGTGATAATAAAGGCACCGAAGAACCAGTTTGCCACATAAATATGTGACGTGTTTCGCTTCACTAGTGTGCCGAAGAACACCACCGCATATGATACCCATACTAGCGCAATTGCGATATCAATAGGCCATTCTAGCTCAGCATACTCTTTACCCGATGTTAAACCGAGAGGCAAAGTAATGGCTGCTGCCAGGATGATTGCTTGCCAACCCCAAAAGGTGAAGGCAACGAGTGGGCCACCAAAAAGACGTGTTTGACATGTGCGCTGTACAACATAATAAGACGTTGCGAACAGAGCACTGGTACCAAACGCAAAAATTACCGCATTAGTATGCAGTGGACGTAAGCGACTGTACGTCAACCACGGCGTATCAAAGTTTAGCTGTGGCCAAACTAATTGAGCGGCAATCAAAACACCAACAGCCATACCAACTATGCCCCATAAAATGGTCACAAGGGTAAATTGGCGAACGACTGTATAGTTGTAGTTTTGTTCAAGCTGCTTTACTTGGCTCATTTGCATGCTTCCAATTTCTAATTAACTACACTTTTACTTCCAACACGACTTGCGTCGTAACACCACCCAAGTAAACTCTAGAATTCAAGTGTTATCATCACCTTATTTCCATTGCTGACTTTAATAAAAAGTGGCATTTTCAGCGTGACACTATACTTGAATTAACAATTCAATGACAGGGTAGTAACCTTACTGGACCTCTGGAAATCATTTTTTATTTAAAAAGTTTGAAGTTTGTAACAAGGATATTAGTAATTATGCCTGCACAAAAGTTAACAAAGGCGCGACTTGCACAAATCTTAATCATGCTCAGTGTTTTAATAGGCGCATTTTTCTGGCGTACCTTTACACACGAGAGTGTTAATAGCGTTGACTGTTCACAAAAAGAACGATGCGATGTAACAATTGAAGGAGAAATAATCACGATTAATCGTGACTCAATGGGAATTTCGCTCGAAACGACAGAAAGTAGCACTCTAAAAATTGATCTAAATCAATCTGGTAATTTTATCAATCTCAATGAGAAGCATAAGTCAGTAGAATGGGACATCATGCCTGAATCGAAAAAAATCACCTTTAAAAAAGGTGAAAACATTGTTGTAGTTCAATTATAAATACGATCTATCACGAGATAATCGTAACTTATTAATGAAATTAACACCTTCTTACCTAGAGAAAATTGGTTGGAATGGTATAACAGCAGAGTGATATCCAATTATAAAATCGTATGCATTGCCAATCAGTTTTTACTCATATTAAAGATGAAGACTCAGCGATAAAAACGCTCAGGTCCGAATTGACACAACAGAGCTTGTCTTACGTGATGTGTTACTACACGGAAGAATACAATTTTGAGTTGATTCGAGAAGCGTTTCTTGCGCATTTTCCTGGTGTGCCTTTTCATGGCGCCAGTTCATGTCAAGCCGTAATGACAGATCAGGGCTTTCATACAGGCCCAGTAATTGCGGCACTTGCTGTTTATGATACAGGTCCTCATGCTTATGGTACTGGTATTTCTAATCACAACTCAGGTGACAGCGTCACCAAGGCTTTGGATATGGCCCTTGAGAACGCAAACCGTGTAGGAGAAGTACCAAACTTAATTCTACTTCATGCTACACCAGGGCAAGAGGAATCAATCATTGCGTCTATAGATGAAAGATTTGGAACTCTAATTCCAATTATTGGTGGTTCGGCCGCTGATAATAACATCGCTGGGAAATGGTCTGTGATAACCGCCCAAGGCTCTCAAACTTCAGGTTTAAGCTTAACTCTCTTTTACTCCTCTCAACCTGTTGATATCGCTTTTAGCGCTGGACATACACCAACTAATATCAAAGGTGTTGCAACCAAGACCAACGATAGATGCTTACTTGAAATTGATAACGAACCTGCGCTCAATGTTTATAGAAGGTGGACAAATCACCAGGATAACCAAGTAGGTAAAGATAATATGCTGTTTACAAACTCGAGTGCTTATCCATTAGGGCGGATCGCAGGTCATCTCTATGATCGCCCATATTACAAGTTATCCCATCCGATCCGTGAGACGCAAGATGGTGGAATCGAGTTGTTTACACGAATAGAAGAGGGTGACGAGCTCACATTAATGAAAGGAAGTCGTGAGCATCTCGTTGCGCGCGCTGCAAAAGTCGTCAATGCCGCTTTTAACCAAAAATTAGAAGAGTCTCGAAAAATTGGAGTGATAAATATCTTTTGCGCAGGTCCCATGTTGCACTTAATGCAAGACATGAATAGCGTTTGTGAACAAATTAACCAAGAACTAGAACATTTGCCTTTTATTTGCCCTTTTACTTTCGGCGAGCAAGGTAGATTTATTGGTGGTGAGAATGGACATGGAAACCTGATGATTTCATCGGCTATATTCCATAAACCTTATGAAAGATAAATACTTAGACATATATCAACAGGAAGCGCTTCAAGAAGCGTTAGTTGAGCTAAAGCAGGCTAGACAAAGAGAACGACTACTCGCCGATGAAAACAAGGCCATTCTTTCCGCGATATCTGCGATGAGTGAGGCAAAGAATCGGCATGAGATATTTACGGGATTAAACAATGTCCTCAAAAAGTACATCAACTTCGATGATTTTATTGTACTGACTCGTGATGGTGAACGATATCCCTTCAGAACATTGATATCAACTAATAGCGTATTTGATAATGTATCCTGGTTACACGGTAACACCTATCAGAGAGCTCTCAATGGTGAATGCATTCTGCTGTTCGAGCCAGATAAACTCGCTGAGTTTGTTAACTTAAACAGCTTTATAAAAAGCCATGTAAACTCGGTCGTTTTAACTGGTATACGTTCAGAAGTAACGCAAACCGTAATCCTACTTATTGGAGCTCAGAAAGGGCACTTTAGCATAGAGAATAAGGAAACCTTGAGGCGGTTTCGTCCCTTAATTGAAAGGGCGGTCATTGATATCGAGACCAAAGAGAAGTTACAACGTATCGTTGAGGTAAGAACAACTCAGCTCGCTAAAGCAAGAGAAGAAGCAGAGCTTGCGAACCGCTCTAAGTCGGAGTTCTTAGCGATGATGAGTCATGAAATAAGAACCCCTTTAAATTCCGTTCTTGGAATGCTAGATATACTGAAGCAATCAACCTTGTCAGAAGAACAAATTGATGCTTTGAGCCAAATGGAGTGCTCTGCAGAGTTACTTCTCGCGATAATCAGTGACATTCTTGATCTTTCTAAAATCGAGTCAGGTCGCTTTCAGCTCAATGAACAATGGATTAACTTAAGAGACACTGTCACTTTTGTTATTTCTCAGCAAAAACAAATCGCTAAGAAGAAAAATCTTAAATTCAAGCTCAACTGTACTGTCACTAATGACAAACAATTTTGGATTGACTCCACGCGGTTATCTCAAATTCTGTTTAATCTAATAGGGAATGCAATAAAGTTTACAGACGAAGGTGAAGTAAAAGTTTCTGTATCTGAGCAAGATGCTGAACTTGTGATCTCAATATCTGACACTGGAATTGGTATATCTAAAGCAAAGCAAGAGCACTTGTTTACGGCATTTCATCAAGGAGACCGTTCCATCACGAGACGCTTCGGTGGTACAGGACTGGGGCTCGCAATAACCAAGCATTTAGTCGAAATGATGCGTGGCAAGATTGCCGTTAAAAGTGATGAGCATGTTGGTTCAACCTTTACGATTTCGATTCCAGTTTTGACTCGTTGTAATCAAAGTCGTCCAGTTAGAATCGAAACCAATCAACCGACAAAAGCAATGGAACTTCTCGTCGTAGAAGATACCGAGTCGAATCAGTTCGTAATAAAGCTTATCTTAAATAAGCTTGGCCATAATGTTCATATCGCAAGCCATGGAGCAGAGGCATTAACATTTTTAGAAGAGAATGAGGATTTAATCGATTTGATTCTCATGGATGTCTCGATGCCAGTGATGGATGGAATTACCGCAACAAGACTTATTCGAGATAAAGGTCTCAGGACCCCGATTATAGCGTTAACTGCACATGCGCTAGAAAGCGATAGAGATAAATGCCTGGATGCCGGTATGGACGGATTCATTTCCAAGCCAGTTAGAAGACAAGATATCTTTGAAGCTATACAGTCATTTCAATAAGTAAAAAGGCGTTAATATAGATCTTAACAATCGATAGATTATTAAGATCTATATTAAGTATTTTATGGTAAATAACGATTATGTTTAATGCTCACAGTAAGGCCCTTAAATTTAAAATCTGCAGGGGAATAGGAGCATACTCAGACAACATTTAGCGTACAGCAATATTTAATTTAACATAATATACATAATGCGCACTGTAATAGTGGTTCCTGTGGACTTGCAATCACTAAGGCTAATCCAGTGCAAGCCATTGAGATTCCTGATAATCCAAGCCCATTAAACTTTTTTGCAATTCCTTCCCATACTGCTTTTATCTGCGGATTATCATTGCGATCAGCGTGACAACCCAACAATGCAATCTCAGGGTCTAAACCTGATTGCTCTGCAAGAAAAATTGCTTGTGTATCAGTCATATAACGCTTTCCTTTGCGGAAATCACTGATTCTTTGCGGCGGCACATTCATATCCGCTGCAATTTGTTTGTCTTGTACGTAACTTTGAGCCTTTTTGTAGGCATCTAATAGTTTGTTCTGGTACATACCGCTTCCTCCATTTCCGTCAGTTTAGCTCATCAATCACCATTTTTGGTGTCTTGCGCTAACCAATTTTGGTGATTACGCTACTAACCAAATTTGGTTATTCAATCAGTATCAGATCGCCTTAGCTCTGGGCGTTTGCCCTTGACGCTTACGTCTTGGCTTCGGCGGTCGCTCTCACAACTAGTCAAGGTGGTTGTTATGTCAGAAGTCTCCAATACAAAAAAACTAGAAATATATCTGAATCGCGCTTGGAGTTTGTTTCTTGTCTCGGTTATTGCGGCGGGTATTTATTTCTTTGGTTCCCTTATCTACGACTCGTTTGAAATCCCATACGACGATTACGAAACTTTTGCGTTTTATCTTGACCATGAGTTTTGTGGCGAGTTGGCTCGCGACTATGCCTCTGACGGTCGCGTCACCGTTTACGAGTATCTGGTTGTTTCACATTGCTCTGGCAAAGATGAGAAGCGTAAATTCTACTCAGAGCTTGAGGCTCAATAATGCGTGAACTTGTTATTGATTTGGCATCAGGTAAACAAGAATGGATTGATTTTGTTCCTGTCCATTCTTGGGCTTCATGTGAGCACATTCCTGACAACTTATTCGACCATCGTTTTGAGTACGTCGACCACAGATTCACAACGCCTGAGGATTTCATTCCGTCGGCAGTGAAATCTGCAATGAGTGCGCCAATCTACTCACACGACCTGTCAGATTTTATTGAGCGCCCTACTTCTAACCCTTGTTTGGACTTGCCGAAGTCATTACACCGTAACGGCGACTTCGCTCGACACATGACACGCGCTTACACCGACATTCTGAAAACACGCAACGCTCTGGAAGCTGTACGCGCAGTTAACGACGCTCACGACCGTTTGACTGAGCACGGCTACAGCTACGCGATGTCAGATGAGCAAATTACCAATCTAGCCAAGCGCAAATCACGCGACTTTTCTCGCGTGTTAAGTGCGATTCCTCTTGAACAATCACAAGCGCGTTTTGATAAAGCGGTTCAACTTCTTGATTCATTAGGCTTGGCATTTTCACCTGAGCAAGTTCAATACGCAGAAAACAACTGTGAACTTTTCGCATTGGTGAACCGTGCGCTTGATGAGCATTGGCTTGTTCGTCAGCTGCGCCGTAAATGTGCTTACGAGGTTGAATGTGTTGCGCGTGATTTAGCGCTTGTTCAACGCCGTAAGCAAGTTTACTGCTCGGATTTTTCTCTAAGCCGTCAACGTGACCGCAATACGTCTAACCGCATCGCGCTAGAAAACACGATTGCTTACGATGAGGCTGACCCGTCTAACTACTTCACACTCAGTGAGTTATCGGCTAAGTCGGTTTCTAACGCTGAGATTCGCCGCGCTGAAATGTTTGTTCGTCTGCGTGGCTTTGAGGAAATCGCTCAAGAATCGAATCACGATGCGGTGTTCTTCACGGTAACAGCTCCGTCTCGTTTTCACTCTGTTTCTAAGAGTGACATCAACCCTAAATGGCTTGAGGCTGGCAAGCCTGACGCGAAATCAGCTCACGCTTACTTAATGGGCGTTTGGGCGAATCTTCGTAAGTCGATTGATAAGAGCAAAATCAAGGTTTACGGGATGCGCATTGTTGAGCCTCACCAAGACGGCACGCCGCATCACCACTTGTTGCTGTTCATGGAAAAATCCGCACGCAAATTTGTGACGTC
>NZ_JAWPOM010000118.1:0-1340 GCF_033344285.1 Vibrio sp. 779(2023)
AGAGGACCGCGACATGAGCAAGCTGGGTAGCAAATGGAAAGATAACGTTTCTGATGGCCCGGTATGGGACCGTGACGAACACTTCCTAAACTACATCATGCACCCATACTTTGGCGGTGTTTACTACACAGCCGCAAGACATGCAGGTTACAACGAATTTGAATCATTCTTGTACTCTGCCACCATGTCTACTTTCTTCTGGGAATACGGTGTTGAAGCGTTTGCAGAAGTCCCTTCTTGGCAGGACATCTTTATCACGCCATTCTTTGGTGCAGTCGTGGGTGAAATGATGCTAACAGCAGAGCAAGACATCGTAGCAAATGGCGGCGAAGTGTTAGGTTCAGAAACTGCAGGCGACGTTTCTCTCTTCTTCCTAAACCCTGTTGGTCATATCCACCACTGGGTGACTGACGCATGGGGCGGCAGCGCTGAATTGAAATTCAACTCCTCACCTTGGTTCGGCAATCAAGATGTTGCGAAGTTTGCCATGGACGCAGGTGCAAGCTACGACAGTCAGTTTTACGGCGTAGAGCTGAAAGTAACGTTCTAAGCCAACCATATTGAACGACATTAATGAAGAGCAGCCAAACGGCTGCTCTTTTTGTATCTAGTGCACTGTTTTGATTATTTGCTTCGCGAATTAGTGTGAAAAATTGACTTCTATCAAACATAACCCCTTCCTAGGACCTACACTGAAGAAAAGGACTTATTCCAATAACTTAAGCGATGCGTTCCACCGCACTGCGTCCAAACCTTATTCCAGGAGGGGACATCATGAACCCTGTGTTTATCGTTAACTTTGTCGGTCAAGCATCACCGGCGACTATCAAACAACTGGCTGCTGTTACTCATGAAAACGGAGGCAAATGGTTAATCAGTAAAGTAAACTTTATTGAAGACCAAGTCGCTGGGGTGATAAAAGTTGAGTTACCTGAAGAAAACGCGGACACGGTGAAAGAAGCGTTTTCAGCCTGCCAGACTCTAGTAGTTAAATTTGTGGATTCAGAGCCTCACTCACACAAAGAAGATACCATTTTCCAACTTCGTCTCGATTCCAATGACCGTGCAGGTATCGTCAATGAAATCACTCACGTTCTGGACGCACAAGGTATCTCTATTTTAGATATGGATTGCCAACGCGTATTTATTGCCGGGGGTGGCGGTGTGAGTTCTAGCTTGTTCAGCGCAAAAATGGCTATCAAGCTGCCAAGCGAATTGGAAATCGAAGATGTGGCGAACGAGTTAGAAGCGCTCAGCGAAGACACCAGAGTGATTATTGAAAGCTAGTCGATTTAGCCTTTTATTCATAGAAAAAGAGCAGCTATAAATAGCTGCTCTTT
>NZ_JAWPOM010000119.1:0-1340 GCF_033344285.1 Vibrio sp. 779(2023)
TCAATGCGACTTAATATGCAAACTTTGACATATATCACTTTTTTAATTTGCACATAATAGAAAAACTTGGTCGGGTGGAGAACGCAGTTTATTTGCATTTTTACTCGACATTAAAATTCTAAACTTCTGGAATAATGGTAATGAAAATGTGCAATAGATCACTGTTTTAGATAGGGAAAACGTGAAAAATCCTGCGCTATCAGTTGGCCGTTATCGGAATACTCACCCATCCGATTAACGCTAACCATAATAAGAAATTGACTCCCAATATCTGTAAGTAATACTGGCTCTGTAAACATTTTAAAAAAAGTTTAAAAGGGGTGAGTATGAAGATTGCGGGAGTCAACACTCCGCCAACACAGCCCGATGAATTAATTAAAGTATCTGAGGGAGGTCACTTTGGTACACCTCATCAAATTAAGTGTTCGCGTCACGTTTATTAAACGACGTTGTGCTACTAGCGAGTGAAAAGGAACAGAACAATGATCATAAACTACGCCCTGACAACTGCTCCTTATTCGAATGATATTGAATCATGTATCAACGTAATGACAGCGAGTATGTTTGCTCTTGTCGACCAAGGAGAAGAGACCGAAGTCGCTACGTGTGACTTTTACATCGTAGATTTATCCAGAGCCTCGAGTACTATCAGCTGTCATAAATTATTGAACATTAACGCCAGCATTGCACACTTTATCCAAATTCTTGATGATGATTACTTGCTAAAAGAAAGCATCGCAACACGTAACGAAACAATGCGGTGGGGAATCGGTCCAGAACCAGATCGTCTCATTGTGATTCACGAACTAAAGGTAAAGAAAGAGCATCGAGGAAATAAGTATTCCAAAGCCTTAATTGAGGACTTTATTGAACGCTTTACATCGATTTACGACATCATTGGTCTAAAGGCGCTTCCTTTAGAAGATCGCTCAGAGGAAAGCGTAGAAGCGCTTAAAAGCTATTACTCAAAGATAGGCTTTAAGGACGTTGGTATTGATGATTTGATGCTCTGGCCAGCGCTAGAAGAACCAAACTGGAACGAAGCCTAAGTTAGACATAGCATCTCATGATGCGACTTACCTTCCCACACCTATCTCAGCTTGGTGACTGATGCTTACTCTAAGAAAATGATTGGTGACCTGTCGATAACACGATGACGGCTCAAGCAGGCCTCATCAACACCGACAAGAACCGGAGAAGCCACAAATCACTCAGATAATGAGGGTTTAACCAGCAGCTTCTCGCTTCTCTTTTGTTACCAACCAACACAAGAGTGACCCAACTGTCACCATAACAACACCTTGCCAGAAACTATTGCTCAACGTAACACCAAGGATAAG
>NZ_JAWPOM010000120.1:0-1335 GCF_033344285.1 Vibrio sp. 779(2023)
GCTATCGACCCGCGCGTAAAGATGGTTTATGAGAATGGCGGTAGCTGCCAAAGTCAGTACAAATAGCCCTAAAAAGGTTTTTAGGTTGCGTTGCATCCGTTTACTGAAATACCAATGCTTGGAGCCATTGATGGTTGATATCGAGATCGTCAGTTGGTCTTTCATCATGTCGTAATGATCGTATTCTGGTATAAGCCTCGTCACTGAGTGAGCTCGACTGTAAGGAAAACCACAGGGGACTGCCAGAGGCAAATTGGAAAGAAGTGTCAGGTCGTGAGCCGTTTTCCGATATTTGATAAAAGACTCAGTGCGGATTTAATGTTGGGTTAATTTTGGTCGGTGTTGCATGTTTGGCACTTTAGAGTGACGAAATTACCAATAGTATGAATGTGCAATTCAACATACTTCACGGTTTATCCTATAAATTGCGGATATTTTAAGAAATTAATATTCATTAAATTGATAACTGGCGACGGATCTTTATGATGACGGTTGATATGCCGATAGAGCACTCATTAGCCAGTGTTTGGCGGTGTAGGAGAACTGTAATTCGTCTCTACAGAACTCGATTTATTAAGGCTTAAAACTCGAATGCATAACGCATTTACGAACCGATATAACTAACAACGGAGTTGGTCGTGAAAAAACTACTATTGGCTACAGCAGTGGTCGCAGCAGCGGGGGCCGCTGGGTACCTGTACCAAAATAACCTTCCTCAGAGCGGTTCAAGCTCACTATTGGCGCAAATCCCAGCCGATTCGCTCGTAGTTACTTTCCAAACAGAACCTTTCAAACACTACGAATATGTGAACGCGTTTGGCTCTGCCAATCAAATGACCATGTCTGATATGTTTGTTGGTGAGCAGCTGTCACCAAAAGAGCAGTTTGCGATCGATCTGTTTGACGGATACTTAAAAAGTGCTGCGTCGCCAGAAACTTTGAAAGCGTACTTAGGTACAGGCGATGAGATCAACCCAGTGCTTTACACGCTCGGTATGGTGCCAGTTTACAAACTGCCAATCGAGAATCCAGAGGCGCTTTGGAAAACGTTGGATCACGAAGAGCAAATGAGCGGCGTGACACACGAAAAAGTGAAGCTGGGTACGGTGGAGTACCGTCGTTATGAAATGACGGATGCAGTAGATCCGCAGGATGGCATTGGCTTAGTTGTAGCGGTTACCGACAACGTGCTAACCGTGACGGTGGATATCGCGGAGTTGGGTGATCTTAACCCGTTGAAAATGGCGCTGGGTCTTGAGTCTCCAACCCAATCATTAGCGGATAGCGGTCGTGCTGAAGCCATCCAAACTCAGTATGGTAAAAACAACAACTCTT
>NZ_JAWPOM010000121.1:0-1334 GCF_033344285.1 Vibrio sp. 779(2023)
CCCACCAATTGAAAATGAGCGAAAGGCCTGAATTTAGACAAATGCTTCCTCTGGATCAGTCTCCAAAGGAACGCTTGTTGATGCAAGGGCGACTTTACATCAATCCATTTTCTAATGAAGTACCACCGAAAGAGTGCTTAGGCTTTGCTCTCAATCCAAGCCAAATCAGTGGATATTGGTGTTATCAAAGCCAATGGAGTTTGATCAATAAACCGCTTTACCACTTAAGCAAACCCAACTGGGCTATTGGTACGGATGATTTTTCTCAGCCGATTGAAAAACCAATGGAGCGATTTGAGCATGCACAAACAGCAGATGGCGAGTTCTGGTTTATCGTGCCAGATAATTGGCCACAAAATCCAAAGGCTCATAAATAGAGAGTTAACGACGAGTTGTAAAAAAGGCGACCATCTGGTCGCCTTTTTGTCAGAGTAGGTTTAATTACAAACCTGCAGCTGCAAATACTTGATTCACAATCTCTTGTGCTTCAGCTTCAATTTGTTTTAGGTGTTCTTCACCCTTGAAGCTCTCACAATAGATTTTGTAGATGTCTTCCGTACCCGATGGACGAGCAGCAAACCAACCATTTTCAGTCGTCACTTTCAATCCGCCAATCGCCGCACCGTTACCAGGAGCGTGTGTTAGACGCGCCGTAATCGGATCACCTGCCAGTGTTTCTGCTGCAACCATTTCTGGCGACAGTTTCTTCAACACATCTTTTTGAGGTCCATTCGCTACCGCTTGAATACGATTGTACTTAGACTCACCGTGTTTAGCGGCAAGCTCTTCGTAGTACTCTTGTGGGTTTTTACCCGTTACCGCAGTAATCTCAGCCGCTAACAAACATAGTAAGATGCCGTCTTTGTCTGTTGACCATGGTGTTCCATCTTTACGTAGGAAAGAGGCACCAGCGCTCTCTTCACCACCAAAACCAAACTTGCCAGTGTAAAGGCCATCGACAAACCACTTGAAGCCGACAGGCACTTCACACAGTTCACGACCCAAATCGGCTACTACTCGGTCGATAAGTGCACTTGAAACCAGCGTCTTACCAACCGCAACATCTGTACTCCACGCATCACGATGACGGTATAGGTAGTCGATACAAACCGCTAAGAAATGGTTCGGGTTCATCAAACCTTTCGGCGTCACGATACCATGACGGTCATAGTCTGGATCATTACCAAACGCAAGATCGTATTCATCTTTCAGGGCTAGCAGACCAGCCATTGCGTATGGAGAAGAACAGTCCATACGAACCACGCCGTCCTTATCAAGCGACATGAACTGGAATGATGGGTCAATCGCTTCGCTGACCAAGGTCAGATCTAAGT
>NZ_JAWPOM010000122.1:0-1331 GCF_033344285.1 Vibrio sp. 779(2023)
GAGGATCATTATTGCCTGGCGGTAAAATCACCCCATTGGCGTTGTCTTGTGAGCCGTCTGGGTAAGCGAGGAAGACGTTATCGAACGCGCCGGAATCTCGCACCTGCTTCAAGTGCGTCACGATGGCTCGTTTTTCTGACTCAGCAGAAAGGGAGGTGAGTGCTCGCTCTTTAGAGAGTAGCCAGTCACTTACGTACTGGTTGTATGACGCGCTGGTGCTTTCCAGACGCTGGGCAACTTCCGCATCCAACCGTTGTAACGAATCTCGAAAAGACAAGCCTTCGACTAACACGCCCCCAAGGATGATGGCAGCACTGGCCGAGATAGCCAGTTTATTCTTCAGTGATAAATTTTTGAACATAGCAGCGATTAATAGATTTTTTGTACCCAAGCGGCGTTAAGTGTCGGGCTTAATGCCCATTGACCTAAAAGCGCGGGGTAGTTTGTTATTGGTTATTTTCATTCGTATATGATTCGGCGTCGTCGCTGAAAAGCGGTTTTGACGCCGAAATCATCGATTGATTATATTTTACTGCTCAAAATAAATACTGGCGCTATGTCGCGAATGTGAGCTTTATAAGAAATAAGAACCTAATACGAGAGCGGCTTGTTTTATGTATTTGTAAAGTAAGGATTTGTCGTGTTTTGTAAATGATAATTGATTTCATTAAATGGTGATATAGATCACATTTGAGCGGTAAATAATCCATTAAAAATGTGAAGGTCATGGAACGAGGATTATATTGATCGGCTTAATCATAGTTATGGGCAATAGTTATGCGCAGTATATTGTTAGTCCCCGCGTTATTGTTGTCAGGGTGTGCTCTGACACAACAATCCACGCCGATTCAGCCTGATGCCAACTGGCACGTTAATCAGCTATCCAATGGAATGAAATACCACATCTATCCAACTCAAGACCAAGAAGTTTCGGTTCGTTTGGTGATGCACATTGGTTCGTTCCAAGAAGAAGCCAATCAAAAAGGCTACGCTCACTTCGTTGAGCACATGGCATTTAATGGCAGCACACACTTTACCGGCAACGACGTTGTTAAGCTTTTTGAGCAATCTGGCGGCAGTTTTGGCGCAGATATCAACGCGTTTACCACCTATCAGCAAACCTCCTATAAGCTTGACTTGGCCAATAACGATAAGCTTGAAGATGCCCTGACTTGGATGCGAGACATTGGCGACGGTTTAGAGTTCGCTCCTGCGCAAGTTGAAAAAGAGAAAGGTGTTGTCTGGCGTGTCTGGCGACGCTCCAATCCAGATGCTAAGTCGTTTTCAATGCACGCGTATGAGGCTTCGATTGAAGGAACGCCTCACTCCGA
>NZ_JAWPOM010000123.1:0-1312 GCF_033344285.1 Vibrio sp. 779(2023)
GAATTCGCTGGCCAACCAAAACCTCCGCCATCTTTGTCTTCTTCATAGATGCTTTCAGTCCCGTCCCAAACACTGCCTCGTGATGCACGATACAAGCTAAACAACTCATTGCGAGTGGCACGACGCCAGTTGTCACGACCAGCAAAGTTTCTTACAGACAAATCATGACACCAGTTTGCGTATTGGCTGGTTAAGCCTGCGCGATCACGTCCGTATTGGTTGAACATCGCAAAGTCACCCACAGGGCCGCGTGTACCGTCTTCCGTTTTGATGCCAACGTAAGTTTTTGGTTTTGTCGCGTCGTAGCTCAAAGGTTTAACAAGCTCATAGCCTAGTTTGTTCATGAGCTTCACTGATGGTGGTGCGGTAAATAGGCGACCATCTTCATCACTCGCTACCATCAAACACGCTTCCACGCTTCCTTCTCCTGAACGAGGCTGTGGGCAAATAGAGATGGCAGACTCTTTTTCTTCCGCCTCTACAACCTTGACCTCAGAGATGCCTTTTAACTCCCCAAAGGAAGCTGAAATGGTGACCGAACCAAGCTGAGCACTATTTGAGAGCCCACCAGCAATCAAATCTAAAACCGCTTTATTACTGCTTCGCCATGTCACTCGATGCGTTACATCCTGAGTGGTTTCATCGCTATATTCACCGTAGGCATAAAATCGCTGGACGTTCTTTTCCTCTAGAGTGATTTCACTAGGATGAACATGGATTTTTTCTAACACCGCATTCGTTACTTGAATTTGCAATGGTGCACTGGTGATCGCATCTTTGGTGGCGTAAACCATTGCATGCCCTACCGCAAGACCTTTAACGCGATCGCCTTCTAGTTGTAGGACATCTTGATTATCAACCCACCAAGCAACCTGTTCGGTCAACTCAACGCGGCTTTCATCGCTATAAACTCCTTGTGCAGACAGCTGGGTTGAGTTGCCTTTTGCCACGCTCGACGCATTCGTTGTCACTTCAATATTTGTTAGGATTGCATCGGTTACCTGCACTTGTATTGGCTCGCTTTGCACACCATCTAACGCAGCCGTCACCAACGCTGTTCCTTTATGTTTGGCTTTCACAACGTTGTCGACAATCTCAGCCACATCGTTGTCGGCGTGCCAAGTGATGCCTCGGGTGAGGTCGACTTGTTCACCATCGCTCAACGTTCCCATGACCACCAAAGGCTTATGTGTGCCCAACGGCATTTCCAGTGCGGTTGACGAAATGTCCATACTCACTAATACCGCAGGCGTGACAGTAATAGAACCATGCGTACTGGTTAAGCCATCAAGCTCGGCATAGATATGCGCGT
>NZ_JAWPOM010000124.1:0-1310 GCF_033344285.1 Vibrio sp. 779(2023)
TGAATGATGGCTTGCACATCTACTGATGCCGCTGCTTGATAGGCCAGCATGAAAATATCCGCTTGTGGATATGGTAGATCTTCTAAACCTTTGCGGCCTGCATGATCCGCTTGGCAGCAAATTAGAATGTCTTTTAGGCGCTCCGACTTGCGCCATACATCAAACTTGTTCAGGATTTTGATGATGGTTTGCGGCTTTAACTCAGCGGCGCGATGAATGTTGGAGTGTTGCTCGCAGACCATGAGCGCTAAATCTTTAAATTCATTCGGTACACGTACACGTTCGCACAGTTTTTTAATTAGCTTTAAACCGGTATGACAATGCATTTTATGGCTTGGCCATTCGCTCTCTGGTGTCACGCCTTTCCCTAAGTCATGCACCTGTGCGGCAAATCTAACAGGGAGTGATGTGCTCAGCTTTGCGGCTTGCTCTGCTACCATCAACGTATGGATACCCGTATCGATCTCTGGATGCCATTTTTCAGGTTGAGGGACGCCAAACAGCGCATCGATTTCTGGTAGCACGACAGCTAACGCGCCGCAATCTCGCAATACTGATAAAAACACATCGGGACGAGGCGTTGAAAGTGATTTATGCCACTCTTGCCACACGCGTTCTGATGTTAGCGTATTGAGTTCACCAGAGTCTGCCATGTCGCGCATGAGTTGCATGGTTTCTTTTGCTACCGTAAATCCCAGCGAGGCAAGTTTTGCAGCAAAACGTGCGACCCGAAGTACTCTAAGGGGATCTTCCACAAAAGCATCCGATACATGACGCAATATGCGATTATTCAAATCGGCTTGGCCGCCATAAGGATCGTACAGCTGGCCGCTATCATCCATCGCCATGGCGTTAATGGTTAAATCACGGCGAATCAAATCCTCTTCTAGCGTTACGCTTGGATCGAAGAAACAGTCAAAGCCCGTGTAACCTGAGCCTGATTTTCTTTCGGTTCGTGCAAGTGCGTGTTCTTCTTTATTTTTAGGATGAAGAAAAACAGGAAAGTCTTTTCCGACGGCAGTGTATCCTTGAGCAAGCATCATTCCTGGTGTGGCTCCGACTACCACCCAATCGTTGTCATAACTGTCAATGCCGAGCAATTGATCTCGAACTGCGCCACCTACTAAATAAACTTGCACGAATTACCTCTGAATTTATGGATATGACGTTGGACATTGTAGCAAGCAATGGTACTTTTCTTTACTCCCAAGAACAGATGCAACTATGTTTACATCATATTTGATTCTTTTGGGATGGGTTTTTAGCTGGAGATCCTAATGTATAAGGACTTTTTTGGGTTTGTTGAACAG
>NZ_JAWPOM010000125.1:0-1292 GCF_033344285.1 Vibrio sp. 779(2023)
TGTGCCGTCCTAAATAAGGTTGACACTTTCCACCCCCCAAAATTGGAGAGTGTTATGAAATCAACAACTAAAAGAACTCAGCGCGATTACTCCCTCGCTTTTAAACTCACTGTAGTTGATGAGGTTGAAAAAGGAAGCCTCACTTACAAACAAGCCCAAGAGAAGTATGGCATCCAAGGTTGCTCTACGGTTTTGGTTTGGCTTCGTAAGCATGGTCGACTAGATTGGTCTAAAGGGACACCTAACTTTATGTCCAAAGGAGACTCTATGGCCGAGTTCAATTCACCTCCTACACCAGAGCAACGTATTAAAGAGCTTGAGAAGCAGCTCGAAGATGCTCAACTCAAAGCCGACTTCTTTGAAGCTGTCGTGAACGTTATGGAACGTGACTATGGTGTTAGAGTGACAAAAAAGCACAAAGAAGCGTTGTCCAAGAGAAAACCATAGTAGGTTTGAGCGTTACGAAGTTTTGTCAGTTAGTACAAATCTCTCGCCAAGCTTATTATAAGCAATGCCAAACTCAATCTCGTTGTGAACATCATGAGCATACTGTCATTGGCTTTGTCCGTGAAGTCAGGCTGAAGCAGCCACGCATTGGCACGCGTAAACTGAAGTTCTTAGCAGCAACAAAGGGCATTCAAATAGGTCGCGATAAGCTCTTTGAACTTCTCAGAAAGCATCGGCTGTTAGTGAGAGCAAGACGAGCCTATCACCGAACGACTGACAGCCGTCATCGATTTTTCTGTCACCCAAACAAAGTGAAAGATGGGCTGACACCAACGAAGCCAGAACAACTGTGGGTTGCTGATATTACTTACTTGCCAACTCAAAATGGAGAGAGTTATCTCAGCTTGGTTACAGACGCTTATTCAAGGAAGATTGTTGGTTTTTATGTGGATGACAACATGAAAACTCAATCAGTTAAGCGGGCATTTATCTCAGCTCTCAGGCAACGGCAGAGTGAAGAAAAGCTAATACACCACTCAGATAGAGGCTCACAATACTGTTCGAAGGAATATCAAGATATCCATAAGAAACATAGAGTGACTTGCTCAATGACTGACGGGTATGACTGTTATCAGAATGCTTTAGCTGAGCGTGTAAATGGGATACTCAAAATGGAGCTCTTGCTGAAGAAACCGAAAGATCTGAAAGAAGCAAGGACGATGGTAGCAGAGTCCGTAGATATCTATAATCAAATGAGGCCTCATACGGCTTTAAAATACAAAACGCCCGATGAAGTACATCGAGCGTTTTAGTTAAAAAGTGTCAACCCATATCAGGACGGGTCA
>NZ_JAWPOM010000126.1:0-1292 GCF_033344285.1 Vibrio sp. 779(2023)
CATCATAATGCAAGCCATCCTTGCACTTTTTCGGATTCGCCAAGCCGCTTGCAACTCTTGATCATTTCCGGTGATCAGACACCAAAGTAAAACGGGTAAGCCCATCGCCCAAAACTGCGCACCAAGATAGAAGATCGCGCTGTATTGATCGTTGAAAATAGTTGATGCTTGCTGAGTCAGTAACGTTAATGCCTCTTTGTCCACCACAGAGTAACCTGTCGTGCCAATTGCCGCGATCAACGCCCAAAACACGCCTACATTTAGATACGCCACCAAAGAAACTTGGCGAACATGAGTCAACGGAACCAAAATGCAGCCAAAGGTGATCAACACAAAACCAAGCCACTGTTGAGATGAAAGCGCATGGCCGAGTGCAACACTGAACCCTCCCACCATCATGACCGGCAAAGCGCGTGCAATTGGGTAAATCACACCAACATCGGCATGTTTATACGCCATGATCAAACCGACGAGATACACAATTTGCGCTATTCCACTAAAAGCCAGCATTCCCCAAAACTCAACTGGCAACGAAGTCCAACCGAGCGTGGTTAAATACCAAACCAGATATGGGGTAAGCACTCCACAAGCAGACAGGCTTGCAGCCATCGTGAATGCCATGCCTGATCCGGAATGGCTTTTACCCAAGATATTCCAGCCTGCATGCAAAACCGCAGAAAATACAACGAGTGCGATTGCCAAGAAATCCATTTGTTTTCCCGTTTAGACAAAACAAAGGCTCCGAGATGGAGCCTTTGAATATGAAAATGCGAACGTTAGTGATTGAGCTCTGCCACCGACTCAATACTGATGGCATCGTGACGCCAGTATTCAATATCGCAGTCAATCAACTCGCCATGTTGGTTATAGTTAGTACGTTCAACAACCATTGCCGGAGTGCCCGATGTTGCTCGCAACGCTTGCGCGACTTCACCAAGCAAGGTACTGGTAGAAAGACGGTAACGCGTCTGCTGATACACCACACCAAAGTGCTCGCGATAAATGTCGGTCAGCGAGTTGGTCAAATCAAAGCTCAATAAATTGGGGAAGATCTCTGGGCGAATATAGTTGGTCACATACACCACAGGTCTGTCTTCCAAATATCGAACGCGGTCGACACGAAAAACATCAGAGAACGGCTGCAGTTGTAACAAGCGCGCAGATTGCTTGTTAGCTAAAGTGCCCTTTGCCGCAATCAGCTCCGTTTTTGGCACGCGATTTTGCGCTTTCGCCATGTTCGGAAAATTAAGTGTTTGAGTAGGGTCGTAGCGTAGTGGCTCAGGTGAAATAAA
>NZ_JAWPOM010000127.1:0-1289 GCF_033344285.1 Vibrio sp. 779(2023)
GGCGTGAGTGTTGCGAGTATTCGCCAAGCAAACAACTTGCGCTCGGACGAGCTTGCTGTTGGGCAAGTCCTGATCATTCCAAACAAATAAGTAAGTGAGCTTCTAACTCATTATGACGATAAAAATTTTGCCAGCTAGGCTCGCCAACCAAATTGCGGCAGGGGAAGTGGTCGAAAGGCCTGCCTCTGTCATCAAAGAGTTGGTGGAAAATAGCCTCGACTCTGGCGCAACCCGAATCGATATCGATATCGAAAAAGGCGGTGCCAAGCTTATTCGTGTTCGTGACAACGGAAAAGGGATTGCGAAAGATGAGCTCGGGCTGGCACTCAGTCGTCATGCAACGTCTAAAATCCATACCTTAGATGATTTAGAAGCGATCATGAGCTTGGGCTTTCGTGGAGAGGCATTGGCGAGTATCAGTTCCGTCTCTCGTCTTACATTAACCTCTCGCCCAGCTGCGCAAGAAGAAGCGTGGAGTGCATATTCGGAAGGGCGTGATATGCAGGTCAAATTGCAGCCTGCTGCCCATCCCATTGGTACCACGGTTGAAGTGCTGGATTTGTTTTTCAATACTCCTGCACGCCGTAAGTTTCTGCGTACCGAAAAAACGGAATTTGCTCACATTGACGAGCTGTTAAAACGCATTGCACTGAGCCGCTTTGATGTCTCGATCAACGTGCGCCATAACGGCAAAGTGATCCGCCAGTACCGTGCGGCTAAGAATCAACTGCAAACCGAAAAGCGTATAGCGGCGGTGTGTGGTAATGCATTTGTGCGTAATATGCTTCGTATTGAGCTTGAGCATCAAGGCCTCAAGTTGCATGGTTGGATCACCACCCCGGATGGGGCTCGTCAGCAAAGCGATTTGCAGTATTGTTACGTGAATGGCCGCATGATGCGGGACAAACTGATCAATCATGCGATCCGTCAAAGCTACGAAATGAGTTTAAAGCCGGATCAATTCGCCGCTTATGTGTTGTTCATCGAGCTAGACCCGCATCAGGTGGACGTGAACGTTCATCCAGCGAAGCATGAAGTGCGTTTCCACCAAGCAAGATTGGTACATGACTTTATCTATCAAGCTTTGGCTGATGCACTGGCACAAAGCTCTGTGATTGATAAGCCGCAAGTCAATGAGTCCGCGTTCCATCGAGCAGAGCCTGAAGAGCGAGAAAGCCAACCGGAAACGACGCCTCAATACTCGCCACAATCAGTGAGTACTACTGTCCCAGAGCGTGTGTATCAAGCGATTGATAAAACGCCTACGTACCCTGGACGTACTGATTATG
>NZ_JAWPOM010000012.1:0-155839 GCF_033344285.1 Vibrio sp. 779(2023)
CTTTAAAATACAAAACGCCCGATGAAGTACATCGAGCGTTTTAGTTAAAAAGTGTCAACCCATATCAGGACGGGTCAAACACGTTTTTTGTGCGCTTCTGATAGGGCAGTCGACTAGGCTGCCTTAACGAACTTTGCTAGGAATGCATCCTTACGTTCATTAAAGCGGCGTACAAGGTCGTCAACCGCTTCTTGGTCATATGGCTTCAAGCCACTTGCAACCATGCGCTTAATACCTTTACCAACGACTTCACCGTCTTCTTTAAACGCAAAGTTTAAGGTGACTACACCTCGTTTTCCTTCTACGTCGAATGTTGCGCCAGTGAAATCCACCTCTGGATGCGTAAGGTCTAAGCGTGAAAATTCGACTTCCATGCTTTCATAAATAACTAATGGACGCTGGCAGTTAATCATCATTTGCTTCTCTTCCATAAGAGGAACCATGATGTGAGGGAAGTTCATACCAGAAAATTGCACGTAATTTGTCACTACATGCTCAATAAATGCCGGATCGTGGTTAGTTTCACCTTCACGGGACATGTGTAAGTATTCTTTACCTGCCTCGTCAACAACAGCGCTTTCTTTGTCACACTTATTTTCAATATGAAGTGCTACACCATCGTTTACCATGCCAGAGAAGTTAAAACGCATCTTTTGGCTAACGCCTTCTTTACTAAGAAGCACAGCGAAAAGTAAATCTCCAGGGACACAAAAGCGTTTGTTGTCTTCATCATGAATTGGGTTGTAGTCACCTGCGACACGTTTTGCAAAGTGGCTTGCTTGTTCGCGAGTGAACTGAAACTGGTGATTAGTGTTTGAAAAATAAGGTGTTAGAAACATAATTTTTACGTAGTAACCAAAACTGTGTGGGATTATATGCGAATATCTGCGTAGCAATGGTCCATCCAGTGAAAACTTCACCGTATCCTAACAATAAGACACTATTTCGGCGGATAAACCGTTAAAAACGCATACTTTAGCAACGCTTTTATTTGTGAAAACAATAAACAACGACTTTTTCGCTCGCCTATCTTTTAAAGTATAGCCATCAAAGTAGACTGGCGTTCATAAATAGTGCCATCAACATGTTTAATCGTATGTAAAAAGGCTCCACGCTGAACGTAGAGCCTTCAAGTCATTATCTGTTTATTCGATGAAATGCCAGTTATGCTTGGTTATTGAACACTTGGTAACAAGCTCTCTGGCATGAGCGTGTTGTGGATAGCCAGCTTAAGCAGAGTATTTGCCTGTTCAATGTCTGGAGCAAAGTAGCGATCTTTATCGTAGAACGATACTTTTTCACGCAACATTTGTTTCGCAATCTCAATACGCTCAGAGGACTTGTTTGGTGCTCTAAAGTCTAGGCCTTGTGCTGCTGAGAGGTATTCTACCGCCAGAATACCGCGAGTGTTTTCGCCCATTTCTTTCAATCTGCGAGCCGCGAATGTTGCCATTGACACGTGATCTTCTTGGTTTGCAGATGTTGGCAAGCTGTCTACTGACGCTGGGTGAGCGAGCGTTTTGTTTTCACTTGCTAACGCAGCAGAGGTCACCTGAGCGATCATGAAACCAGAGTTCACACCACCATTGTCGACTAAGAACGGTGGCAGTTTTGATAGCGCGCTATCGATAAGTAATGCCATACGACGTTCAGACAAGCTGCCGATCTCGGCAATCGCAAGTGCTAGGTTGTCGGCTGCCATTGCAACAGGCTCCGCGTGGAAGTTACCGCCAGAGATGATGTCACCATCTTCAGCAAACACCAACGGATTATCTGATACGGAGTTCGCTTCTACTTGTAATACTTCCGCCGCATTGCGGATTTGCTGTAAACACGCGCCCATCACTTGAGGCTGACAGCGCAAAGAATACGGGTCTTGCACTTTTTCACAGTTAGTGTGCGAGTCACCTATTTCACTCGATGTGTCTAACAAATGACGGTATGCGAGTGCTGCGTCCATTTGGCTGCGATGACCACGTACACGGTGAATGCGCGGATCGAATGGACGTCGGCTGCCGAGAGCGGCTTCAACAGACATTGCACCACAAACGGTTGCTGACGCGAAAAGGTCTTCCGCGATAAACAGGCCTTCCAATGCGAACGCTGTGGATGCCTGAGTCCCATTTAGTAGCGCTAAGCCTTCTTTTGGCGCCAGAGTGATAGGCTCTAGACCTGCGATTTTTAAAGCTTCTTGCCCGGAAATGATATTACCGTTGTGGCGAGCTTGTCCTTCTCCCAGTAATACTGTGCTCATATGGGCTAGAGGAGCTAAGTCACCTGATGCGCCAACAGAGCCCTTTTTAGGTACGCAAGGGTAAACTTGTGCGTTGACTAGGTCGGTCAGCATATTAATGACTTTTAGGCGAATCCCAGAAAAGCCACGAGACAGACTATTGATTTTTAATACCATCATCATACGAACCGTTTCATCTGACATAAACTCACCGATACCTGCCGCATGAGAAAGAACGATACTGCGTTGCAGTGTTTCTAAATCTTCTGGTGCTATTCGTGTGTTAGCCAATAGCCCAAAACCAGTGTTAATTCCGTAAACCGTTCGATCTTCCGCGATGACTCGGTCTACGACCTGTGTGCTTTCTTCAATGGCCGGAATGGCTTCAGGATCCAAAGTAAGGTTGACTGGTGAACGGCTCACTTGGCGTAGTTCGTTTAAGCTAATATGACCTGGCTTTAGCGTTAAATTTAACATCTCTTTCATCCTTACTTGAGCTTCTTCAGTTCTTCGTTGAGCATTGGCAAATCTAGCCCTTGCTCTGCTGCACATTGTTTAGCGATATCGTATCCCGCATCAGCATGACGCATAACGCCTGTTGCTGGGTCGTTATGCAGCACGCGGGCAATACGTTCTGAGGCATCTTCACTGCCGTCACAGCAGATAACCATACCTGAGTGTTGCGAGAAGCCCATACCTACGCCACCACCGTGGTGTAGTGAAACCCAAGTTGCGCCGCCCGCCGTGTTGAGTAGCGCGTTTAATAATGGCCAGTCTGATACGGCGTCAGAACCGTCCATCATACCTTCGGTTTCACGGTTCGGGCTTGCTACAGAGCCAGAATCTAAGTGATCTCGACCAATGACAACGGGCGCTTTAAGTTCGCCATTTTTCACCATTTCGTTGAATGCTTGACCAAGACGCTCACGATCTTTAAGACCAACCCAGCAAATACGCGCAGGTAAACCTTGGAACTGGATGCGTTCGCGAGCCATATCTAGCCAGTTATGTAAGTGCGGATTATCTGGAATTAGCTCTTTTACTTTTTGGTCGGTTTTATAAATGTCCTCAGGATCGCCAGAGAGAGCAGCCCAACGGAAAGGACCGATACCTTCACAGAATAGAGGACGAATGTAGGCTGGAACGAAGCCAGGAAAATCGAATGCGTTTTCTACGCCTTCTTCCAAGGCCATCTGGCGGATGTTGTTACCGTAGTCGAGTGTTGCGGCGCCGCGATTTTGCAGCTCTAACATCGCTTGAACTTGCACAGCCATGGATTTTTTCGCTGCTTTTACGACCATTGCTTCATCTTGCAAACGCATTTCTGCTGCGTGAGACATGCTCCAGCCTTGTGGTAAATAGCCATTGAGCGGGTCGTGTGCAGACGTTTGGTCTGTTACGACATCAGGCGTGATATTACGTTCTACCAGCTCAGAGAAAACGTCTGCTGCATTACCTAGTAGACCAACCGATACTGGTGTGTCTGACTCTTTAATGATAGCTAGCGCTTCATCTAAAGAAGTCGCTTTCTTATCGACATAGCCTGTACGCAGGCGGTAATCGATACGTGATTCATCACACTCTACTGCAATCATGGAGAAGCCCGCCATTGTACCAGCGAGAGGTTGAGCACCACCCATGCCACCAAGACCACCTGTTAGAATCCAACGGCCCTTTGCTTCACCGTCAAAGTGTTTTTTTGCAACAGATACGAACGTTTCGTATGTGCCTTGTACGATACCTTGCGAGCCAATGTATATCCAGCTGCCAGCGGTCATTTGGCCGTACATCATCAAGCCTTGTTTATCGAGCTCGTTGAAGTGTTCCCAGTTTGCCCAATGCGGAACAAGGTTTGAGTTTGCGATAAGCACGCGTGGGGCATTTTTATGAGTAGGGAAAACACCAACAGGCTTGCCTGATTGAACTAAAAGCGTTTGGTCATCTTCGAGTCTTTCAAGTACTTCAACAATCTTGTCGTAACATTCCCAGTTTCGCGCTGCTCGGCCAATGCCGCCATATACAACCAGTGAATGTGGATGTTCTGCAACATCAGGATCAAGGTTGTTCATCAGCATACGAAGAGGGGCTTCGGTTAGCCAAGATTTTGCGCGCAGTTTATCTCCGTGAGGTGCACGAATTGTTCTGCTTGTATCAAGTCGTGGATCTTGTCCCTGGCGCTGTGTCATTTCAGACTCCTTTAGTTTCTCGTGATGACCAAGTACTTGCTTGGTCGTAATAATCAGTGGCATCTGGGATGCATCATGGTTTGTGCTGTTTTTCCGCCATTGCGTTGGCGATATCCCAACACAAACGGGCAGCTAATCGTGCAGTTTGACTATCGACGTCATAATTTGGGTTGTATTCGGCGATATCAGCCAGCATTAGCTTATTTTTGTAATGAAGAATTCGCTCTAAAAAGGGTGCAATAGTGTCGTAACTCACTCCCCGAGCAGCTGGTGCGCTGACTCCAGGTGCGGTTGCGGCAGGAAATACATCTAGATCAATGGTCAAATAGAGGTAGTCACAGTCGTCAATAAAATGCTGAAGCTGAGTTAAGTGATAACTGTGGTTTAAGTAGCAGAGCTGATTGTCCTCTACATACCAAACATTTAACGCATCTGCTTTTTCAAATAGCGCTTTAGTGTTGCTACTACGGCTTACACCAATACAAGCGTAATGAAAGTCCCAATCGTTACGTTGACAAAAATGATGAATTTGGTTGAAGGGTGTGCCGGAGCTCGGTCTTATGTCGGCGAGGTTGCTCTCAAATGCGCGCAAATCGAAATGAGCATCGAAATTAATAATGCCGATTTTAGGCTTCTTCTCTGGATAGTGCTCTTTAAAATACCCCGCTAAGCCGGAAAAGGAGGCCCACGCAATCTCATGCCCACCACCTAGCACGATGACTGGCGTATGGGGCAGTGCGCTTGAAATGGTTGCTGCACATAGAGCTTGGCTCTCTTCCAGTAAGTCGTCTTCACACACCACAGTACCTAAGTCATATAGTGGGGCGTCTTGGTGCCATGCTAAATTAGCGAGTGCTCGTCGGATTAAGTCTGGCGCTTTTTTCGCGCCAATGCGTCCTTTGTTTCTCGCAACGCCAGCGTCGGTAGCAAAACCGAGTAATGAGACGCCATGCGCAACGGCACTCAACTCATCTGCTTTTTGGCGTTGAACAACGTGATGAATTCGCTGACCAAGCTTGCCGTCCTCGGCATCATGACGGCCTTGCCAATGAAATAGGGGAGAGTGTAGGTCGAATTGAGACATATTATTGGCCTCCGTGTGAAATGTATTCACCATTTACTATACGACCTACCAGACGTTTTGCTCCGACTTGATAGCTTAAATCCGCAGGGCTTTCGATATCCCAGATAGAGAAGTCCGCATCAAACCCTACTTTGATTTCGCCACGTGAGTTTTGATAACCCAGAGCTTTGGCTGCATGTTGCGTTACACCACGCAGTGCTTCTTGCGGTGTAAGGCGAAATAGTGTGCACGCCATATTCAGCATGAGTGTGAGATCAGAAAATGGTGATGTACCTGGGTTGACGTCCGTAGCAATTGCCATCGGCACGTTATGCTCTCTCAACAACTCAATCGGTGGTAACTGAGTTTCTCTTAGAAAATAAAAAGCGCCAGGCAATAGAGTGGCGACAGTGTTTGATCGAGCAAGTGCTTTAACACCTTGCTCATCTAAAAACTCGATGTGATCCGCTGACAGACCGTTGTATTGCGCAGTGAGGGCTGTACCACCGAGATTAGAAAGCTGCTCAGTATGCCCTTTAACCTTTAAGCCGTGACGTTTTGCAGCTACAAACACTTTTTCTGTTTGTTCAAGATTGAAACCAATCGATTCACAAAAAACATCGACACTCGTAGCTAATTCTTCCTTTGCGACAACAGGGATTATGTCCTGACAAATGTGCTCAATATAATCATCTGCACGACCTTGGAACTCTGGCGGAATGGCGTGAGCGGCGAGAAGTGTAGTGGTGATTTTAACTTTGCGCTCTTGTTCAAGCATTTTGGCTGCACGGAGCATTTTTACTTCATCATTCAGTGTCAATCCGTAGCCTGATTTCACTTCGACAGAAGTGACGCCGCTCGCGAGTAGCCCGTCTAAACGTGGCAACGCTAACTCAACTAATTGCGCTTCGGTTGCTGAACGCGTCGCATGCACCGTTGAAAGTATCCCACCGCCTTGTTTGGAAATTTCTTGATATGGCACGCCGTTTAAGCGCATTTCAAATTCGTTGGCACGATTGCCCGCGTAAATAAGATGAGTGTGGCAGTCGATCAAACCTGGCAGAACTAACTTGCCTTGAAGGTCGATACTCTGAGCGTAATGTTGGGCAGACAGCAGAGACTCGGTTTGCGGTGCGTCTTCACCAATGGCACAAGTACTGATCGCAACGATTTTTCCAGATTGAATACCAATGCGCGCTGGAGGCGTTGGAAGGTATCCGCATTCTCCCGATTGCATGGTAACTAGACGTGCGTTTTCAATCAGCAAATCCATGTTTGTGTCCCTGTGTTTATTTGTATCATTAAATGTATATACAAATAAATAGAGCAAAATAAGAACACTGACAAGATTGATGTTGCTAAAATGTGATCAAAACGTAGATCTAGAGGACAAATCTTGTCCTTAAATGAGCACTTTTGAGCTCAGCTTATATTTGTTACCAGGGTGATAAAGTAGGGCGGTACTGACTAACTTATCTTGGCTCCACGTTCTGCGATTCAAGAGAAGGCAAGGTTCATTGGCTTGCATTTTTAAGTCTTGCTTAATACGGCTTTCAGGCACAATTGCCTCTACAGTATGTTCTATCGCGCTGAGTGGGCAATTATTTGACAGGTATTGATTTGGAGTGATTTGTGTGAAGTCTTGATTTAAATAACTCGGGGCATATTGGCTATTCACCCAGCGGAGCTCCAATTGAATCGGCGTTTGGTCTTCATAGTGAATAATTTCACTGTAAAACACTGTCGTGCCTAGCATAACGCCGAGTTTTGTCGCAATGTTGTCATCTGCTTTTATGGCAATCTGTTTGAGCACTTTACTGCCATACTTTCGCCCTCTATCGCTGACTTCTTCGGCAATGTTTCGAATGTCTAGCAGGGGAGATTCTGACTTTTCACCAGGATCACACACGAACGTGCCTAAGCGTGGGCGACGTTGTAATCGGCCCTCATTAACTAAATCCCGAATTGCTTTGTTCACTGTCATTCTACTGACACCAAATTGCTCGGTAAGCTCAATCTCGGTGGCGATGCGATGACCAACTACCCACTCTCCAGCATCAATTTTATCCAGGATAAATTGTTTAATTTGAATGTAGAGTGGTGCAGACATAATGATTTCCCTTTATTTGACTATACAAATACTGCTTAATTTAGGTACAAATTGCAAACATTTCTCGACGAATATACCGCTTAGTGACCGAACAATCCTATTGCAGAGCTGAATGACTCTTGCTGCTGAGCATTATTTGGATTGATGATTGAATTCAAACATTTTCTTGTGGTCTATTGCTTGCACAGCAGAAAACAATTGTGTAAACAAACGATTATTAGAAGAAAAGTCGCTAAAAAAGGAAAAGTATGTTTAAAAAATTGAAAGCATCACTGGGGATCGGCTCTGCAAAAGTAGATACCATTTTGGACGAAATGAGCGTGTTTCAAGGAGCGACGCTGAAAGGGCATGTTCATATCAAAGGCGGAGACGTCGAACAACAAATTGATGCTATTACGATTAAATTGAACACGGAAATGAAAGTCGAAGTGGATGATAGCGTAAGTTACCAAACCTTCACTATTGATCAATTGAAAGCAGTTGACCCTTTTGTGATTCAACCTAATGAAGAAAAGCAGGTTCCGTTTGAGCTAAAACTGCATGATGAAACGCCAATTACTGCGGTTAGCGCACTTAAGAATCAATGTCATGTTTGGGTCGAGACGACGTTAGATATTGATTTTGCGATTGACCCGCGTGACCGTGACTATATTGAAGTGAAACCACTACCAGTAGCATCTCGGGTTATTCAAGCGATCGAGCAAGCTGGCTTCACTATGGTTAAAGCCGATGTTGAAAAAGGCTTTTTGCGCGGTGGCTCGTTTGCCTCTCGCTCTGGTATTTATCAAGAGCTAGAGTTCCGTAACAGCGGCTTTATCTCATCAAAAGAAATTGAGCTCTCTTTTATTCTGGAAGGGCAGGTCATGCATTGTTTGGCAGAGATTGACCGTTCGCTCAGCTTGGCTGGTGACCAATATCGCTCGTTTACGTTGCCGATCAATGCAACCGATGCTCAAGTCGCTGCCGCAGTTGCACCAACGCTAAATCTATAGCTCTCATCAACTTGATGAAAATATGTACCGATATCCTATTGTGAAAGCGATATCGGTACTGTTATCCATGTTTCTTGCGTTCTCTACGGCTAAAAACTCAAGCGCTGAATTTTCCATTAGATATCGATAGCCTAACACCAGTTCATTAGAGGCATCAGCAAACTCTGTGGGCCCTTCTGTTGAGCCTTGATACCAATGATATTCCAACATCAGGTGATGGTTATCTTCTAAGGCATAACGGTACCCACCCGCAATGGCAATCGTATTATGTCGATAGGGCAGATCGAGCAAGGCACGGTCATCCGATCGAAAAGTCATGCCAATCATCGAATAAAATGCATGAGCATCACTTAAGTAGCTGTAGTTTAATTGGAAGCCTTGCTCGAAACTGCTACCTTGAAAAGCGCCGTGAGCCACATCGTTAAAATACAAACTGCCGCCAATCGATAGGCCGTGATGTTCATTTTGGAACACTTGATACTGTAAGTAAGTAGATAGGTTATTGGCCAGTGTTTGTCCTTCGAAATCATCTTCAAGCACATCATATTGCGGCATTGAAATGTAAAAACGATCTCTGTCTACTTTATCCCGCCCATTTTGTCCGATACCGAAAAGTTTATGGAAGCTTTTCGTCAGTCCATCTAAATGGTTGTCAGCGGCAAAGACCCATCGATAGTTGAGCTCCCACTGCCAACGATCGCTGACTTGCCATTTGTTGCCTAATTCGATTTGATTGTGGTAATAATCCAGTGCGTATTCATCAGTATGAGCCCAAACACTTGCCACGGTTCCTGAACCATAGGCTTCGACAAAACCAGAGGGCAGACTATGTCCTGAGCGCAGTATGTTAGTGTGACTAACCACTTGCATTGGGGATTGTGCGTAAGAACGCAGCGGGCCATATAAGTCATTTGATGCGAAGGCTTGTAAAGAACATATCGAGGTGCTTAGAAGCACCATAAAGCGCGATTTGAAATAGACCATGATGAATACCTACATACAAACTACTCTATAAAACAACTATATACCTAAATCGCACGTTGAGCTCTCGCCCAGCGTGTTAGGCTTTGTATCGGTTCACACGTAATAGGCGATATTGTAATTTGTTGTGTAAGTTCATTGAGGGGCAATTCCGTTGGTCCCTTAAAAGCATGATCAGATTGTCGTGACGGGTCTGCGGTTAAGTTCTTATGACAAAACAAAATCGCGCTTTGCATTCTAAATGTGAGCTAGGTACAATCCCATTTTCGATAACGGTCCGGTATTCGTGTTACCGAGAGGCCTTTATTGACTCTCAACTATTTTCAACAAATAGCTTCTAATTTGAATAACATGTGTTGCTTGGTGTGCAACACCACTGTAAAGGACATAGCATGCCTATTATTACTCTTCCTGACGGCAGTCAGCGTCAATTTGACAACCCAGTTTCTACTATGGAAGTTGCGCAATCGATCGGTCCTGGTCTTGCAAAAGCAACTATCGCTGGTCGTGTAAACGGTAACCGCGTTGATGCGTGTGATCTAATTGAAGAAGACGCAAGCCTTGAAATCATCACAGTTAAAGATGAAGTAGACGGTCTAGAAATCGTTCGTCACTCTTGTGCTCACCTTCTTGGTCACGCTCTTAAGCAGCTTTACCCTCAAGCTAAAATGGCGATCGGTCCAACCATCGACAATGGCTTCTACTACGATATCGACCTAGACGAATCTCTAACGCAAGAAGATCTTGAAAAGATTGAAAAGCGTATGAAAGAGCTAGCGAAAACCAAGTACGAAGTGGTTAAGAAAAAAGTAAGCTGGCAGGAAGCGCGTGATACGTTTGAATCACGTGGCGAACCATACAAAGTTGAAATCCTAGACGAAAACGTATCTCGCGATGATCGTCCAGGCCTTTACCACCATGAAGAATACATCGACATGTGTCGTGGTCCTCACGTTCCTAATATGAGCTTCTGTCAACACTTCACTTTGCTGAATGTTGCAGGTGCTTACTGGCGTGGTAACAGCGACAACAAAATGCTTCAACGTATCTACGGTACGGCTTTCCACGACAAGAAAGCACTGAAAGCGCACCTAACTCGCCTAGAAGAAGCGGCGAAGCGTGATCACCGTAAGATTGGTAAGCAACTAGACCTATTCCACATGCAGCAAGAAGCACCGGGTATGGTGTTCTGGCATCACAATGGTTGGTCTATCTTCCGTGATCTAGAAGTATTCATCCGCGCTAAGCTAGATGAGTACGGTTACCAAGAAGTGAAAGGTCCACTTATGATGGACCGTGTTCTTTGGGAACGCTCAGGTCACTGGGATAAATACGCTGATGCAATGTTCACAACTTCTTCTGAGAACCGTGAATACGCGATTAAGCCAATGAACTGTCCAGGTCACGTACAGATCTTCAACCAAGGTCTAAAATCGTACCGCGACCTACCGCTACGTATGGCTGAGTTTGGCTCATGTCACCGTAACGAACCATCTGGTGCACTACACGGTATTATGCGTGTACGTGGCTTTACTCAGGATGACGCTCACATTTTCTGTACTGAGAGCCAAATTCAAGAAGAAGTAACAAACTGTATCAAGATGGTGTACGATACGTACCAAACATTTGGTTTCGACAACATCGTAGTGAAACTGTCTACTCGTCCAGAGAAACGTGTAGGTTCAGATGAAATCTGGGATCAATCTGAAGAAGCATTGAAGCAGTCTCTTGAATCGATGGATATCCCATACGAAATTCAAGAAGGCGAGGGTGCGTTCTACGGCCCTAAGATTGAATTCACACTATACGATTGTCTAGACCGTGCGTGGCAGTGTGGTACTGTCCAGCTAGACTTCAACCTACCAGGTCGCCTAGGCGCTACTTATGTAGGTGAAAACAATGAACGTCTTGTACCGGTAATGATTCACCGTGCGATTCTAGGTTCACTAGAGCGCTTCATCGGTATCCTTATCGAAGAATATGCTGGTTTCTTCCCAACTTGGTTGGCGCCAGAACAAGCAGTTCTTATGAACATTACTGATAAACAGTCAGGTTATGTTCAAGAAATAGTACAAAAACTACAAAAAAGTGGAATTAGAGCTAAAGCGGACTTGAGAAATGAGAAGATTGGCTTTAAAATCCGCGAACATACTTTGAAGCGTGTACCGTATATGCTTGTTGTTGGTGACCAAGAAATGGAAGCTGGCGAAATTGCAGTGCGTACTCGTAAAGGTAAAGATCTTGGTAAATTTAAAGTGGATGATTTTATTGCATACATCCAAGACGAGATCTCTAGCCGTAAGCTCAATCTGGAGGAATAAGCTATTAAAGGCGGAAGACGTGGCCAACAGCCGGTAAAACAAAACCCGCACCGTATCAACGGTGAAATTCGTGGTATTCGTGAAGTTCGACTAACAGGCGCTGACGGTGAATCAGTTGGTGTTGTATCGATTCAAGAAGCCATTGCAGCTGCTGAAGAAGCTGGTATGGATCTCGTTGAGATCAGTCCTAACGCCGAGCCACCTGTTTGTCGTGTGATGGACTATGGTAAGTTCCTCTTCGAGAAGAGCAAAACTGCTAAAGAGCAGAAGAAGAAGCAAAAGCAGGTCCAGATCAAGGAAGTAAAATTCCGTCCTGGAACTGATATTGGAGACTATCAGGTAAAACTACGCAACCTGACGCGTTTCCTTGAAGAAGGCAACAAAGTGAAAGTAACAATTCGCTTCCGTGGCCGAGAGATGGCACACCAAGACATCGGTGTTGACGTTCTAAATCGTCTTAAGGAAGATACTGCAGAAATTGCTGTAGTTGAATCTTTCCCTAAGAAGATTGAAGGTCGCCAGATGATCATGGTGCTAGCCCCTAAAAAGAAGTAATTAACGGCTCATCAAGTAATTAAAACCTAGCCGCTTTCCTTTCGATAAAGGCATAACGGCTGGGTTTTGTTCGCCCTAATTACGTTGTTTATTAAACCTACTCAATGCGGAGTTATTCATCATGCCTAAGATGAAAACCAACAAAGGTGCTGCTAAGCGTTTTAAGAAAACTGCTGGTGGTATTAAGTACAAGCACGCTACAAAACGTCACATCCTGACTAAGCGTACTACTAAGAACAAGCGTCAACTACGTCCGAATGCAATCCTTCCAAAATGTGAAGTGGCTGCAGTAATCCGTATGTTGCCATACGCTTAATTCTTTTTAGTTATCAATCGTTTAGTTTAGGAGAAGCATAATGCCTCGCGTAAAACGTGGTGTACAAGCTCGTGCACGTCATAAGAAAGTTCTAAAACAAGCTAAAGGTTACTACGGTGCGCGTTCACGTGTTTACCGCGTAGCTTTCCAAGCAGTTACTAAAGCTGGTCAATACGCTTACCGTGACCGTCGCGCTAAGAAACGTCAATTCCGTCAACTATGGATTGCACGTATCAATGCGGCATCTCGTCAAAATGGTCTATCTTACAGCCGTTTCATCAACGGTCTTAAGAAAGCATCTATCGAGATCGACCGTAAGATCCTTGCGGACATCGCAGTATTCGACAAAGCTGCATTTGCAGTTCTAGTTGAAAAAGCGAAAGCTGCTCTTTAATTAGCAGTTTAGGATTAAGAGAAGGAGAGCATTAGCTCTCCTTTTTTATTGCTAAAATTTATACCCAAATGACTTTTAGCTTGGTTATTTAGAGTATTGTTTATCAGTCTTCTCAATTTATTGGTTAGCATCTTATGTTAGTTATAAGGTAGCTTGGGTATAAATTTTTACGTTTATAAGGGATTAAAAATGATCTACACAACGACCGAAAGCATTCCTGGCAAGCAGATCTCTGAAATCAGAGGGGTTGTAACTGGTAATGTTGTTCAATCAAAACATATTGGCCGTGACCTCATGGCGGGTATCAAGAGCATTGTTGGCGGCGAAATTCGTGGTTACACGGAAATGATGACCGACGCGCGTGATATTGCTATACAACGCATGGTGGCGGACGCTGAGTCTAAAGGTGCCGATGCAATTGTAGGGATTCGATTTACCACAAGCTCAATCGTAGATGGTTCTTCGGAAATTTTGGCATTTGGTACTGCGGTGAAATTAGCGAACTAGTCTACTTGAATAGCATTGCAAAAATGCCAATAGAGAGCGGTGAATTATTATGCATTTACCGTTCTGTTCCTTTTAGGTTAATTATTCTAGATTTTTGTAGAGCGAATAGGTTTATATTCTCAACTTTACGTTACTATTAAAATTAATCACGATAATTTAGAGTAATTGCTTTACTTTTATTTTGCATATTATTTTATATCTATAATGAAATTGAATTCATATTGAATTTTTCATTTGTTGTGTGAATTCTCCTTTCAGTATATTAATTCATGTTTTTCTTATAAAAATATGAACTTATACCTTGCCAAGCGGTTCTAAATTGTTACAAATACTATACAGCTGTAACATTGCCAAAAGGAATTGTAGATGAGAGATCTGACTCCCGAATACTTGCTAGCCGCATTACGCCAAGCGATTAAAACAAAAGGGCTAACATATCGAGAGCTATCTGAGAAAATGGGTATGCCACTGTCTACCTTTAAGAGACATCTTACAAGCACGAATCTCGCTTTAGATAAGTTGCTGGAATATTGTAGAGCGGTTGATTGCACGTTAGATGAACTACAAAAGCTCGCAAATCAATTGCAAGGTGAAGACGAGGATTACTTTAGTCGCACACAGGATGAAGTATTCTTTCAATTCCCTCACCTTTACGACTTTTATCGTGAATTGAGAATGTTACGAGGTAAAGACGGCTATTCTATTTTAAAGAAAAAGTATGACTTGTCTGAGCAGAGCATGTCCGATTACTTAAAAGCATTAGAGTTGTTGGATCTCGTTTACGTTGATGAAGATAAAAATATAACGCTGCACGGACCTTTATATTATAGCTATGCAGAGAACTCCAAGCTCAACGACAAATATACCGAAATCATAAAAGAGCAGACGACTACCCACGATAAGTGTGTTCGCGTTGCTTTGGCGCGTATGAAAATTACCGAAGAACAGCTTTTGTTACTGGAAGATCAAGTCGCAAAGACCGTCATCGATTTTCATTCCAAAAATGTTGTAGCAGAGAACTTTAATGTCTCTGATTTTACTAATATTGTTCTACTTGCTGGGCCACATCAGCCAGTCACATTCTCTGACGGCATTATTGAGACAGAGGGGCGATTTATTGATGATATTCGTTATGCCATCGCAGCTGCAGGTGATAAGCCAAGCCTATCTATATAGATTTTGAGCCTTTTTTGAAGAGAGTTTCTGAAAGGGCGTTGCAAAAGAAAAAGCCTAAGACAGCAAATACTTTGTAAGTAGGGCATTCAGCGGTGTTTGCTCTTAATTCAGACTTAAAGTGTTTTGGGCTTATTTCGAATAATACCTGTTCAGCATCTACTTTCGTTATTTTTAACATGCTGATTTCCTTCGTTGTTCCTCCCAAAGCCTCTCTCGCTTCCTCTACAAAGAAACCATTCTCGTTGAACCAAGCATCCTGTAGCTACTTGGGTATGCATAATTGGTGGCTATTTATCTTCTAATTATAAATTCATACTTGAAATGTTTGTTTTTTGATCTATTATGACGAAGTGTCATTTGTGACGGTTCGTCAACTTTAGTTACGTTCCTGTATTAAAGAATCGTGTTACAATTATTGGGAGTGTGTTGGTATACGGATCAAAGGATTATGTTTAACTTTCGCTGTAAAAAATATAGCAAGCAAGACGGATGTCGTGTGTCTTCAGGGCTAACAAAAAAGCAACAGGCGATTGCTGATCGTGAGATAGAGCTTATTCAATTGGCTAAGTCTTTAGTTCAAGAGCAAGGCTTTGCCAACTTAACGATGGACAAGCTTACAGCGTCAAGCCCTTATTCTAAAGGGACGATCTACAATCATTTTTGCAGCAAAGAAGATGTGATTCTTGCGCTTTGTATTCATTCGCTGAAAAGCGAAGCAATATTTTTCGAACGTACCGCCAAATTTAATGGCAATACCAGAGAAAAAATCATTGCGATGCATGTAGGTTATCGTATTTACGCTCGTATGGAGCCAGTACTATCAACCTGTGCGATTGTTGCAAAGACGCCTTGGGTTCTAGAGAAGGCTTCGCCTAAACGTGTGAATGAACTGAATAACTTGGAAGAACAAGTAATAGATGGTGCTGATGCGCTGGTGAACAATGCGGTAGAATGTGGTGAT
Organism: Vibrio sp. 779(2023); assembly: GCF_033344285.1. NCBI lineage: Bacteria > Pseudomonadati > Pseudomonadota > Gammaproteobacteria > Vibrionales > Vibrionaceae > Vibrio > Vibrio sp. 779(2023). Next base: position 15,796 of record NZ_JAWPOM010000012.1, read on the forward strand.
CTTAAGTTTTCTCCCGCAATTGGTTCTGATGCTATTGTATTCGCCAACTGGTCTATTGCATTCGGTTCAAACGCTTTGGCGCAAAATGCATCGAACAGTCGATGTATTCAGCGAATTCAGGACCCATTCTCAGTACTGCACAACGCGAATATGTTACTTGATGGTTTAGGTTGGTCGCCTTTATCTACAGAATGGGACTACCGTAAAACCTGGCGTCGAGTGGAGCAGGAGTTATTTAGTGAAGAGCTTGCTTATTTAGAGTCAGTGAATCGCTAATAAACTGGAAAGGCCAATCTGACGTTATGGTTGGCTTTTTTATCGCACTATTGTGACGAATCGTCATTAAATCTCGAGGGTTGGCGTTCAGCCAATGATCACGAGAAGCATAGGAAGTTACTAAAAACTGACTTATGTAGCCAAATTCATTCGATCTAAAGTTTGCATGTCGAGTTTGTCTGGTTATTTACAGCATTTGCTGTTTTTTTAGTTTTTAAATTTGACGAAACGTCACAAAAGGAGAGTGTGATGCCACATCACAACGTTCAACAATACGCCCGTTCAGGGTGGGGTAAGCTACCAACGAATTACAGTGTATTGGTGATGCTTGCTACCGTTTTATTGATTGTCATAGCAACTATTGGAGGAAAAAATCTTTACTTTAGAGGAGATTACGACATCTTCTTTGATGGAACAAATGAGCAGTTACTTGCGTTTGATGAAATTCAAACCACCTTTGCAAAATCTGACAGTCTTGCTTTGGTTATAGCGCCAAAGAGCGGCACTGTTTTTACTCCTAGCACATTATCTCTTATTCAGCAGATCACTGACGAGGCGTGGCAAGTTCCATACTCCACCCGCGTTGATTCCCTCGCCAACTACCAGCATACCGAAGCGTTTGAAGATGATCTTCTTGTCGAAGACTTACTGTATAGCGAATATGAATTGACACCTCAACGAATAGAGAAAGTCAAAAGTATTGCGTTGAGTGAGCCGGTTTTGAAAAGTTCACTGATTTCTGAAAAAGGAGATGTCACGGTCGTAAACATTACGGTCCAACTCCCTGAAATAGATAAAACTGCTGAAGTACAAGAGGTGGTTGCTTACATAAACGGAATGATTGAACGTTATCAGCAAGTGTACCCAGACACGGAATTCCACAAGGCTGGTATTATTGCAATGAACTACGCGTTTATGACCGCAGCCCAAGATGATAGCGCAACATTAGTGCCTACTATGTTACTAGTGATATTGGTGTTTCTGACCATCATGTTGCGCTCATTGCTTAGCGTCATCGCGACGCTCATCGTTATTATCGGCTCGGTTATGGTTACAATGGGCTTGTCAGGATGGGCTGGTATGTTCTTAAGCACGGCGACCGTTAATGTGCCTACCTTGGTGATGACGCTTGCCGTCGCAGACTGTGTACACATCATCGCGACAATGCGTCAGTCTATGCAAAACGGCTTTAGTAAAGCCCACTCTATTGAGCGAAGTATTGCGCTCAATTTCATGCCTATCTTGATTACCTCCATTACCACCGCGATCGGCTTTTTAATGATGAATATGTCGGATTCTCCAATCCTGAGAGATTTCGGCAACCTATCAGCCCTTGGCGTCATGGTTGCTTGTTTCCTTTCCATCACGTTACTTCCCGCCTTGCTTAATATCCTTCCGGTTACGGTGAAGTCGGATACTTCTGATGAAAGAAAGCACTTTATGGATCATTTAGGAGATTTCGTGGTGTCAAAGCGACATGCGTTATTGCCGTTGTCGGTGCTTGTTATTGTCGCGAGTGCGAGCTTGATTCCGCTGAACAAAGTCAATGATGAATCCGTCGAGTACTTTGGCCATAGCAATGAATTTCGCCGAGCGGCTGATTTTATGGAAGAGCGAATCAGTGGCATGGCGAACATCAGTATCGCGATAAAAACCAACGAATCGCAGGGCATTGCCGATCCTAATTTTCTCAATTCCGTGGGTAAATTTACTGACTGGCTAAGGTTGCAGCCAGAAACGGACCATGTTGCGACCTTGAGCGATGTTTATAAGCGCCTAAACAAGAACATGCATGGAGATGATCAGGCTTATTACTCGCTCCCTCAAGAAAGAGAATTAGCGGCTCAATATCTGCTGCTTTATGAAATGTCACTACCGTATGGTTTAGATTTGAACAACCAAATCAATGTAGATAAGTCGTCGATCAAGATGGTTCTCACCGTGGAGAACTTGGGCAGCGTCGAGCTTGTTGATTTGGAAAATCGCATTTACCAATGGTTTAACGAAAACGCGCCTCAATATGATGTTGTTGCGTCTAGTCCTTCATTGATGTTTGCGCATATTGGTGAAACGAATATGGCCAGCATGCTGTCAACCTTGCCCATTACTCTTGTCTTAATCTCTGCATTACTGATCTTTGCCTTGCGTTCGTTCAAGCTTGGCTTAATTAGTCTTGTCCCGAATATTGCTCCTGCGCTTATTGGTTTTGGTATTTGGGCGCTGGTTTCTGGCGAGATTAACTTGGGATTGTCTGTCGTTGTGACATTAACGCTTGGTGTTGTTGTCGATGACGCCGTTCACTTTCTTTCTAAATATCAACACGCTCGTAAAGATGGCCACAGTGCGGAGCAAGCGGTTCGCTACGCCTTTCGTACCGTGGGGCGCGCTCTCTGGATTACGACGGTCGTGCTTGTTGCTGGTTTCTCTGTTCTGGCGATGTCGAGCTTCCGTTTAAATGCCGATATGGGACAGTTGAGTGCCATTGTCATCTTTATTGCCCTTGTTGTGGATTTCATCTTTCTACCGACTCTACTGATGTTGTTTGACAAAGGCGTCTACGTCGAGGTGGACCGCCGAAACAAGCTTAAATCAACTGACTCTCAAACCACGGCTGTTACTCAGTCATAACGAATCAAAGGATTGAACATGAATTTACTAAAAAATGCCTTAAAAGTATCTGCACTTTCTGTCTCGCTTTTTATGAGTCATGCGGTGTTAGCGGATCAAGCGAAAGGATTAGAGATTGCTCAAGAGCGCAAAGCCCGTGATGAAGGGTGGGGGGATTCTGTTGCTACGATGCAAATGATTCTGCGAAACGCGCAAGGAGAAAGCAGCACACGTTTAATGCGCTTACAATCACTTGAAGTTGATGGCGATGGTGACAAAGGGCTCACGATATTTGATGAACCGAGAGATGTAAAAGGCACGGCGTTTCTCAACCATTCTCATACGGTGGGTGCCGATGACCAATGGCTTTACCTTCCTGCACTGAAACGTGTGAAACGTATTTCCTCGCGTAACAAATCAGGTCCTTTTATGGGCAGTGAATTCGCGTATGAGGATCTCAGTTCCTTTGAGATTGAAAAATACCGTTTCAACTACCTAAAAGATGACAGCATAAACGGGCAAGATGTTTTCGTCGTAGAGCAAATTCCGACCGATAAGAACTCAGGTTATACCAAGCAAACGGTGTGGTTAGATAAAGCGCATTATCGTCCACTTAAAGTTGAGTTTTACGACCGCAAAGGCTCTTTGTTAAAAACGCTTTCTTTTTCCGATTACAAGCAATATCTCAACCAATATTGGCGAGCGCACACTATGGCGATGACAAACCATCAAACAGGAAAAAGTACTGAGCTAACGACTAGCGAAATGCGTTTTAACACTGGATTACAAGACAATGACTTTCATAAGAATGTGTTGAAGCGAGTGAGGTAGTGGAGGAAAAATGAAGCGATTAAATGTTGGGTTGTTGCTTAGTGCAGCAGCCTTTTTTTACTCGATGCCTCTGACTGCCGTCGAGCTCGCAGGACAAGTCAATATTGAGCATCGTCAGTTTTTTAAAACGGGCTCTCAGGGTCAGAGCAAAGCGCAAACGTCATTGGTTTTGCAGCCAGAATTTTACTGGGAGATGCAAAATGGTGATGCAAACTTTACTTTCACACCTTTCTATCGTCTGGATGGTCTAGACGATGAACGAAGTCATGGCGACATACGAGAGGCACTTTATCTGACTTATTGGGATGATTATGAGCTTCGAGTTGGGATTAGTAAGGTCTTTTGGGGAGTGACTGAATCAGCCCATTTAGTTGATGTAGTAAACCAAACAGATGCCATTGAAGCCGTCGATGGTGAAGATAAACTCGGTCAGCCGATGTTACATTTTACCTCTTTCAAAGACTGGGGCACCGTCCACGCAATGTTGTTACCTTACTTTAGGGAACGAACGTTTGCGGGTACAGATGGCCGCTTGCGAACCGAACCCGTTGTCTCTGATGATGCTATCTATGAATCAAGCACAGAAGAGAAGCACGTAGATGTGGCTTTTCGATATTCGAAAATGCTTGGCGATTGGGACGTAGGCCTAAGCTATTTATATGGAACAAACCGGGATCCTTACTTTCGTTTAGAGTACGGAGAATTAAAGCCTTACTACGCTCTGATGAGTCATGTCGGTCTGGATGTGCAAGGAATTGTTGGCGATTGGTTATGGAAACTAGAAAGTGTTTATCGAGATAGCGCTGATAATCATGTCGGTCTTGTGACGGGTTTTGAGTATACCTTCGTCGGTGCATTTGACACGGTTTGGGATGTGGGAGTTATTGGTGAGTACCTCTATGACAGTCGTGGGAACAACGCACAAACTATCGGTCAAAATGATGTGTTTGCAGGTATTCGTTGGGCGCTCAATGATGAGGACGGAACGGAAGTATTGACGGGAATTACGAAGGATTTAGATAACGCTGATGTTTACAATGCTAAGTTAGAAGCATCGAGCCGAATATCGAATCACGTTAAGTGGCAAATTGATGCTTGGTTGTTTAAAAATGAAACACCAAATGATTTGCTCTACTTCGCTAGAGATGACGATTTTATCGAGCTATCTATTCAATACTATTTCTAAAAAAAAAGGCACAACTAAACGGCAGATCAACTAAAGATGACATTTTTGACGTTTTTGTGCTCTTTTTATTCAATAACCTCTTCTTTTCGTAATTCAATTTGGCATTGGTGCCCGGTTTGGCTACTATGTACAGCTATCAAAAAACCAATCACTCCCTTATGGACACTACCAACAGGTAGATGAGGAAACGATGCAACATCTAGAAGAGATCATTGCTAGCGCGAGCACTGCAATTGAAGCTGCCGAATCGCTAGTCGCACTTGATGAAGTGCGTGTTCAGTATCTGGGTAAAAAAGGTGAGCTAACTGCTCAACTTCAAAGCCTAGGCAAACTACCACCAGAAGAACGCCGTGAAGCTGGTCAAGAGATCAACAAAGCGAAAGGCGTCGTTCAGCAAGCTATCGCAGCTCGTAAAGATGCACTACAACGTGCAGAGCTAGAAGCGAAGCTAGCAGCAGAAACGATCGACGTGACACTACCAGGTCGTCGTATCGAGAACGGTGGTCTACACCCAGTTACTCGTACTGTAGAGCGTATTGAGAAGTTCTTTGGCGAACTTGGCTTTAACACAGAGTCTGGTCCAGAAATCGAAGATGCATTCCACAACTTTGATGCACTAAACATCGCAGCTGATCACCCAGCGCGTACTGACCACGATACTTTCTTCTTCAACCCAGATTTGATGCTTCGTACTCACACGTCAGGCGTACAGATCCGTACGATGGAAAATGGTAAACCACCATTCCGTTTCATCGCACCAGGCCGTGTATACCGTAACGACTACGACCAAACGCACACGCCAATGTTCCACCAAGTGGAAGGCATGCTGGTTGATGAGAACGTAAACTTTGCTCAGCTGAAAGGCATCCTGCACGATTTCCTATGTAACTTCTTCGAAGAAGAAGTAGAAGTACGTTTCCGTCCATCTTACTTCCCATTCACTGAGCCTTCAGCTGAAGTAGACGTGAAAGGCAAAAACGGTAAATGGTTAGAAGTGCTAGGCTGCGGTATGGTTCACCCGAACGTGCTACGTAGCGTAGGTATCGATCCTGAAAAATACTCTGGTTTCGCATTCGGTATGGGTGTTGAGCGTCTAACAATGCTTCGTTACGGCGTGAACGACCTACGTGCGTTCTTCGAGAACGATCTTCGTTTCCTAAAACAGTTCAAGTAATCCAGAGGGTTCATCAACATGAAATTCAGCGAATCATGGCTTCGTGAGTGGGTAAACCCTGCGGTTACTACTGACGAGCTAACTCACCAAATTACAATGGCCGGTCTAGAGGTAGACGACGTTCTACCTGTTGCAGGGTCTTTTACTGGCGTTAAAGTCGGTCACGTTGTTGAATGTGGTCAACACCCAGATGCAGACAAACTGCGCGTAACTAAAGTTGACGTGGGTGAAGAAGAGCTTCTAGACATTGTTTGTGGCGCACCTAACTGTCGCCAAGGTCTGAAAGTAGCAGTAGCAACAGTTGGTGCTGTTCTTCCAGGTGATTTCAAAATCAAAAAAGCGAAACTACGTGGCCAGCCATCTCACGGCATGCTTTGTTCATTCACTGAACTAGGTATCGACGTTGAGTCAGACGGTATCATGGAACTAGCAGAAGACGCAGTAGTCGGTACTGATTTCCGTGAATTCCTAGGTCTAGACGACGTAACAGTAGACGTAGACTTAACAGCAAACCGCGCTGACTGTTTCAGCATTCGTGGTCTAGCTCGTGAAGTTGGCGTACTAAACCGTGCTGACGTGACTGAGCCATCAGTAGAAGCAGTTGCCCCTTCAATCGACGATAAAGTGTCTATCGAAGTGAAAGCGCCAGCTGCGTGTCCTCGTTACCTAGGTCGTGTTATTAAGAACGTAAACGTTCAAGCTGAAACGCCACTATGGATGCAAGAGAAACTGCGTCGTTGTGGTATTCGCTCTATCGACCCTGTAGTAGACATCACTAACTACGTTCTTCTAGAGCAAGGCCAACCAATGCACGCATTCGATCTAGCGAAGATCGAAGGTGGCATCGTAGTTCGTATGGCTGAGCAAGGTGAGAAGCTAACGCTTCTTGACGGCAACGAAGCAGAACTAAACGCAGATACACTAGTAGTTGCTGACCACAACAAAGCACTTGCAATCGCAGGTATCTTTGGTGGTGAAGAGTCTGGTGTAACAACTGAGACTAAAGACGTTCTACTAGAGTGTGCATTCTTTGCACCTGACCACATCCGTGGCCGCGCACGTAGCTACGGTCTTCACACTGATTCTTCAATGCGTTTCGAGCGTGGTGTGGATTACGCACTACAAGTGAGCGCAATGGAGCGTGCAACTCAGCTTCTTGTTGAGATCTGTGGCGGTGAAGTAGCACCTGTTGTTGCAGTAGAGTCTGAAGCAGACCTACCTAAGCCAAACAAAGTTGCTCTACGTCGTACTAAGCTAGACAACCTGCTAGGTCACCACATTGCAGATAGCGACGTAGTAGAAATCCTAGAGCGTCTAGGTTTGACTGTTGAAGCTTCAGAAGAAGGTTGGATGGCAGTAGCGCCAACATGGCGTTTCGATATCGCTATCGAGCAAGACCTAATTGAAGAAGTTGGCCGTATCTACGGTTATGACAACATTCCTAACCAACACCCAGCAGCAGCACTTAAGATGCACAACCACGTTGAAGCGGATCTTCCACTGAAACGCGTTCGTGATCTTCTTGTTGACCGTGGTTACCACGAAGCAATTACATACAGCTTCGTTGAGCCTGAGCAACAAAAGCTAGTTGTACCTGGTGTTGAGCCTCTAGTGCTTCCAAACCCAATTTCTGCAGACATGTCAGCAATGCGTCTTGGTCTTATCCAAGGTCTGCTGAACACGGTTGTTCACAACCAGAAGCGTCAACAGCCACGCGTTCGTCTATTCGAATACGGCCTACGTTTCATCCCATGTGAAACTGCAGAAAACGGCATGCGTCAAGAGCCTATGCTTGCAGGTGTTATTGCTGGTACTCGCGGTGAAGAACATTGGGATATCGAAACTAACACGGTTGATTTCTTCGACCTTAAGGGCGATCTAGAAGCGATTCTAGAGCTATCTGCGAACGAAAAAGCGTACTCTTTCGCTGCACTGTCACCTGAAAGCAAAAAAGCTAACCCAGCACTTCACCCAGGTCAATCTGCGGCAATTATCGTAGATGGCAAAGAAGTGGGTGTGATCGGTACCGTTCACCCTGAGCTTGAGCGTAAGTTCGGTCTAAATGGTCGTACTATCGTATTCGAAATCGAATGGTCTGCAATTAACAGCAAAGTGATCCCAGAAGCGGTAGCACTTTCTAAATTCCCTTCAAACCGTCGTGATATCGCGGTAGTAGTGGATGAAGCTGTTGCATCTGGTGACATCGTTAACGCTTGTCTAGAGCAAGGTGGCGAGTTCCTTAAAGATGCGAAACTGTTCGACGTTTACGTAGGTAAAGGCGTTGAAGATGGTAAGAAGAGCCTAGCAATCGCTCTGACTCTACAGTCACTTGAGCGTACGCTTGAAGATGCAGATATCGCGGGTGCGGTTGACGCTATCGTTGCTCACGTTTCTGAGAAGTTTGGTGCGTCTCTACGTGACTAATCTCGCGTAACGCATCTTCTTAAGAAATGAAAACCCTGCCAGCTCGGCAGGGTTTTTTATTTTTAGGATTACCTTATCGTTGTTCAAGTTCCTTACTGCTCGCACCACCCCTCATTACTTTAAAATACTAGACCAAACTAGGGATGGCCCTTACCCGAGATTAGGAACGTATTGTTTTTCAGCTAATACACGCTAACGATAGCTTGTTGGCGGTTAGGCAGCGAGTGAGAGGGTATAGCTAAGCAGAAGAGGTAGCGTAAGAATGCTGAAAAAGTTGCCAAATAGTACCATTGACGCCACTTTCATGGGTTCTATATTCAGCCTTTCCGCAAATAGGTAATTCATGACGGCTGGCGGCAGCATTGTGAAGAGCACCATCATTTGCAATTGCATCGTTGGAAGGGGAATTAACCAATAAATAAGTGCAAAAGCGACAGCACCAGTTGCCAGTGACTGCACGGTACACAACACACCAATCTTTAAACCGTCCAACCTTAAATGACACATTTGTGCCCCCAGAGATAAAAGCATCACGGGTACGGCCGCTTGCCCAAGTAGAGCCGTGGCTTCGTATAAAGGCGCCCATGCACCCACATTTGACACGTTGAGAAACAGAGCCAACGACGCTGCTAAAAAGATTGGCATCTTGACTATTTGCTTAAAAGGGTTGCCATGACTAAGCAGCATTACGCCTAAGCTGATATGCAAGCATGCTGACACGACAAATAAAAGCACTGCTGACGACAGCGCAATTTCTCCAAACGTATAGGTAAACAAAGGAATAGCTAGATTTCCGCTATTGCGAAACATATGTGGTGGCGCCCAGGTTTTAAACGAGAGTGACGTCCATCGACATACCGGGATCATGAGTAGTGCGGGAATTAAAACCGCGACAATTGCTGCCAAAAGAAGCGGCCCCTGATTTGAATCGAGCGGCATGCTAACGAGTGACGAAAATACCAGTGCTGGCGTAAATACCTCAATATTAATGCGGTTTATTGGGCGAAAGTCAGGCTTGATGTAACGACCGACCAAATAGCCAACTCCGACAAGAGCAAAAACAGGGAAAAGAATATTTATGATTTGATTAATCATGGTCGCCTAGAAGCAGTGTAAGAAGCTAATGAGGAAATACACGAACTTCCACATTATCAATCTTTATATATGGCGTCATCGTTGAACAGCGAGAAGCGTGGGTTTAATCAAGCTTTCTAAGCACAGTTGCAAAGTACAGGTGGTCATACCTTTTAATCTAATTGTTACGTATCGAGTTACATACAAATCACTGAATTTACGACAAGTTCTATGTCAAGTGTCTGTTAAATAACCAATATCTGATATTTTTATTAAATAGTGTTTAATGTTGATATTTAAACTACTTTTAGTTTTATAATCTGGATGTTTTTCCTGATAAAGATGAAACAAAAACAAAAATATCAAATTTCTGGTGTTTAACAATAATTTACGTAGTGCTATTCCTTTTGTTCGCCAAGAAAAAAGTTGGCGAAAATCATAAGCTTGTCATACACTTCCTGATGTAACCCCGATATGTTGTTGAATTGGTAGGGTAAAACTGCTCTGGCGCTACACTAACGTAGCATTGTTTAACATAGCTTTGAGGAAAGTTTTATGGCGCTCACAAAAGCCGAACTGGCAGAAAACCTGTTTGATAAATTAGGATTTAGTAAGCGGGACGCCAAGGAAACGGTGGAAGTGTTCTTTGAAGAGATTCGTAAGGCACTGGAAAGTGGCGAACAGGTAAAACTGTCAGGTTTTGGTAACTTTGATCTTCGTGACAAGAATGAACGACCTGGTCGTAACCCGAAAACTGGTGAAGATATTCCAATTACTGCTCGACGTGTAGTGACTTTTCGCCCGGGTCAGAAGTTAAAAGCTCGTGTAGAAAACCTGAAGAAAGTACAGTAAGCCGAATAAATGGATCACGCTAAGGCGTGGTCTTTTTTTGCGTAAAATTCGTGTGCATACAAATGAAAACCACCGCAATGCGGTGGTTTTTCTGTTTATGAGAGACGCTTAATGATATCGGTTACGCCGCTTCTAGATGCGTTGTTAAGTATGGTTGCCATGCTTGTTGGTACAAGTTCTTAGACTGTGTACGCATGTTGCGAATAGAGGCAAGCTCTATTTCGCTTAGCTCACGTTTTTCCAACATCGCTTGACGTTCTAGTTTCTGGATTTTTTCGTATAGGTCGTGTTCGGGACCGCTTTTTACATCTGCGATTGCTTTCAAGTGCAGTTGAACTTCGGCTACTAGGTTTGTTTTTGGTAAACGAACGAGCAAGTTCAAGTCTCTATATCCTGAAGGGCCAGGTTTTTTGAATCGATTTTTTACTTTCACAATCGTTGTTTCACGCTCTAACGTTTCATAAATGGAGACTAAACTCGCGACGTCTTCAGCTACAATCGTTGCACGTGCTAGGTCAGTAATACGTTCAACTTTCCCATCTAACTCTAAAGCTATCTTTTCTTCTGCTCGTTGTTTGGATTTCACGCCTGCGAAGTATGGCTGAGCGTCATTAAGAAGTGCGGTACTTTTACAGATAGTTTCAAGTTCAAATTGCGCTTGGTGAGCTTTGCTGTAAAGAATGTCGAAGTCAGAATATGGCTGAGTTGGTGTGGTGTCGATTGACTGAATGCCATATAAACCGCTAAGGCTGTGTTTAAAAAGTTTCGAACAAACTTCGTTTTGGCTGGTTGAACGATTTTGTTCGCCACTAGGCGCAGGGGTAATTGGAAGTGCGGCAAATGCCGGTGCACGGCTAAGTACCAAAAGCATCAATGCTGTAGTACGAAGAAATAAGCTCATTCACTCTCCTTAACTTGCTTGTACTTAGAAAATAGGGAACATAAAGGTCGCTAAGTTCGGCAAATCAGGTACTAACTTATAAATGGGGCCATTACGAAAGATTCCAAGGTTTCAGTTTTGTCTTGAAGTAGAATCGTGCGTTAGATCACCATTTCTCTTTTCTTTATTCTGATTATCAGATAGAGGCGCGTCTCCTATGAGACCGATTACATCCTATCACCGCAGTATTAACCAAAGATGAACGGCATAGACAAATTGAAAAAAAACGTTAGTCTTACCTCTCAAAATGAAAACAGCCGACAAGTAGAAAGTAAAATGAGAGACCAAGAATTTTGGCATAACAAATGGGCCAGCAATCAGATCGGATTTCACTTGGAAGATGTAAACCCGCTATTACCAGTATATTGGAAACACACTAATCCAAAGCGTGAAGATAAAGTGTTAGTTCCTTTATGTGGAAAGTCAGAAGACTTGATTTGGCTAGCGATGAAGCATGATTCGGTTGAAGGTGTTGAGCTAAGCCATATTGCTGTGCGTGCCTTTTTTGCTGAACATTTTTACACGCCAACGGTAACGCCTCTTAATGGCAAGCACGAGCTTTATCAATTTGATGAGCTCTCTATTTATACTGGGGACTTTTTCACTGCACCACTATCTCAAGCCGATATCATTTATGATCGCGCCGCGTTGGTTGCTTTACCGCAAGATATGCGAGAGGAGTATGTAGAGCGTCTCAAGCAACTGCTGAACCCAGGCGGTCGTATTTTGCTTGTTACACTCAACTATCCTCAAGAAGAGATGGCGGGGCCTCCATTTAGCGTGCCGGTCGAAGAGATTGAGCAGTTATTTTCAGGTTACAAAGTTACTTGTTTGAACGTAGATGAAGCTGACGAGAATCATCCTAAAATTGTGAAAAAAGGCTTAAGTCGCTTCTCTGAAGAAGTGTACTTAATCGAGAGTGAATAGGCTCTCTTCGGTTTGGAACACGAAATAGCGCAGCAATTTGAGCTGCGCTATTTTTGTATGAGTGGTTCGTATTTAATAAATGATATTCACTTTTGAAGCACTTTCAACAGCATCTTGAACGGCTTCTTCGGTGGTTTTTCGTCGCGTAAGGACAATACCTAAACGGCGGCGGCCATCGATTTCTGGCTTACCGAATAGACGAACTTGTGTTTGAGGTTGAGCTAAAGCTTTGCTTAGGTTTTCAAAGCGAATGTTTGTGGAAGTTCCTTGTCCAAGAATAACAGCAGACGCAGATGGGCCATATTGCACAATATTATTAATTGGCATTCCGGTAAACGCGCGCACGTGGAGAGCAAACTCAGACATTTCCTGCGAAATCATTGTAACCATACCCGTATCGTGAGGGCGAGGAGAGACCTCATTGAAAATGACTTTATCGCCTTTGACAAACAGCTCTACACCAAAGATGCCGTAGCCACCGAGCGCGTTTACCACTTTCTCAGCCGTGTATTCAGCTGCTTTTACTGCGTTTTCTGACATAGCTTGCGGTTGCCATGATTCGCGGTAGTCGCCATCTTCCTGACGATGACCAATTGGAGCACAGAAATGCACACCGTCAACGGCTCTGATGGTCAATAAAGTGATTTCGTAATCGAAGTCGATAAAACCTTCCACGATAACGCGACCTGCACCCGTACGTCCGCCTTCCTGAGCGTAATCCCATGCTTTTGTAACGTCGTCTTCGGTCTTGATAACACTTTGCCCTTTACCGGAAGAGCTCATCACTGGCTTCACCACGCACGGAATACCCACATGTTCAACCGCGGCTTTGAAGTCTTCAAAGTTATCTGCAAAACGATAAGGTGAAGTCGTCAATTCCAGTTCTTCTGCTGCCAAACGTCGGATACCTTCACGATTCATTGTTAGCCTGGTTGCCTTAGCGGTTGGAACAACATTCAGTCCTTTTTCTTCAAGCTCTACCAGTTTGCCGGTTGCGATGGCTTCAATTTCTGGTACGACGTAAGTAGGTTGTTCCTTCGTAATAACTTCTTCTAAGGCGTTCCCATCTAACATGTCGATAACATAACTACGGTGAGCGACTTGCATCGCTGGAGCATTGGCATAGCGATCACAAGCAATCACTTCTAAACCAAGTCTCTGGCATTCAATGGCGACTTCTTTACCGAGTTCGCCAGAGCCTAAAAGTAATACACGGGTAGCATTTGCGCTAGTTGCAGTGCCAAACATAGTGTTCCCTTACAAAATAGAGTGATGAGACAGAAATTGCAGGAGATCATACTGAAGTTTTATGACAAAGCAAACGTTTGCTTTTGGTTTTTAGGTAATAAAAAAGCTCTACATGTTGTAGAGCTTTTTGTTGAATTTGTCGTTTATACGTTGACAAAACTAAGCGGAATATCTGGATTCAACGCTTCCAACGTTGATTGCGTATCGGCTAAATGACTGATCTTACCTTCTGAGTTCTCTACCAATGCAGCGGCTTTGATGCTGTCAAAGATTTCACCCGCAAGTAAAACTTGGATTAGCGCAACTTGTAGCGGTGGCAAGCTAGGATTAAACGCTGCATTTTCTGCATAAGCGCCTTGGAATACACGACCGCTAGTCATCTCTAATGCTAAACCACTCAAGTTGTTGGTGTATGGAGAGTGGCTCATGTTCATCGCTTCAACTGCAGTTTGGATGAGTGCGTCTTCATCATCACATGAGAATTGGTGTTTAACTTCTGCCATTAAGCCGGACTCGATACCGAGATCATTTGGTCCAAAGGCTTCAGGCAGGTATTCATGAAGTGACTTTTCTTCGCGTTCTGGGAGCTGGATTTTAAGCTCGTTTGCGGTAGATAACTCATTCATGAACTGGCGGCAGTGACCACATGGGCTGAAGTTGATAGTGATATCCTTAACACCACGTTCGCCTTTCATCCAAGCATGGCTAATCGCAGACTGCTCTGCGTGAACCGTTTGACCCAACTGTACACCAAAGAATTCCATGTTGGCACCGAAGTAAAGGCGACCTGAAAGACCACGAACGATAGCGCCGACATAAAAGTCAGAAAGGGGAGCATAGGAGTACGCTGCGGCAAAAGGAAGTAGCGCAACACGAAGCTCTTTGTCTGATAGACCGGTAGCTGAAAGCAACTGCTCAAATTGTTGAACTGAAAGCGTAGCATCAAAATCATCAGCTTGGATGATAGGAGCAAGTTGTTTGGAAAGTGCTTCTGGAGCGCCTGCTAGCGCCTGTTCAATGCGACTTTTCATGTTGAATCCTTGTTATTGCATGGACAGTTATTCTATGTGAAAGATAGAAATGTTCCGTGCGTTAGATCACGATAAATAATGCAATTGATAATTCTGTTACATAATTAGAGTGAGCTCACACATGTATTCGATTGCACAGGTGTGAAGCGTTATCTCCGTCTCACAATTAACCATATCAGTATATATTCATATGACCAAGGAGCAGGAGTATGTTACCAACGCGACTTTTACCGCTATGCTACTTTATACTTACGTAATCTAGAGCGAGTGGTAGCAGCTAGAATGCTAATGCTATGAATGTATATCTCAGTCAAGTCCCTTCACGATATTACTGGGTGAGTTTGATAGATAAGATAGGGTTTTGAAAAGGGATAAGTAAGAAACGTAAAGGCTACGGCCTGCCGGAAGGAGGGCAGACCAAGAGCGCTTAACTATTGATATAGCCAGACCGCCAAAGCAAAAAAACTTGGAGCCAAAATAGAAGTTATGATCCCACATAAAACCAATGCGAGTGATGAGAACGCGGCATCTATGGGCTGTTTCTCTGCACAAGTAGCGGTGCCTAAGGCATGAGAGACTGTACCCATTGTCAGACCACGTGCAATCGGGTGTTTAATTCCAATTAAGTTGTAAATTGGGTATGCCAAAATCGCGCCCAATAAACCAACAATCAGAACCAAGATCGCCGCAACGGCAGCTTCACCACCGAGGTGACTCGAAATTTCCATTGCTATTGGCGTAGTGACGGATTTACCCACTAGACTTGCGATTAAACTGATATCTGCTTTGAAAGCGACTGCGATCAAGGTGGTTGTCATCATCGACATCACACTGCCTACTGTGCAAGCAAAAGTGATGATTCGCCAGTTTGCTTTAATCTGTGGTAGTTGTTCATATAGCGGGTAAGCCAGAGCAACTACGGCTGGTTGAAGTAAAAAACTGATCCCTTCGTTATCCGCATAATACGTTTCAAACGGTACATTTAAGTAAGTAAGCAAAGGAATGAGCACTGCAATACTGATCAGCAAAGGATTTGCTAGAGGATTATTCACTTTGATTGCGATTTGGCGCGCGACAAGAAAAACCGCAATGGTAACAACTAACCACATATCAGTGCTTCTCCTTTAGCAAGTAGTCCAGCAGCCAAGCGAGGCTGACTAGTACAATGAGTGAGCCTCCAACTGCGCTAGCAATGATAGGGAGGGCATTAGCGAGTAGCATATCGAAATGTTGCATTAATCCCACGCTAATAGGAACGAACAACAAAATCATGTAGCGGATAAATAGCGTGGCGCCCGGTTTGACCCAATCGACCTTTACAAGCCCAAGAGTCATAGAGAAAAACAGTACGAGCATACCGATGACACTTCCTGGGACGGAAACGCCAGTGAACTTTTGAATGGTAATTCCGATGCCAAGTGCCCCCATGATGAGGAAGATTGAAATGAGCAGTTGGATCAGTTGTAAGAATCGTTCTTTAATCATTTTGACAGTATATAAACAACAAGCACACCATAAGGTGCGCTTGTATTAGGAGGAGTTAAGAAGCTAAGCTCTCTACATAACGGTACACGGATTTTAATATCGCAATCTTCTTTTCGTCACTTTCATGTTCGTGAACTAAGTTTTCTAAATTCAGCATGTACTCTTCAATTTGGCTTTCAAACACTTCTCGACAGTGTAATGCCCAGCGTCTTTGTTCTTGCTCGTCTAATGTGCCTGGGAAGTTACGCGCACGATAGCGGAACAATAGAGGTTTAATGCGCTTGTCATCAAATTCAATGTCCAATGCGGCAAGATTGTTCGGGTCGGTTTCTCGAATGATATCCATGGCTGCGCGATCGGCCGGAGAGAAGAATCCGTCGTAAAGTTGAGTGTCCACATCATCGCTTTTTTCAAATTGACGTTCGATAGAGAACAAGCCGATTAGTTTTTCTCGAATCTCAGGGTGCTGGCGAAGTATTGCCAAATTATCGAGACACTTCTGACGATCAATGCCGATGTTTTCTGCGTTTTCCGCCGTTAACGTTTTTGCAGGGGCGAGAATAGGGCATTTGTTCAAATGAACTAGTTTAACTGGCACTGGTAGCAATTCACCAAGATCTTCGCGCTTAGTGTAGAGTCTTTCGTGCAGCTCTTCTGCGGATAGCTCAAGAATAGGTTGAGGGTCTTTCGCTAAATCGATGGTGATAACAGCGTTATTATTGGTTGGATGCCAAGCAACAGGCACAATCCAGCTAGTGTACTGACATTCGCGCCCTAGCATGCCTGAAACGTGCATCAACGGTGTCATGTTGACGATGTCGACTAAATCATTGAGCTTGCGCTTTTGGCGCATAGAAAAAAAGTAATCAAACAATTTTGGTTGCGCTGCTTTTACTTTCTTTGCCATTTCGATAGTCGCAATCACATCTGCCATGGCATCGTGCGCGTTACTATGTTCTATGCCGTTAGCCACAGACAAGTGTTCTAATTTAAAGCTAGTGAAGCCATCTTCGTTTTCTGGCCATTCTACGCCTTCTGGGCGAAGGGCATGGCACGCGCGTAGTACATCGAGTAAATCCCAACGTGAGTTACCGTTTTGCCAACTCCATGCGTATGGTTCGATAAAGTTGCGATAACAAGTATAACGGGTCACTTCGTCATCAAAGCGAATGCTGTTGTAGCCTAAACTGGTGGTATTTGGTCTCGCGAGTTCAGTGTGAATCTTAGCGATAAACTCTGGCTCAGAAAGGCCTTCTTGAACCGTTTTTTGCGGAGTAATACCAGTAATAAGCGCAGCTTCAGGAGACGGAAGATAATCAGCCGGTGGTTGACAGTACATGACTAAAGGCTCGCCGATGATATTAAAGTTTTCATCTGTACGAACACCAGCAAACTGGCTTGGGCGATCTTTCGCGGGGTTGGTTCCCCATGTCTCATAATCAAAGAAGAAAAAAGTGGGCTGATTATCTTGGTGCATTCTGCTTACCGTTTACAAAACCGATGACAGTATTAGACCATTCAACGCCTTGACTAGCAACGAAAGATGCAAGTTGAATTTTTGAAAATGAAAAAAGCCGATGGCGAACCATCGGCTTGATATTTTATGTTTTATCGCTTTGGAAGGAATTTGAGTTCTATGCTCGTGTTTCTTCCAATGTTGCTTCACTTTCTGGTGACTTCAGCACTCGGCTAGCAATTGTACCCGCAGTCATTGAGCCTGAAACGTTTAGTGCGGTACGTGCCATGTCAATCAGTGGTTCAATAGAGATAAGCAGTGCCGCGATGGTCACAGGTAAGCCCATTGCAGGAAGAACAATCAAGGCTGCAAACGTCGCACCGCCGCCGACACCTGCAATACCAAATGAGCTGATGGTGATAATCGCAATCAATGACAGGATAAAGTGTAGATCAAGTGGGTTGATGCCCATTGTCGGAGCTACCATCACTGCAAGCATTGCAGGATAGATACCCGCACAGCCGTTTTGGCCGATAGTGGCACCAAACGATGCTGATAGGTTTGCAATCGCTGGTGGTACGTTAAGCTTCGTGATTTGCGCTTCTACGTTTAGTGGAATTGTTGCTGCTGAGCTACGAGATGTAAACGCGAAGGTCAGTACAGGCCAGATTTTCTTAAAGTATTCCGCAGGGCTAACGCCGACAAAAGAGACTAATACGCCATGAACAACAAACATCAGTGCGATAGCAACATAAGACGCCACAATAAAGCCAAGTAGGTTTAGGATGTCGCCTGCGCTTGATGTCGCTACCACTTTTGCCATCAGTGCTGCGATGCCGTATGGCGTTAGGGCCATGATCATCTTCACTAGTCGCATAACGATAGATTGAGCAGCTTCTACGAAAGTACGAATCGGTGATTCCAACTCTGCTTTTTCCATCATCACTTTACGAGCGGCGATACCAGTTAACACGCCGAAAATCACAACAGCGATAATTGATGTCGAGCGAGCACCTGTTAGATCAGCAAATGGGTTGGTTGGAATGAAGCTAACTAGCATTTGAGGAATAGTTAAGTCACTTACTGTACCGGCACGGCTTTCTAAAACGGCGATACGAGCGGTTTCACGCGCACCTTCAGTTAACCCTTCTGCTGACAGGCCAAATGTCGTTGTCACCAAAATACCGATAATTGCAGCAATTGCAGTCGTTACTAGAAGAACAGAGATGGTCAGGCCAGAAATTTTACCTAAAGATCCACCTTTCTCCAACTTAACAACTGCAGAGATCATCGATACCAATACTAGTGGCATGATGACCATTTTCAGTAGACCAACGTAGCCACTGCCTACAATGCCTACCCATTCAAGTGTTTGAGCAATTGCGCTGTTGCCTTCACCGTGAATGAGTTGCAAAGCAAGACCAAAAAGAGAACCGGTAACAAGACCGATCAAAACGAGACGTGAAAGAGTGTGTTTCTTTTGTTGCTGATTAAATAGAAAGAACAATATTCCAACAAAGACGGCTAGAGAGGCTATCACTGCAAAATTCATAATTTGACCTTATCAACCAGCCGAAGTGGCGGTTGTTTTTTATATGGGGTTTTATACGGATTTATTTATGGAGCGTAAGATAACGCTCGTGATATAACTTTAAAAATGACAAACGGGTATTAGCTAGATCTAAAATGAATATAAAAACGAGATCTAAGTCGCGTGAGAGTGTGAATTAGCACGTTAATTGTACAAAATGGTTATTCGTAGTGATGCAGTAATTCACGCATTTCTTTCCTTTGTAAGTAAACCACCGAGTCTTCTTGATAACTGAAAAGTTGATAAATCATCGCTTTGGCGACATCTTCTGCTCGAATAGGTAAAAAGTTGGACAGTTTGCCTAGCATAAGTGGGCGAATTACCTTAAACAGAGTTTGTACTAACTTCTCGTCCATTCTTGGGTTTTGACGTTGACCAACAAGCGGGCCTGGGCGAACAAATACGATTTCCTCAAAATCCATAGCTTCGATTCGTTGTTCCATTTGTCCTTTACAAGCTAAGTAATGGGATGGCGATTTACTATTTGCACCGAGGCTAGAAACAACCGCAAGGCGTTTGACTCCGATTGTTTTCATTTGTTGGGCGACTTTGCACACCAGATCAACATCTACTCTACGCAAATTATCCTTACTGCCTGCTTGCTTAAGGGTCGTGCCTAAACAGATAAAGCCGATGGTTGGTGTTGGTTGGTTCTCATCCCATTGGTGGATAGAAAGGTCTGCATCAATGAGAGGAATAAGCTTGTTGTCCACATCTAGGACGCCATCGAGTGGGCGGCGAGAAAGATAATATAATGTTCCAACACCTGATTGATTTATGAGGTTTGCAATGACTTTTGAGCCTACTAAGCCAGTTGCACCGGCGATGATTGCGCAGGTGTTGTTATCCATATCTTTTCTCCTATATGGGAACATAGTCTAAGCTATTGTAGCGGATTTCAACGAGTTACTTATAATCTCGTGCAAGAAAGGTGAGACGCTCTGCGAACTCGGCAGACTATCCTGAGATAAACTTGATTAGCGCTGCCCCAATTGGATGCAAGTGTATACAATAGTGGGCGCGCAAAAACTGTCGCTGAACAAGACCTCTTGAACAACAGAACACCTCTCACCCAGACAACATCAAAGGAACGTAAAAAATGGATGACTCTTTTGCTGCGGAGATACAAGCACGCATAGATAACAAAACCAAACCCGTCGGTTCTTTAGGCTTATTGGAAAAGGTGGCACTGCAGTTAGCTCTTATTCAAAGTCAGAATAAACCTCAGCCAGTTGATTCCATCGCTATCTGCAAACCGAGCATGCTGGTATTTGCTGGAGATCACGGCGTTGCAGAGGAGGGTGTGAGCATTGCGCCAAGCGAAGTCACTCAGCAAATGGTGGCTAACTTTCTCGCTGGCGGCGCAGCCATCAACTGTTTTTGCGACATTAATGGCATTCAACTCAAAGTAATAGATTGCGGCATGTTGGCTCCTATTGATGTGCTGGTTCCAGAATTTAAATCCCATCCCAACTTGGTTGAACAACGGTTGGGTAACGGTACGGCTAATTTTTCTAAACAATCCGCGATGTCCCCAGAACAAGTGGCGTTAGGTTTAGAATATGGTGCGAAGATTGCTGAGCATACCATTTTGCATGGTTCAAACCTCTTAATGTTCGGCGAGATGGGCATCGGTAATACCAGTTCGGCCTCAGCACTGTTATCGGCGCTGAGCTCATTAGATATTGATTATTGTGTTGGCGTTGGCACCGGAATCAATCAACAGCAGTTGAGCCGCAAATATAAACTGGTAGCACAGGGGGTAAACCGATGTCGAGGTCTTGATACCAAAGCGATTCTCGCACAGGTTGGGGGTTTTGAAATCGTACAAATGGTGGGCGCTTTTTTAGAAGCCAAGCGGCTTAAAACTCCAGTTTTAGTGGATGGGTTTATCGTATCGGTAGCGGCTTATATTGCGACGTTGTTAGACGAAGAAACGCGTGAATACATGTTGTTTGCCCATCGCTCTGAAGAAAATGGACATAAATTTGTATTGGAACATCTTAAAGCAGAACCGATGCTCGACCTTGGTTTACGGCTAGGGGAGGGAACAGGAGCCGCTCTTGCCTTACCCTTGTTAAAAGCTGCCGCTCAGTTTTACAACAAAATGGCGAGCTTCGAGAGTGCAGGAGTTACAGTATAGTGTCAGTCCCTGATAATTCTGAGAAAGTCACGCCGTCATCGTTAAGATACCAGTGGGAGTTATTTCTATTAGCTACCAGTTTTTTTAGCCGCTTACCCGTGCCCCAAGCGTTGCCTTACAGTGAAGAACGCATGAATCAGGCAGGCCGTTACTTTGCGTTAGTTGGTCTCGTGCTTGGAGCACTTTGCGCTTTGGTATTCTCGCTCACCTCAATTTTTTTCCCAGAGTCGGTTGCCATAGTATTAACGATGGTGTTTAGCTTATTGTTAACTGGGGCTTTTCACGAAGACGGCTTGACCGATATGGCGGATGGCATTGGCGGTGGCATGACCGTAGAGCGACGCCTCTCTATTATGAAAGACAGTCGTATTGGCACTTATGGTGCCGCCACTCTCATTATGGCGTTATTGGCTAAGTATGTTTTTTGGAGTGAACTGGCTAACTTGCCGCACTTTTGGTTGGTCATTGTCGTCGCTTACACCGCAAGCCGAGCACTAGCAGCGACGCTTATTTATGACATGCCTTATGTCAGTGACAGTGATACGTCGAAAAGTAAACCGCTAGCAAGTCGCCAGTCTTCTCTAGAAGTCTCCATTTTGTTGTTTACTGGTGGCGTAACATTGCTTGTGCTTGGTATCGCGGATGCGATCTTGATATCGCTTGTTCTCGTGGTATTTCGTTTGATGTTCAAACGTTGGTTAATCAAGAGAATTGGCGGCTTTACGGGGGATTGCCTTGGCGCAGCGCAACAGTTGTCGGAACTGCTTATTTATCTCACTATGATTGGGTTGTATCACTCCTCATGAAGCAATTGATACTCGGTGGCGCGCGCTCTGGGAAGTCGCATTTGGCAGAAAAAACAGCTAAGCAATTATCGGTCGCTTCTCAGCGAGCATTACACTATGTTGCAACCGCGCTGCCATTTGACCAAGAAATGCGAGAGCGAATAGCGCATCATCAAAAGCAACGCGGGGGCGAGTGGCAAGAGCATGAATGCCCCCTTCATTTATCTGAGTTACTGACAAATTTCGCTATCACCGATGTTGTATTGATCGACTGTTTAACCTTGTGGCTCAACAATTGGATATTTGAGTTAGGTGATGAATGTTCCAATGAGAAGCTAGAAGCAGAAATTGAAAAGCTTATACAGGTGGTACGTGGCTCAGATGCGACGTTAATATTCGTCTCTAACGAGGTTGGAATGGGCATTGTACCTTTGGGGGCGGTTAGTCGTTATTTTGTGGATAATGCAGGACGGATGAATCAAAAACTAGCCAGTGTTTGCCATCGCGTTACCTTTGTTGCTGCTGGTTTGCCGTTGGTTCTTAAAGAGTAGGATGGAACAAAATGAAAACACTCAATATCTATCTTGTGCGTCATGGAAAAGTAGACGCTCCACCAGGACTCCATGGCCAAACAGATGTAAAAGTTACGCCTGCTGATCAAGAAAGTATTGCTCGGGCTTGGGCTGAGAGTGGACGAGGTGTGGGTGGAATAATTTCTTCTCCACTTTCACGCTGTCAAGAACTGGCAAACATCATTGCTGAACAGCAATTATTACCAGTAATGACGGATGAATCTTTACAAGAGATGGCATTTGGTGATTTTGATGGTATGCCTTTTGATATGCTCACTGAGCAGTGGAAAAAGCTAGATGCTTTTTGGCAATCGCCAGCACAACATACGTTGCCGAATGCTGAGAGCTTAAGCACATTTTCTGAGCGCATATGTCGCGCTTGGTCTCAAATCATCAACGATATCAATGACAATCTCCTTATCGTCACGCATGGTGGCGTCATTCGTATGATTCTTGCTCATGTATTGTAGTTAGATTGGCGTAATCCAAGGTGGTATTCGACGTTGTCGATAGGAAACGCTTCTGTCACGCATATAACAATTACCATAGATGAGCAAATTTACGCCTCGGTGCGTTCGATTGGCGTACCTCTTTTAACTCGTTAACTTATAAATATTAAAATGCCCAGAACGATATTGCTTACGGGCATAGTCACGGAAGATGTCAGTGGAAGCCCATCTGCTAGGTGCAGGAAGCGAAAATTGACTCAGTTACATAAAAAGGAAATATAGAAATGACAACGCCGAGTTGGGATTTGTCCATCGTTTATAACGACCTTTCTGACCCACGAATTCAAGACGATATTGCTCTGGTGGAACAATGTATTGATCTTTTGAATAAACAATCAGTAGATTGTGGCAACGTAGAGATCATGCAAAATGCGATTTTGACCAATGAAGCTGCGAGTCGTTTAGCGGGTACAGTTGCAAATTTTGCGAGTTGTTATGCTTCTGTTGATGCAACAAACGCCGAAGCGAAATCGTTACTTGGTAAAATGACCCGCATCTTTTCGGAGCTTTCCCAAGCGTTCAGTCCCTTTGATTTGACATTAACTCATGCCGACGAAGAGTTTATCTTGCGCGTGTTAGACCATGAAAATCCTGATATCAGTGGGCAAGCTTTTTCTATCTTGAATTCTAGAAAGTTGGCGGATACTCGTCTTAGCAACGCAGAAGAACAGTTACTGGCTGCGATGAGTGTGGATGGCAAATCGGCTTGGGGTAACCTATACGATAACCTGACTGGCTCATTGAAAGTGAAGCTTGAGTACACAGATGGTAATAGTGAAGAGCTTGGGTTTTCTCAAGCGGCAAGCATTCTTTATGGTTCTGAATTCGAGCGTCAAGAAGCCGCGTGGCGAGGCGTACAAGATGCAATGCAAACGCACCAAGAATCATTCGCTGCGATTTTGAATGCGTTAGCAGGATGGCGCTTAACTGAAAACAAAAAGCGTTCTACGAAGCGTGAAGTTCACTTCCTAGAGCCGAGTTTGCATGGTAGCCGAATCCAAGCTGAAACTTTAAATGCGATGATGACAGTAGCCAAAGACAGTCGAGCTATTGGTCAGAAAGCAGGTTTATTGATGGCGCAAGTACATGGTCTGGATGAGATGAAACCTTGGAATCATCTGGCGGCTATGCCTGCTTTGAGCGGTGAAGCGAAGGTTTACGATTTTGATGAAGCGATTGAGGTTATTTGTGAAGCATTTGAAACAGTAAACCCTGAGATGTCGGAGTTTGTCCGTTTGATGGTACAAAATGGTTGGATTGATGCCGCGCCAAATGCTAACAAGCGTCTTGGCGCATACTGCACCAAACTGCCAGCAACGCGAACACCACTTGTGTTTATGACTTGGAGTGGCAGCCGTTCAGACCTTATGACTCTGGCACATGAACTTGGCCATGCGTTCCATAACTGGGTTATTCGTGATTTGCCACTTTGCCAAACTTACTACCCAATGACGTTAGCAGAAACCGCCTCTATCTTTGCAGAAAACATCGTTCGTGATCATTTGATTTCGAAAGCGGAGAGCGTTGATGAAAAGCTCGAAATGTTGTGGGAAGAGTTGTCATCTGCGCTAGCTTTAATGATCAACATTCCGGTTCGCTATGAGTTTGAAAAATCGTTCTATGAACGCCGCCAGGATGGAGAGTTAACCGCAGATGAATTCTGTGAGTTGATGTCAGAAACTTGGAAAGAATGGTATGGCGACGTAATGAGCGAACCGGATCCGTACTTCTGGGCAAGCAAGCTGCACTTTTCTATTGATAGCGTGAGCTTTTATAACTACCCATACCTATTTGGTTTCTTGTTTAGCAAGGGTATCTATGCACAGCGAGAAACCAAAGGCGAAGCGTTTTACACCGATTACATCAATTTGCTGCGCGATACAGGCTGCATGATGGCGGAAGATGTCGTTGAAAAGCATCTGTCGATGGATTTAACCCAGCCAACGTTTTGGCAGCAGAGTGTTGAGCTAGTGCGTGAAAAAGTCGATGAGTTTGAGCGTTTGCTCGCACAGCGCGGCTAAGTTTTTCGCAGTGTTGATGCATAATCTGCTTTATAGCTACAAAAATTTGATCAAATCATAATGATCTTCATCAGGGCTGTGGTAAAGTTCACAGCCCTAACACTTTGTAATTGTTTGAAAATTAAACGCCTCAATGCTTGATTTGAGTGCCTGGCGCGAAAAGGCATCGGATTTTCGAGGGAAATAGTGATTTCTACTCATAAGTGAGATCGCAGCAACAAAAATCCTTTGTACAATTTATTAACATATCCGCCGTGCTATTAAGGAGTAACGCATGACGAAGTCTCTCTTTCGCCAATCGTTTTTAACTGACACGTTAGATGTTCATATTGATGTTGCACCAGCGGAGCAGGTGCTTTCTAACGGTGTAAAACTTAAACTCTATCAGCGTGGTGTATTAGAAGTAATCCCTGCGAATTATACTCAGGATACGAAGAACATCATCATCTCTTGTGGGGTTCACGGAGATGAAACCGCACCGATGGAGCTGGTGGATTCCATTATTCAAGACATAGAATCTGGGTTCCAGACGGTCGATACCCGTTGTCTGTTCATTATTGCTCACCCAGAATCCACTCTGGCGCACACGCGATTCCTTGAAGAAAACCTCAACCGTCTGTTTGACGAAAAAGAACACAAACAGACAAAAGAGCTTGTTATCGCCGATACGCTTAAGCTGCTTGTTCGAGATTTTTATCAGGATACCGACCCGACAACACGCTGGCACCTTGATTTACACTGCGCGATTAGAGGCTCGAAGCACTATACGTTTGCAGTAAGTCCTAAGACTCGTCATCCTGTGCGCAGCAAAGCATTGATCGATTTCTTGGACAGTGCACACATTGAAGCAGTGCTCCTGTCAAACTCACCATCGAGCACGTTTAGCTGGTACAGTGCCGAGAACTTTGGTGCGCAGGCTCTCACAATGGAGCTTGGCCGTGTGGCTCGTATCGGTGAAAATGACCTCGATAAACTGACCGCGTTTGATTTGTCTTTACGTAATTTGATTGCGGAAACGAAGCCAGAACACCTACCAAAACCATGCATTAAGTATCGCGTAAGTCGCACAATCGTTCGTTTGAACGAAGACTTTGACTTTATGTTCGACGACAATGTTGAAAACTTCACCTCATTTGTTCACGGCGAAGTGTTTGGTCATGATGGCGACAAACCATTAATGGCGAAGAATGAAAACGAAGCGATTGTCTTCCCGAATCGCCACGTCGCAATAGGTCAACGCGCAGCTCTGATGGTTTGTGAAGTGAAAACCCGTTTTGAAGAGGGTGAGTTGGTTTACGATTAATCCAACATTGCTTTGAGAAGTTAATTGCAATTTACCGAGGCTTAACTGTAAGGTTAAGCCTCGTTTGTTTGTATCGGCTGCTATGGATTTTCAACAACTTATCCTGAACAAGGAGCGACGCTGGCAACGTAACCTGATGGTTATGTCGATCGTGCTCGCTGTACTCTCTGCCATTCACTTGATGGTCGGAGAAATTTTCCTTTCTCCTTTTCAATCCTTATCTGCATTTGAACAGAAGTTATTGGTGGACTTGCGTTTACCGAGGTTAGTGTCTGCGGCAATTATTGGTGCTGCGTTAGCGGTATCTGGCGCGACGTTACAAGTGTTGCTTGGGAACGTGTTGGCTGAACCCGGCGTACTCGGTATATCTGGTGGTGCAAGCTTAGCAATGGTCTTAATCATGTTCGCGTCACCTGTTCTTCCTACCCCGATTGTTTTTATGTTGGCAGCGATTGCAGGCTCGATGGTATTCACGTTTGTTTTGGTGGCGATAGCAAGGGCAATGCACCTGACGACGGCTCGATTGCTTTTGGTTGGGGTCGCATTGGGTATTTTATCGAGCGCGATTGTGACCTGGGCATTTTACTTTAGTGATGATCTCAGTTTACGCCAACTGATGTATTGGTTAATGGGCAGTATTGGCGGTGCAAGTTGGTATCAACATACCGTTACTTTGGTGATGTTACCGGTGCTTATCTGGTTATGTTGTAAAGGCAAGTCGCTTGATAAATTGATGCTGGGTGAGATTCATGCGACCCAATTGGGTGTCGATGTGCATCAAATGCGTTGGAAATTGATCCTCGCCATTTCTGTTTTGGTGGGTAGTTCAGTCGCTTTGGGTGGCATCATCAGTTTTGTTGGTTTGGTGGTGCCGCACTTGTTGCGTTTGGCTTTTGGTACGGAAAACCGTTATTTATTGCCACTTTCTGCAATATCTGGTGCTGCGTTGCTTGTATTTGCTGACATCGGCGCAAGACTGTTATTGGACTCCGCAGAGTTACCTTTAGGTGTCATGACAACATCGATTGGCGCACCTATTTTCATCTGGATGCTGGTGAAGAGTCATGATGCACGTTAAACATATGTCGGTTGGTAGTCGATTATTGCCTCTTTCTTTTGAATGCAAAGCTGGCGAAATCGTACATATCGTTGGGCCTAATGGTTCCGGTAAGAGTACTTTATTGGCTGCGATTTCTGGTACGTTAAGTCACCGAGACGGTATGAGTGGTGAAGTGTACGTTGGCAACAAAAACTTGCTTACTTTACCGTTGTCAGAGCAAGCTCATGTTCGAGGTTATTTGTGTCAGCAATCGCGCCCAGCGTTTAATGTTGATGTGTTTCAGTATCTCGCTTTATCTCTGCCAAGTGGTGCTGAGATTGCGGATATCAAAGTGCGTGATGCCGTCAATATGGTGGTGGAGCTGGTACAACTGCAAGATAAGCTTCATCGCAGTATTCAAACATTATCCGGTGGTGAGTGGCAGCGTGTCCGATTAGCAGGTGTATGTTTGCAGGTGTGGCGTACCATTAATCCTTTTTCGCAGTTTTTAATTTTGGATGAGCCAGCAGCACCGTTAGATATTGCGCAAGAGGGTCTGCTCTATCAATTGATTAACGCTATGGCGGCGCAGGGAATTGGAGTATTAGTTGCTAATCACGATCTCAATCGCACATTAAAGCACGCAGATAAAGTATTGCTGCTTAACAACGGTGTGCTGCACTCATCAGGAAGTGCCGATACTGTGCTAACGGAAGAAGCTCTCGGGGAAGTGTTCAATACTCAAGTCAAAAAGGTCATCGTAGATGAGCAACCTTATTTAATCTTTGATTAGTATTTAGGGACAATAAAAAAACGACCTACTTGAGGTCGTTTTTTTTAATCGAGATAGCCAAACTCAACGCTTATTGAGTTAACGGTTTTAGATCTGCAGGGCGGTAGTAAACAGATTTGAGTACTTTGCCTTTACGAATGGTTTTACCTTCCGATACGAAATCTTCGGCGCATTTCGCGATGATGTATTCACCTTTCTGCACCGCCATCAACTTGATGCCTTGTTCTGCGTAGAATGCTTCTGTTTCTGAGTACTCTTGCTCGTTACGGCATACTTTGCTCATGTTGCTTGAATGTACTTCATCCCAGCAAGGAATAAACTCGATACCACGGTTTACCGCAACGTTTAATAGAAGATCAATTAAGTAGCTGATCGCCAGGTTGTCTTCTACTTTGCTGTGGCCAAGATGAACGAGACGGCCCATTAATACATACACGCTGTCTACGATGGCATCTGCTTGCTCAGTTTTACAATCTGCTTCTGCTAGCTCTGTTAGCTCTTCGATCGCCAAAGAGGTGTGTAGTGTGTCTGCTTGCGTATCAAGGCTTGCAGCGTCTGCGACTGGTAAGTCGAAGGTACTACGGAACTCGGTGATATCACGGTATAAGTGATCAAAAATCTCTTGGGTTAGCTTTGACAGTTGCATTCTAATTTCCATTGAATCGATTGAAGCGGCAATGATACCAAACCGCACTTTGAACCCCAAGGGCATTGCATCTAACTGGTGATAAATCTGCCTTTGGGAATGGTGGTGCTTAACGAAATAGGTAAGGGAACAGCTTTTTACGTTCTTCCTCTGAAAGGGCGGAAACACGAGCGATGTTCGTATCGGGAATGGATTCAGGATCAGGATAGTGTTTTAGTACCTTTTCCATACTCTCTTCGCGAATCAAATGGAAGATCGGGTAAGGAGAACGATTGGTCAGGTTTTCGTCGTCTTCAGGCCTTGCGCCGCCAAAACAGTAATCAGGATGGAAAGTCGCTACTTGGAAAATACCTTCCCAGTTTTGCTGCTTAATTAATCCTTCAACCCAATCTATGCAAAAGTTGTAGTCCCAGAAATCTTGTAGCATGTTGGGAACCACAACCAACGTGGTCTCAAGTTGTTCGGGCTCTGTGTTACTCAGCTCAATCAGTTGCAATAAAATATCTTCAAGAAGCGTTTCTTCTTGAGTCGCTTCACTAACAAAGATTTTGATTTGTTTATTACGTTGCGGCTTGGCAGCAAACGGACAAAGGTTGAGACCGATTACTACATCGTTGAGCCATTGATCGACCTGTTGAGTGATCGCTTCGATATCTGTGTTTTGTGTTGAACGCGTTGACATACGACTTTCTGGTTTTTATTAAAGTAGCGCAAGCATAGCAGAGTTGGTTATCCAAGTAACCAGAGAGGTATTACGTAAATGAGCGTACCTTAGCTACTCTTTAAACTCGCAGTGTCAGGTGTTTGGTCAGTATGCTTTCTTTCGGCAATGTGTTTCAAATACGCAATTGCAGCAAACATTGCTAGGTAGACTGCGCTTCCCCCCATAAGAACACTCGACCAACCTCCATGCTGCCAACAATAAAGAAGTAAGAATCCTCCTAAGCTACCGCCTACGTAGTAGTGTACTAAGTAGAGCGCTGTCGCGGTGGCTTTGGCACGAGTGGCATTCTGACCGACCCATCCGTAGGCGAGGGTATGAGTAAAGAAGGCACCAAAACTTATCAACAACAATCCAAATAGCATTGCAGTCAAGCTTTCAACCGCCGCAATCCACATCCCCGTCATGCTCACTATCGCGCCTAAGAACATACCGAGGATTGATGAATAACGTTTACTCCAGTGGCCTGCGCAACGAGAGGAGAAAGTCCCTCCCAAGTAACAAATAAAGATCAGTGAGGCCAACCCGACGGGCACATTGTGAGGTTCACTCACCAGACGGAAACCCATGACGGAGTAAAGGTTGACGAACAAAGCAAAGTTGAGTCCTCCTATCAGCATCGCGAACCACACGCGTTGGTTTTTAAAATGACCAATAAGCGCACGATTTTGATGGCGCAAGCTGCTTGATGACGGGGTGAAGTTGCGCTGTGTTGGCAATAAATAGTGAACGCCAATGACACCAAGAAGAGTGAACACCATCATAACTTCTATGGCGACATCAACACTGAAATTGTCCGCCAATAAGCCGCCGCTAATACGCCCTGCAATACCGCCTAATGAGTTAGCCGCAATGTACGTTCCAATTGCCATCGAGAAAGCGTGCTTGTCGAGCTCTTCTGCCATGTAAGCCACGGCGACCGCAGCAAAAGCTGCGAGCGCGACACCGATCAGTGCTCGACATACCACCAAAAACAGAAATGAGTCACCAAACAGCATCAAAGCGGAAAGGGTAGGAATCGAAAACAGACCAGCCATCATGACTGGCTTTCGTCCCACTGATTCTGACAACACAGCCATTGGAACGAGGCTAAAAGAGAGAGCGAGTGTTGAGGCCGCAAATAACCAGTTCACTTGCGTTTCTGAGATCGTGAAAATTTGGGCAAAAGTGGGCAGCATTGGCTGTAGTAGGTATAAATTTGAAAAAACCAAGAAGGAACCAAGCGCTAGCGAGAGCGTAATGCGTTTGTATTCCGGTGTGCCAAAACTGACCATGAATCCTGCCTAATGTGAGCAAATGGAGAGACTGTGATCAATCTATCAGTTCGTTATAAATTAAAAAAATATATTAAAAATATGGACACCATATATTTATGATCTAATGGAATCGAAACAACTTAAACATTTTCTGGCGGTCGCTGAACATGGAAATATTACCCATGCGGCGAAAGCCCTGCATATTGCCCAGCCCGCATTAAGCATTTCTATCAAAAAGTTTGAGCAGTCTTTGGGCGTTACCCTATTTCGCCGTGATGATAAAAAAATCAGCTTAACGAAAGAGGGCGAAACGCTACTTATACATGCCAAGCGGGTGATTCAACAGTTGCACGACGCGCAGCTCGCGATTGATGAGTTGAAAGGCTTAGCGAAAGGCGAAGTAAGGCTCGGGACGCCATCAATGATGGGCAGTTATTTCTTTCCACGAATTGTGATGGCGTTTAAAAGCCAATTCCCGGAGTTAAAATTGACCTTGGTCGAAGCTGGGACTCAATCGATTCGTCGTATGCTGCTCAATGGTCAACTCGATATCGGTGTGATCAGTTGTGATAACGTGCCTGATGACCTAGAAACTGACCATTTGTTTACTAGCCAAATGGTCGCAGTTGTTTCACCTGAGCATGAGTTAGCCCAGCGACACGCTCTTACTTTTGATGAGTTCTTTGAACACGATTTGGTTATGTTTCAGCATGGCTATTTTCACCGCGAATTTTTGGATCAGGTGAGTGAGGAGCATGGGTTTACCATGAAGTCATCATTCGAGACCAACTTACTGCCTTTGATTTTGAGTATTGTAAAACAAGAGTTTGCGATTACCGCGTTACTGGAATTGGTGACTCAACATGAGTCGGGCGTTGTTGGCTTACCGTTTGAACCACCAGTTACGCTGGATCTGGCACTTGCTTGGCGCAAGCAGGGGTATTTATCAATAGCAGATCGAACGTTTATCGACTTTATCAAGCGCTACGTTTAAACGCAGCGCAGATTCATCGTCCGAGCACTAGTCGCCTTTGTACATCTTCTCGAAGTTCTTTGGGTTCCAGCCAATCATTACCCGATCACCAATTTTTAAAACTGGCACTGAACGAGCACCAAGCGCATCAAGTTCTTTGCGACCGCGTTGCATCTTAGCATTGCACAAACGATAGTTAATATTTTTCGAATCCAGATAACGTTGAGCATCTTTGCAGTGAGGGCATTTGTCTTTGACGTAAAGGACGACACGTTTCATTGAGTTTCTCTCCATTATCATTGGGAGGCGAAGTTTAACGGCCTTTCACCATAAATGAAAGGCGAAAGCTAAGGTGAAACTGTCCTTTATCTCAGGTATATTGAGCGCCTTTATTTTGTCATAACAGACGTTAACTCTATGCATCCGTCACTTCGATACATTCAAGGCTACCCACAAAACATCGTAGAGCAGGTGAGCTCATTGATAGCGAGTGGCAAGTTTGTTCCTTGGTTCGAAAAGCGTTATCCCGATAGGCACCAAATCAAAAGCGAAAGGGCGCTCTATGAGTACGCCATGGCAATCAAAAATCGCTACATGAAGAAAGCCGCGCCAATCAGTAAAGTTGTCTACGATAAGAAAATTCACGCGGTAAACAATGCGCTTGGTTTGCACAGTGTAATCAGTAGAAACCATGGTGGTAAGCTTAAGTCGAAAAACGAGATTCGCATTGCCAATGTATTTAAAGATGCGCCCGAGCCACTATTAAGAATGCTGGTGGTACATGAGTTGGCACATACTCGTGAGAAAAACCACGACAAGGCGTTCTATCAGTTATGTTGCTGCATGGAGCCTGAGTATCACCAACTCGAATTTGATGCTCGTTTGTTTATGATTTACCTCGATTTAAAAGCGAATTTGAATGAAGAACAATAATCACAACGCGAAGCAAGCAAAGCCAAAGGCTTCAAAGGCGGCTCAGAATACAGACGCGAATAAAGCCAAGCCGAAGCGTGTTAAAGACAAAGTTGCGCGCAAATCCTCGCAGCCTGCAGGAAAGAGCGAAGTCGAGTTCATAAAAATAGCGAAGAATGGTTTGCATGAGCGTAATGTTCATCGAGGTCGTTACGATTTTAAAAAACTCGTGGAAAGTGAACCACAGTTAAAGCCATTCGTTATCAAAAATCCGAAAGGGGAAGACTCCATAAACTTCTCTGATCCTAATGCTGTTAAAATGCTCAATAAAGCATTGCTTGCTGCGTATTATGGTATCGAGTTCTGGGACATTCCCGACACCTACCTTTGCCCACCGATTCCGGGCCGCGCTGATTACATTCACCGAGTGGCAGAACTACTTGATGGTGAAGTAAAAGGTCAGTACGCGCACCAAAAAGTGAAAGCGTTGGACATTGGCGTGGGAGCAAACAGTATTTATCCGATTGTTGGTGTAACAAAATACGGTTGGCACTATACGGGCAGCGATGTCGATCCAAAATCCATCCAATCGGCTCAAACGATCGTAGAGCACAATCGTGTTTTGACGGGAAAAATTGCATTAATACAGCAACACAATGATGCCAATATTTATCGAGGTATCATTCAACCGAATGATCGTTATGATGTGACGACATGTAATCCGCCATTCCACCGTTCGGCGGAAGATGCCGCTATGGGCAGCCAGCGTAAAATCGATAATCTAAAAGCAAACCAGCGTAAGAAAGGGCTAAAATCTCAAACCGCACAAGTAAAGACAAGTAAGCCGGCGTTGAATTTTGGCGGTCAAAACGCTGAATTGTGGTGTGAAGGCGGAGAAGCGGCGTTTATCCGAAAAATGGCGAATGAAAGCCAAGCTTTTGCTGCGCAGGTCTTGTGGTTTACAACACTTATATCCAAAAAAGACAACGTTCGCCCGATGCGCAAGCAGCTTGAAAAATTGGGTGTGAAAGCCATTCGTGTGGTTGAAATGAGTCAAGGACAGAAAGTGAGCCGCTTTGTAGCTTGGTCATACATGGATAAACAACAGCGTAAAGCATGGATTGAATTAAAGTAACATTGACCGTTTCACGCTGAGCAATAAAGTAGAAAGCCCGCTGATATCAGCGGGCTTCTATTTTGGGAGATCTAAAACTTAATGATGGGCTCACAATCTAGTGAACTGAGAGAGACAAAAGTATCTGTTTTGGCATAGTACAAGCCACAGGTTTCACCTCTTATCTGCAACGTATATTGGTCTGGAAGATCCGTATAGCTGCCATCCAACAGTTGATTGTTGTTCCCTTTTACTCGTCCTTTTTCAATCAACAAATGCGGTGAGGATTCAAATACGTTATTTGCGATTCTAGGTGCTGGTGTCCCTTGGATTTCTGCGATCGCGTTTTGAATCTCTATGACTGTTTCCGGAGAGTTCTTTTTACTTAATGCTTCAACGGGTTCTTGTGACATAGCTTGGCATCCTATCAAAGAAATCGAAGTGCCTAAGAAAAGCGCAACCCGAATCAGCATTCGTAAAAAGTTAGTTGATCTCAACATGAATTGCCTCTGTTCGTAGCGGAGAGCGAAGATCGCTTAACTCCGGAGATGAAATGTTACGCGGCATGGCGTTGAAACTTGAAGGGGATACTGGCGGACAGGTTCCTGTTTCCATGTAGTTTAGCGCCGCAGAAAGCATACCTTCAGACGGATCGCCTAACGGTTTTGTTAGGTCGTCATTGACCCAGCAACCTTCCACTCTATTGTTTAAGCCTAGCTCGGTATTGATTTGGCTCTTTGGAGTAGGAATAAAACCA
The DNA here is from genome assembly GCF_033344285.1 of Vibrio sp. 779(2023). Lineage (NCBI taxonomy): Bacteria > Pseudomonadati > Pseudomonadota > Gammaproteobacteria > Vibrionales > Vibrionaceae > Vibrio > Vibrio sp. 779(2023). Next base: position 50,442 of record NZ_JAWPOM010000012.1, read on the forward strand.
TCAGCGAAGTCGCCAAATTTTTTCTCGTTCGCCGACTTGAACTGAATAGTGTAGTACATAGTGCCGCAGTTTTGTTCTGGTGAGAACCCATACGGTTTACCTGTGGTTGTTGAGCCTATTTGGATAACCTCCACATCAATGCCGCGTAAAGCGTTGATTAGCAGTTCACTAGAGGAAGCTGTGCCTCCTGAAGTCAGCACATATACGCGCTTTTTGTTCAGTGTCGGAAGCACTTGGTCCGAATATTTCTGTGCTGCCCAGTCTATTGCTAGATTTGTAAAGCGATAGATGTTATCCCCATCTTTAATGGTACGCATCACTTTGTCATTATGAATCAACTCACTGAAGACTCGGTTCTGACCAGCACCGCTTAGCATGTAGCCTACTTGCGAGGACTGAAGGACTAAACCACCGCCGTTGTAACGTAAATCAACGACGATCTCGTCAACATTCTCTGCTGAGAGCGTACTGAATGCCTCAATAAGCGGGGCTTGAGCGCTTGGTTCAAAGGAGTTGTATTGCAGATAGCCGATCCGCATACCATTGTGTGTAATCACTTTGGCATTTTTAACTGGAGAGGTCATGACATCAGAGGCGGTAAGCGTCACGGTTTTCTCTAGACCGTCAACACTCTCAAATGTGAAGGTGTAATCTTGATTGATGTCAGGGTTAAAGAGCGTTTTGTTAATAAAATCAATGTCGGACTGACTACCGGTGTTAACCACATCAATATTATTGATTTTCAGAAGCTTATCACCACGAGCAATGCCGCTTCTATCAGCTGGCGAGGCTTCTTCATTGTAGGAAATACGAACGTCTCGAGGTTGTACGCCACGTAGGAATGCCCAGTTAAAACCAAATCCAGCAACTAAACCGGATTGCGATGATTTCATATCATCTTCATAAGAGACGGTAAAATGGAAGCGATCTTTCGGTTTACCCGTCGCGGTAGTAGCAGAGGTGACCAGCGTATTGAAGTAATCAGTAACAGTTTTGTAGTTTGCTGGATTATTATCAGGAACCTCGTCATACCATAGATACGTTTCGTTAGTAAAAGCTCTTAAAAAGAGTTTTTCGTGTAATGCAGAGCCCAATTTATCTGGATAGGCGGCATAGTTGTCATATGGGTCCAGTCCGACGCGGGGCGTTTCACATTGGTTGATAAACGTTTTCGACGATTGGCTAAAATCATGAACTTTCCATGTTGGACCGTTTGCACTGCTAGTGGACGGAGTAGGTGATGAGCTATCACCGCCGCCACCGCCACAGCCTTGTAATAATGCGAGAGTGACTGCCGTTGCTAAAGAATACTTAAATTTCACTTTTCTATGTCCTTATAAATAATAGAATTATAATTATGTGTTTTGCTTTTGTTTTTATTAGCTAGGTGAATGTATTAATTTAATTTGTTCGTCTGCAAATTTATAGTTAAATAGTGTGAGGTAAATAACGTAAAAAAGTTGTCTTTTATACTTAAGCTAAATTAGTCATTACTTAAGTTTTCTGTCTATTTCAAAAGAGCTAACAAGACAATTAATAAGTGTGAAATTAAGACAAGTTCTTAGTTGACTAAGCGACGCTTGCTAAATAAAAAATCAGAATTAGATTCAGGAAACGCTTTGAATCAATAGTTTGGTAGGGATATATGATGTTATCTCGGGGGTGTTTGATTTATTTATCTGATGCTTTAACTTAATTTAGTGAGTTGAGCGACGTGCTTTAATAAGCTTCCGTCAATGTTAGGTAAATCATCAGCGAAAAATATCTGAGCACCGGGAGTGCAGCGCATTAATATATTTGTTAGTTCACCTTCATTGTTGGAAGTGTTAACTGCGTTAAGTTTCGCTAATTTATTACAAAGCTCGTCCTCTATTTGCACTTTCTGCTCTTCGGTGAGCCTAATGCGACCTATACATACGCCTGGGTTGATATCATGAGAAAGCGAATCTTGTTGAAATCGCTCTTTGAATAAGGTGTCTAATGCCGTACCTTCTTCCATAATAAATCGACGACCAGAACGGTAAAACAAGCCGTCTCCGAAGTTTTCGACATATCCTAGAATTTCCGCGATACGCAAATAGAATCGTAAGCTTGTATCAGAAAGTCCGTAAGTTTGGGCTATCTCTTGCGGTTTAATATCACGAGAAGTCAGCATATAAATAAAATCAAGTAAATAAGGATGCTCAACGAAAAGGGCGCTCTCTTCATCTGTTAGCATTTGCTCGTTTTGGTGCTGAAGCTCGTTGGCTAAGGTTGCGAGTTCGATGAGATCGGTATTCAGGTAGTTCAGATAAATAAGTACTTTATCCAAACCTAAAGCTGGATTATGTAGGTGGCGTTTAATACTAGATAAAGGGATGCCACTTTTCTCTGACAAGGAATTGTAGCAAAGCCCTTCTTCTTTAATCTTTTGTCGTAGCGCTGCAAGTAAAAACTTTGGTCCAACATTCATCCTTGAATATCACCTTATTCGTTATTCCGTTTACTGGCTGATATTTTGCCTTTCAAGCAGCAGGTTTCGAATCGCTGTGCCTGCTTCTAGAATGTGCTTTTTCAGTAGGTACTTGGCGCCTTCGATATCGCGATTTTGGCACATTTCAAACAAGCTTAAGTGCTCTTCTTCTGCCTTTTTAATGCCTGTAGTAAACAATAGCTGCATGCGTATGTATCGGTCACACTTTGTGTTCAGGTTGTAAATGACGTCCATAGTTTCAGGCATGTTGGCTGGCGCATATAGGGCTTTGTGGAACTCGTAGTTGTAGTTGCTCCATTCTTCTACTTCGTCGCCACTGTTCACTACTGACTCGAAACGTTCGCGAACTTCGCGCGCGCGTTCAAGGTCAGCGTCTGTCATATTTTGAATCGCGCGCTCTAAAATGTGGCATTCCACGACAGCGCGCAGTTCAAATAGCTCATTGATTTTCTCTGAAGATAGCTCAGTGACCGTCGCACCTTTGTGAGGTTCAAAGCTAACGAGTCCTTGTGCTTCCAATTGAACTAACGCTTCACGCACAGGAATTCGGCTAACATTAAACTCTTTTGCTAACGCATCTTGACGTAAAGGTTGACCAGTTTTTAACTCGCCCTTCAAGATCTGAGTTCGAATTGCTTCCTCAACGAGCTGAGTGCGCGTTTTAAAAACAGGTTTCTGTGACATTGAAGTCTCCCGTGAAATTAATATTGTATCCAATCCATTTTACTTTAGTAGTTTATTGTTTTTCTGGCACAAACCAACTAGGAAAGAAGGTTTTGAGAAGTAGAGTGAAATAAAAGGCATCAGTTGATGCCTTTTTGAGCCATTTGGTGGGCTTATTGGGACACACTGCCATCTATGGCGCGTTGGATACCCAGTGGGTTCGACGCTTTTAATGAATCCGGCAATAAAGATTCTGGCAAAGCTTGATAAGAGACCGGACGCAACCAACGATGAATAGCCTCCGCACCGACAGATGTTGAGGCAGAATTGGTTGAAGCCGGATAGGGTCCACCATGAACCATAGCGTAACCAACCTCGACGCCAGTTGGCCAACCGTTGAATACAAGGCGTCCGGCGATTTCTTCCAAACTTGGAAGCAGTTGCTTGGCTTGTTCTTCGTCTTCAGCGGTAGCGTGAAGGGTTGCGGTGAGCGATCCAGTCAGTGAATCACTCAGTTTCAACATATCATCGAAATCTTCACAGATTACGATTAACGATTGAGGACCAAATATTTCTTCCTCCCATTGCGGGTTTTCACGCCAGTTTTTACTGTCCGTCACGAACAGTGCTGGTGAGACATTGGTCGCTTCTGCTTGTTCAGAACGAGTGACGTTAATGCCTGTTTCGGAAGCTCGCTTATCCACTTCGGATTCATACGTTTCTCGGATTCCTTGCGTTAGCAAAGTGGCCGTTGATTGTTGTCGAATTAACCCTTGAGCGATTTCGATAAAGGCTTGCGTTTCTGGGCTATTCAAGACAAATACAACGCCTGGTTTTGTACAAAATTGTCCACAGCCCAAAGTCATAGAAGCCACAAATTCTTCAGCCAATGATGCGTTTGCCCGTATGGCTGAAGGGAGAATAAATGTTGGATTAATCGCCCCTAGTTCGCCATAGAAGGGGATTGGCTCTGGTCTTTGCTGGGCTAGATTGAACAGCGCACGGCCACCACCGACTGAACCTGTAAACCCAACCCCTTTAATTTTTGGATGGGTAACGAGTGCTTGGCCAAGTGCACGTTTGTTGCCTTGCAATAGCGTGAAGATGGCTTGCGGTAAGCACTCTTTCTCAAGTGCAGCCTCAATACACTCGGCAACAAGTTGACTGGTGCCAGGGTGGGCGGTATGGCCTTTTACAATCACAGGACAGCCAGCTGCCAGTGCCGAAGCCGTATCACCACCTGCCGTAGAAAATGCGAGCGGAAAATTAGACGCACCAAACACGGCGACAGGGCCAATTGCGATTTGTTGACGGCGAATATCTGGTTTTGGCAGTGGTTGACGGTTTGGGTTTGGCGTATCGAAAATTGCTTGATGGTGATTACCCGATCTCACAACCTCGGCAAATAGTCTTAATTGGCTCGCGGTACGTCCTATTTCACCGCTTAAACGTGCTTCGGGAAGGGCAGTTTCTAAATGAGCACGAGCAACGATTTCTTCACTCTTCACTTCCAATTCAGAGGCGATAGAGCAAAGTAAGCTCGCTCGCTTTGCATTGCTTAGTTGGCGAAACTCACGCGCAACGCTTTGGGCGGCTGAGGCGGCTTGATTAACTTCTTGCTCTCCATGTACCGGAAACGCTATAGGTAGAGGCTCACCAGTAAAGGCGTTGACTGCGTAAAAAGTGGTTGGTTCTTGTGGGTTCATCATTCTTCCTTACTATCCTTATTACTTCACTTCAAATCCGTACGCATATGGGTCTTCATCGTCTACCCATATCGTGTTGTGACCGTATACTTGTGCCCATCCTTCAATGCTTGGCAAAATAGCGGCTTTGCCATTCACTTCGGTAATGCCTTCTATACGTCCTTGAAATAGGCTGCCGATGATACTTTCGTGAACAAAGTCTTCCCCTTGATTGAGCTTGCCTCTTGCATGCCATTGCGCCATACGTGCACTTGTTCCCGTACCACATGGCGAACGATCCAACGCTTTGTCGCCGTAAAACACAGCATTTCGAGCGGTGGCGTTTTCTTGAGTGGGCTCTCCGGTCCATAGCACGTGAGAAACACCGCACACTGTTGGATCTTCTGGATGTACGCACTCAACCGCTCGAGATACCGCTTCGCGAACTTTTGGTGAAAGCATCAAAATTTCATCTGGAGAGTAGTGTTCAAGTCCGGCGTAGTTTTCTTGAGGATCGACGATTACGTAATAGTTTCCGCCATAAGCAACATCGACAGTGAGCTCACCTAAGCCCTCTATGTCCACGGTTACGTCTTGGTGGGCAAGGTAAGCTGGTACGTTAAATATCTTCACCGACGTGACCTTGTCACCTTTTGTTTGGTAGTGCACTTCGATTTGTCCTGCTGGGACATCAAGTATCAAACGGCCTTCTTTTTTGGGAGTGATAAGGCGATTCTCGATAGCGGTAGTGACGGTTCCAATGGTGCCGTGGCCACACATTGGTAAGCAGCCACTGGTTTCAATAAACAGAATTGAAGCGTCTGCGTTATCGCTGCAAGGAGGCAAGACAACGGACCCCGACATCATCGAGTGTCCGCGAGGCTCAAACATGAGTGCCTGACGAATCCAATCATAATGCTCAAGAAAGTATTGGCGCTTTTCGCTCATGGTATTGCCTTCGAGTGGAGGCACACCGCCTGCTACCAGCCTAACTGGGTTGCCGCAGGTGTGGGCATCAATACAGAAAAAAGTTCCTTGTCTCATTTTTCGCTCCTTGCTGAAAAAATGGTTGAATTAAACAATAGTGATGTTAACGTAATGTAAAATATATTGTATACAATCTACGTTTTCAAGTGTGACTCGGAGCATATTTATGTTGGTCAAGGATGAAACTAAAAAGGAAAGGATCGCTGTGATAGGTGCGGGGATTATTGGCTTATCAATTGGCTTGAAATTGCAGCAGCAAGGTTATCAAGTCACGATTTTTGATCCCAATGGCGTGGGGAATGGATGCTCTAAGGGAAATGCAGGCCATATCGCGACTGAGCAAATCTTCCCTCTTGCAACGCCAGCGCTGCTTCCACAATTACCTAAAATGCTGCTAGATCCCAAAAGTCCGGTTTCGATCCGTTGGCAAGATATTCCAAACACAATCGGGTGGATGATTCGTTTTCTATTACAAACCAAGCCATCAGCCGCGGAGCGGGCAAAAAACGCGATTAAGAGTCTTAACGAGCGGTCAGTGGCAAGTTGGCGTGGCATGCTTGATTCAATCGGAAAAGCGCATCTAATAAAAATGAATGGTTCATTGCTCACTTTTGAAAACGAGAAACTGTTTCAGAATTATCAAAGTACGCTTAACTCACTGGCTAAAAACGGTGTGACGCATCAAGTTTGGACACAAGAGGAGATTCGAGAGCGGATACCTGATCTCAGCCATAAGGTTCGTATCGGAGTCTTTTTTCCCGAAACCGGTCATACTCTAGACCCTTATCAGCTCTGTGCTGAGCTAAGTGAAGCCTTTGAAGAGCTTGGCGGTAAGGTTTTACAAAAAGGTGTATCTGCGTTGGCGAAAAATGGCGATGTGCTGGTTGAGTCTCAAACACATTCATTTGACCGAATCATTGTTGCCGCTGGTGTACATTCTAAGCCTTTGATACGGGAACTAACCGGAGTCAAAGTGCCTATTCAAGCCGAGCGTGGTTATCACCTAATGGTGGATGACAAGCGTGATGTACTGCCATTTCCTATTAGCTCTGCCGATAGAAAATTCATCATGACTCCGATGTCTGGTGGGCTACGCTTGGCAGGCACTGTTGAGTATGCCGATGTAGAATCACCACCCAATATGAAACGTTCAGAAATGCTTTTTCAGTTAGGTGATGAGATGTTTGAATCGGGGTTAAATCCACTCAAGCAAGGAGAAAAGTGGATGGGGAATCGGCCTTCAACAGTCGACTCGTTACCGGTTATTGATAGCATTTGGGATGGAAATGTATTACTGACATTTGGCCACCAACACCTTGGATTAACTCAAGCGGCGATTACGGCAGATCTCCTTTTAGAGCTTATCGAAGGAAAGCCAACATCGATTGATCTTTCACCTTTTTCACTACAACGATTTGCCTGAAAAATTTAATATTAAATATTGTATAAAATATATTAAATGCTAATGTTAACTTAATTTTAACAAAAACTGGTATCCAACAGCCGTACTCGGATGCCTCCAGAAAAACAACCAAAAGGAGTAAAACATGTCACGAATGACCAAAGCACCATTGGCGCTGTTGATTTCAGGAATGCTGTTGGGGACCTCTGCTTATGCTGAAGACAAATTGACGGTCGTATCTTGGGGTGGTGCATTCACCAAGAGCCAAGTGGAGGCATATCATAAGCCTTTCATTAAAAAAACAGGTGTTGAGATCGTATCCGAGGATTTCAGTGGCGGATTAGCCGAAATTAAAGCGCAGGTGGAAGCGAACAATGTGCGCTGGGATTTGGTTTCTCTCGACAAGCCGGACATTGTTCGTGGTTGCGCCGAAGGGTTACTAGAACCAGTGAGCCCAAGTATTTTGCCTCCGGGCGCAGATGGAACACCAGCACAAGAGGATTTCATTGATGGTGCGATTCACGAATGCGCAATCAATACCATCGTTGTGTCCACAGTATTAGCGGTGAACGAAGACGCGTTTAAAGGTAAGGCTTTGCCTAGCAAGTTGACCGATCTTTTTGACCTAAAAACTTTTCCAGGTCGACGTGCATTGCAAAAACAACCTCAGGGTAATCTTGAGTGGGCACTATTGGCTGATGGTGTAAAGCCAGAAGAGGTCTACAGCCTGCTCGAAACCGAAGCCGGGCGTGAGCGTGCGTTTGCTAAGTTGGATACGATCAAATCAGAAGTGCTGTGGTGGACAACAGGTGCCCAGCCACCTCAAATGCTTGCAGACAAAGAAGTGGTGATCGCCTCGGCGTTTAACGGCCGAATCCACAATGCCCGTAAAGATGAAGGTCAACCATTTCGGATTATATGGGACCGTCAAATGGGTTACATGAATGGATGGGCGATACCTAAAGGGAGTGAGAACACAAAGCTTGCATTGGACTTCATTGCTTTTTCTTCAGGAACAAAACCATTAGCTGATCAAGCTAAGTACGTTGCCTATGGGCCTACGCGTAAGTCGTCTTCGGCGGAGGTGAACCCAGACATTTTAGCGAACCTTCCTACCGCACCTCAAAACTTCCAAACCGCCTTCCTGATTAACGATGAATGGTGGTCAGACTACGCGGATGAACTCAATGAAGAGTTCAACACCTGGCTGCTTAACTAGGCGTTAATTTTTGTATGGGGCCGAGTTTTCATCCATAAGCGAGGTTCCGTACTTTTCCTCAACTGTATTTATGTTTTCGGAGAAATAATGAAAGTCATCGAAGCACAGCAAGTCGCGCAATGTTTAACAATGAAGTCTCTTATTGAAACGATGCGTGAAATGTACTCGCGGCCAGCAACAATACCTCAACGCCGAGTCATGCCCTTAGAAGAGGGAGAATACGAGGCGTTTGCGCTACTTCCAGCTTGGAACCAGGAGTTGATTGCGGTGAAAGCCTTTACGTATTTCCCGCATAACCCTGAGCAAGGCAAAGATACGCTTGCATCTAAGCTGCTTGTTTTTAGACGAAACGATGGTGAGCCGCTCGCACTCGTGGACGGTAAAGTTTTAACGTTTTGGCGCACCGCCGCAGCTTCTGCGTTGGCAGCGGACTATTTAGCGCGTCCCGATGCTGATCGTCTGTTGATCTTCGGAACGGGCAATCTTGCGCCTTATTTTGCGTGGGCATACGCTGCGGTTCGCCCACTTAAGCAGGTTTATATTTGGGGGCGTAACTCAGATAAAGCCGAGGCGACGGTAGATGCCATTGTGTCATCTTCAGAGTATCAGTCGCTTCCTGATGAGCGTCGGTTCCGTGTTTCAGTCGTAGAAAAAGTGGACCACGTTATCAAACATGTTGACATCATCAGCTGTATTACTGCATCAGCAGAGCCTTTGTTTAATGGCGCAGACGTGCAGCAGGGCACCCATATTGATTTGGTCGGTAATCATGACTTGGACAAGCGTGAATGCGACTCCGAAGCAGTGCAACGAGCACAGGTGTATGTTGATAGCCGTATTAATGTATTAGCCGAAGCGGGCGATCTTCTCATTCCAATTCAAGAGGGCGTGTTCACTTCAGACGATATCAAAGGGGAATTACCGCAGCTTTGCGCCCAACAAATCTCAGGACGTCAAAACGATGAGGTCATTACTTTATACAAATCAGTTGGCAGTGCTTTGTCTGATTTGGCCGCTGTAAAGGCGGTGTTGTTAGAAAATGGCATAGATAGCCATGTCTGAGCATTTTCGCTCGTTCATTTAAATTGCATACAATATACATATAAGGAAAGTAGTTCATGAAAATTGATTGGAAAGGTGTTTATCCGGCGGTCAGTACGCAATTTCGTCAAGATCAGTCAATTGACTTAGACGCAACGCAAACCGTTATAGACAACCAGATTAAAGATGGTGTGAATGGCATTATCTGCTTGGGTACTGTCGGTGAGAACTGTGCGTTGTACCCGGAGGAGAAACGCCAGGTCTTGCAAGCGGCAAAAGAAGTCGTAAATGGCCGTGTGCCTTTGATTGCTGGTACAGCAGAGTCTATTACCACAGCAGCTGTTGATTACATGCAGGATGCGCACAAAATTGGTATCGATGGTTGTATGGTGATGCCTGCCATGGTTTACCGCACGTCTGAGAGCGAAACGTTCGAATATTACCGCACGCTAGCAGAAGCAACGCCAGAAATGCCAATCATGATTTACAACAACCCGGTTGCTTATGGTGTCGATGTAAACCTCGATATTATGGCGAAACTGGCTGAGTTTGAAAGTATTGTAGCTATCAAAGAGTCGACCACTGATACTCGTCGTATCACTGAGCTTTACAATAAATTTGATGACCGCTTTACCGTGTTCAGTGGTGTTGATGACATCGCTCTTGAATCATTGATGCTAGGTGCGACCGGCTGGATTTCTGGTTTAACCAACGCATTCCCAGAAGAATCCGTCGCGATTTATAAACTGGCAAGCCAAGGTCGTTATGCTGAAGCGTTAGAAATCTACCGTTGGTTCTTACCGCTACTGCGTTTAGACACCATTCCTACGCTGGTTCAGTGCATAAAATTGGCCGAGCAAGTCTGCGGACGTGGCTCTGAACAGGTTCGTGCGCCACGCCAACTCTTACAAGGTGAAGAGCGTCAACAAGTCATTCAAATGGTTGAACATGCGTTAGAAACCCGCTTAGACCTATCCAAATACAATCTGTAATTGTGCTGTTTAGTAGAGCGTTAACTGACGCTCTACTTATTCGTAATATTCAAAAAATGAGAAGAGGGAAGTCATGAGCACGGAAAACAAGGACTATGTCAGCTTTCAACACGTTAAGAAAACCTACGATGGCACGAATTTGGTGGTGAAAGACTTCAACTTAGATATTGCTCCTGGAGAGTTTGTTACTATGTTGGGGCCGTCAGGATCGGGCAAGACCACTTGCTTGATGATGCTAGCAGGCTTTGAAACTGCGACCGGTGGAGACATTTATATTGATGGCGTTCCTGTTAATCATCTCGCGCCGCACAAGCGCGATATTGGTATGGTGTTTCAAAACTATGCGTTGTTTCCACATATGACCATTGCTGAGAATCTTGCGTTTCCTTTAAAGGTGCGAAAACTCGACAGTGACACGATTCAAAGCAAAGTTCAGAGTGTATTAGAAATGGTCGAGCTTGAGCATGTTGCGACTCGATACCCGAAGCAGTTATCAGGTGGTCAACAACAGCGTGTTGCGTTAGCGCGAGCATTAGTGTTTGAGCCTAAACTCGTGTTGATGGATGAACCACTAGGCGCGTTAGATAAGCAGCTGCGTGAGCAAATGCAGATGGAAATTAAACATTTGCATGAAAAGCTTGGCATTACCATTTTGTATGTGACGCACGATCAAGACGAAGCTCTCACTATGTCCGACCGTATTGCGGTTTTTAATCACGGCGAAGTGCAACAACTCGCGACACCAACCGAGCTTTATGAATCTCCGAGTAATACGTTTGTTGCGCAGTTTATCGGAGAAAACAACCAACTCTCAGGTTTAGTCAAAGAGTGGGACGGAAAGTATTGCCAAGTGCTCGTTGGGAAAGAGTTATTTACTGCGAAACCTGTCAGAGTCTCTGAGCAAGGGCAGAGAACAACACTTTCCATTCGACCAGAAAAGATTGTTATTCAACCAGAGAAAGCGTCTTGTGAGAACCAAGTCTCGGGCGTCCTACGAGAATTGATTTATCACGGTGATCATTATCGTCTGGTAGTCGAAGTAGAGAGCGTTGGTCACTTCATCGTTAAAGTACCTAACGATAATCGTAAACACTTGCAGTTAACGCCTGGCTCAATTTGTCGTATTGGTTGGCAAAGTGACGATTGCCATGCTCTTGATGGGACACAAACTCAAAGTAGCGAGGTAGCAGCATGAGTCGAGAGCTAACCGCATTAGATTCTGTATTGGAAATCGAACGCCAAGTTCATGAGCAAGAAACCAATTTGAAAGCGCAGTTGCAAAAGGCCGAGCGCCGAAAAAAGCTTCGCTCCATTATGCTCACAACGCCATTGGTGTGTTTTGTTCTGCTTACGTTTGCTTTTCCTATCCTCGACATGCTTTATCGAAGCGTGGATAACCGAGAAATATCCCTGTCACTACCACAAACTATTCAAGCCTTAGAAAGTTGGGATTATCAAGGTCAGCCTCATCAAGAAGTCATTGAGGCATTCTCTGTTGAAGTACTTGCGCTTTATCAAAGCAAAGAGCTGCCGAAAATAGCCAACCGGATGAATATTGAAGAGTCAGGTATGCGCAGTTTACTCATGAAAACCGGCAGAAAGTTGTCTCGTTTGACGTCGCTGCCGAGCTCGGTGACACAGCTAGCTAAGCTGGATAAGCGTTGGGCTAATCCTAAATATTGGGCGGCGTTTAAGAATCTTAGTGGCGCATTAACATTCAGTCACTATCTTGCAGCGCTAGACTTGCAAGTGAATGAGTTTGGAGACATTGAACCCCAACCAGAAAAACGCCAAATATACGTCGACCTTTTCTTTAAAACTTTTTGGATGTCTATTTCAATCACCTTAATTTGTTTGGTGATGGCGTACCCCGTTGCTTACCTGCTTGCCAATTTACCTGATAAGCGCGCGAACTTACTTTTAATCATTGTGCTGCTGCCATTTTGGACATCATTATTAGTCAGAACCACGTCTTGGATTGTTCTGCTGCAAAACCAAGGGGTCATTAATGATCTCCTTATTTGGTCGGGTTTTACTTCTGAGCGAATTCAGATGATTCACAATACCTTCGGAACGGTGGTGTCTATGGTGCACATTCTGTTGCCTTTTATGATCCTGCCTCTGTATAGCGTAATGAAAGGAATTAGCCCAACTTATTTCCGTGCCGCTCGTTCTCTAGGCGCGACGCCTTTCATTGCGTTCATCAAAGTTTATATGCCGCTTACGTTACCGGGGATAGGTGCGGGGGCCTTGCTTACTTTCATTCTTTCTATTGGCTTCTACATTACGCCCGCTTTGGTTGGTGGAAGAAGCGGACAGATGATCTCCAATATGATTGCCTATCATATGCAGACATCACTGAACTGGGGGATGGCTGGCGCATTGGGTGGACTGCTTTTGTTCGTTGTACTGGTTCTGTTTTATATGTTCAACCGTGTGGTTGGCATTAACAACCTTAAGGTAGGGGGATAACCATGGCATTACCAAACTATGCATCAAAAGTAGAGCGAGTTGCTTACGCAGGTTACTTAGCTTTTTGTGGGGTGGTGCTGTTCTTTTTAATCGCTCCAATTCTGACCATCATCCCGTTATCGTTTAATGCAACGCCTTACTTTACTTTTACCGAGGGGATGTTAAACCTTGACTCGGCAGCGTATTCTACTCGCTGGTATCAAGAAATGTTTACTAGTGATCAGTGGCTGTTGGCGCTGAAAAACAGCACGTTTATTGCTTTTATGGCGACACTCGTTGCAACAGGGCTAGGAACTCTGGCGGCGTTGGGTTTAGCAAGTAGTAACTTGCCTTTTCGCAATACGATTATGGCGCTGTTGATCTCACCCATGATCGTACCAGTCATTATCTCTGCTGCTGCGATGTACTTTTTCTACACACGCCTTGGCTTATCACAAACTTATTTAGGCGTCATTTTGGCACACGCTGCGTTAGGTACGCCTTTTGTCGTCATTACCGTTACTGCGACGTTAAGCGGCTTTGACCATAGCTTGGTAAAAGCGGCGGCTAGCTTAGGAGCAAACCCTGTTTATACTTTCAGACACATTACCTTTCCTCTGATTCGTCCGGGGATGATTTCTGGCGGCTTGTTTGCTTTTGGCACTTCGTTCGACGAGGTTGTGGTGGCGTTATTCCTGACTGGGGCAGAACAAAAAACCGTTCCTAGGCAGATGTGGTCAGGAATTCGAGAGCAAATCAGTCCGACTATATTGGCGGTCGCTACGTTGCTGATTTTTATGTCGGTGTGTTTGCTCGTGACTTTAGAAGTTCTACGTAGGCGTAATGTACGCATTCGAGGCATTCAAGAATAACCAAACTTTTTCTTTGTTGCTCGCTACGCACTTTTGTTTAGGTGCTCCTCAATTTTTGACCAAATGCGCCTCATTGTAGGCGCTTGTCTTTTGTGTTTATCATCAGCGATGACTGACATATCACTCTGGTAGCTTAATGCCAGCTTGCTCGAAACGTGCCAAAGGCGACTTGTTCGATTGCTGATACCAACTAGCTGGCATGTTTGATTTAAGTTGCGCTTTTTCTTCCTTGCTAATCACAACATAGTGCAAAAACGTATTAAGTGTGGTTACCATCACGTCAAACGTCATTTCCCCATCTTTGCTGATGGTTTTCAATAACCCAACGACGGTTTCCTCAGAGACTAACGGTTCAACCACCGCGTTTTTTCGCTCTTTTATTGATGTTGAAGCGGGCAGTCTTGCACGTGCCGTCTCCCAGCAAACTTTGTTGGTTTTACTGACAAGGTTGTGCTTGTAGCAGTAGTAACTGAATAAAAAGCGTGGCAGGTTTTGCCAGCGTTCGGCTTGGACTTCTAACCAAAGATGTTGTAGCTCAATATCAGCGTCGGTCATAGGAGTTGTTTAGCAAAAAGAAAAGAAACCATTTTATCGCTTTTGTGAGGAGCAATAAAAGATATTTGAATGGAAAGATAAACAACTAGTTGATCAATATTACTAAAGCAAATCGATTTCTGGCAAGCTCGTGCAACGGCAACTCGAGTACCAAAAACTGACACCGTCACGTTCAGTTGTTAACAAAATGTTTCATCTTGTCTTGCGAGTAGATTATATGGAGATGCTCTTGCAGTAATAAGGGCAGTGGCGATGCAAAAGACGTAATGCATCTAAGGAAAACTCAATATAGAAGAAATTAGATGGAACTGAAGACTTTGAGTGTCGCGATTGCGACAACATTAACCAGCACTGGCGTATTTGCGTTAAGCGAGCCAGTTTCTCAAGTTACAGAGCAACATGCACATTCGGCTCATACACACGGTGTTGAATCCAATCGAGTTGAATACCAACCAACCGCAACTCTCCCTATTCAGCCTTCCAAGGCAACTCGAGTACAGTCACTTGAAAGCCTTGATGAGTCGAGCACTGCTTGTGATTTGGAAGCATTGGTTACCGAAAGCAGTAACCAATTGATCGGCGAAATTTTAAGTCAGGGCGCGACGTGTGTGAACCAGCTATTCTCTGCTGAAAGTCGGATTCAAGAGTCGGTATTTAGCTCCGCTCATATGTACAACATTGCGAAGCGTACTACGACATTGGCGAAGGGGTATACAGGTGGCGGGAGCGATGAACTAGAAACGTTGTTCTTATACTTACGCGCGGGTTATTACGCCGAGTTTTACAATGACAACATCTCATTTATTGAATGGGTCACACCAGCGGTGAAAGAATCCGTGGATGAGTTTGTTAATAACGCAAACTTCTATGAGAACAGCGACCGTCACGGCAAAGTGCTTAGTGAAGTCATCATCACTATGGATAGTGCGGGCTTGCAGCACGCGTACTTACCGCAAGTGACCCAATGGCTTACACGTTGGAATGATCAATACGCCCAGCACTGGTATATGCGCAATGCAGTTAACGGTGTTTTCACTATTTTGTTTGGTGGGCAGTGGAACGAGCAATTTGTGCAAATAATTGGCAACCAAACGGACCTTGCCAAAGCTTTAGGCGATTTTGCTCTGAGGGCATCATCAATCGGTGCTGAAGATGAGTTCATGGCCGCGAATGCGGGGCGAGAGCTCGGGCGTTTGACCAAGTATACGGGTAACGCGAGTTCTGTTGTGAAGAGTCAGCTGAGTCGAATCTTTGAACAGTATGAAATGTATGGTCGGGGTGACGCGGTTTGGCTTGCGGCGGCGGACACTGCCTCATATTACGCAGATTGTAGTGAGTTCGGAATTTGTAATTTCGAAACTGAGCTAAAAGGCTTAGTGCTATCGCAAACTTATACTTGTAGTCCAACAATTCGAATATTGTCCCAGAATATGACGCAAGAGCAACACGCGGCCGCATGTTCTAAAATGGGTTACGAAGAGGGTTACTTTCATCAGTCATTAGAAACTGGTGAACAGCCAGTAAAAGATGACCACAATACTCAGCTCCAAGTCAATATCTTCGATTCAAGCACCGATTATGGTAAGTACGCAGGGCCAATTTTCGATATTAGTACTGACAATGGCGGTATGTACTTGGAAGGCGATCCTTCCCAGCCGGGGAATATTCCCAACTTTATTGCTTATGAAGCCTCTTATGCGAACGCGGATCACTTTGTCTGGAACTTAGAGCACGAATACGTGCATTACTTAGATGGTCGATTTGATCTCTATGGAGGGTTTAGTCATCCAACTGAAAAAATAGTGTGGTGGAGTGAAGGCATTGCAGAGTATGTCGCTCAAGAAAATGACAACCAAGCAGCACTTGAGACGATTTTAGACGGCTCGACATATACCTTAAGTGAGATTTTCGAGACTACTTATGATGGGTTTGATGTCGATCGAATTTATCGTTGGGGGTACTTAGCTGTACGTTTTATGTTTGAAAATCATAAAGATGACGTAAACCAAATGCTGGTGGAAACACGCCAAGGGAATTGGAGCAATTACAAAGCAACGATCACCCAATGGGCGAATTTATATCAAAGTGAGTTTGAGCAGTGGCAGCAAGCCCTTGTCTCAAATGGTGCACCTAATGCAGTCATAACCGCAAACAACAAGGGGAAAGTCGGTGAAAGCATTACATTTAGCAGTGAAAACAGTACAGACCCAAACGGGAAGATCGTCAGCGTCTTATGGGACTTCGGTGATGGCTCGACAAGTACACAAACCAAGCCGACGCACCAATATGGGAGTGAAGGGGAGTATTCGGTCAGTCTAAGTGTGACAGACAGTGAAGGCTTGACGGCAACCGCCACTCATAGTGTTGTTATCTCAACGTTGGGCGGTAATGACACATTGCCACAAGACTGCGCGGTGCAAAGTAAAGTAAGCGGTGGGCGCCTAACAGCAGGAGAGCCTGTTTGCTTGGCAAATCAACAAACCATTTGGCTGAGCGTGCCAGCGGTGAATGAGAGCTCAAATCTGGCGATAACGACGGGGAACGGTATGGGCAACCTAAAGCTTGAATACAGTAACTCTGGTTGGCCGGATGGTGCTAATCTTCACGGGTGGTCAGATAATATTGGTAATGGAGAGTGTATTACGTTGTCAAATCAGAGTAACTACTGGGGCTACGTTAAAGTCTCTGGTGACTTTGAGAATGCCGCCATCGTCGTTGATTTTGATGCTCAGAAGTGTCGTCAGTAGGGCATTTTAACTGCATCATTTTAATTTAATTGATCGCCTCGCTAACATTGCGGGGCGTTTTTGTTTTTCACGCCGTTATCTCTATAAAAAAACCAGCCCGAAGGCTGGCAAACAAGGAGTTTGAGATGAAAATGAAAACGTTATAAAGCTTGCTGATATCCTATTTCTCAATAAGTTGGGTTGTGCGTTGAAGCCAGTTTTTATCTTGCGTATCAAGAAAAGGGCTAAGTGCTTGATAGACTCGTGAATGGTAATGATTGAGCCAGTCTAGCTCTGCTTGATCTAGCATTGATAAATCAAGGGCGTTGGTCGCAATTGGAGCAAGAGTGATGGTCTCAAAACCGTAAAACGTGCCGAACTCATTTTGTTCTACTTCTACAACTTTAAGAATGTTCTCTATTCTTACCCCGTACTCACCTTCGCGATAAACGCCTGGCTCATTAGTAATGACCATACCCGGTTTTAGTTCAACCTCGTGGTGGCTTTGCGAGAAATTTTGTGGGCCTTCGTGAACATTCAAGCAAACGCCCACGCCGTGTCCAGTGCCGCACTTGTAATCAATACCATGTTGCCATAAGACGCCACGCGCCATGATATCAAGATTGGCACCCGTAGAGCCTTTCATGAATCGAGTCTGAGTCAGTCGGATGACCGCTTTGAGCACCAAGGTATAATCTTTGCGCTGCTTAATGGTCGGTGACCCGAAGTGGAAAGTACGGGTGATGTCTGTTGTCCCGCCAAGGTATTGGCCACCAGAATCGACGAGAAAGAAGTTGCTTTCATTGACTGCCGCATTGCTTTCTTCATCGGCGGCATAATGCATTTTTGCCCCGTGAGCTGCGAAGCCTGCGATAGTGCGGAAACTGTCACTCACATAATGTCGGGTTTGACGGCGATAGTGATTCAGTTGTGCCTCAGCAGACAATTCTGTAACGAGTCCGCTTGGAACTTGCTCTTCGAGCCAGTTCATAAACCTTACGATTGCCACACCATCATCTGTTAATGCCTGTTCTAGGCTAGTTAGCTCGGTCGCATTTTTTATGGCCTTCATTGCCGTTACAGGGCAAGCCATTGGCTTTAGATTCACATTCCCTTCAATCGAACTCACCAATAAGCTGTCTGTGTGGGTCGGGTTAAAAGCGAGCGATAATCCCTCACATTGCTGATTCAAATACTGACTTACGTAGTTGTAATGGCGAATGTGTACACTCTGATCGGTCAGCGCTCTTTCAACGTCTTGAGGCAGTTTGGCTTTATCAATAAACAGTGTCGCAAGTGATTGCTCTACGACTAGATAGGCTTCAGAAACTGGGCAGTAATTCGTATCACCACCTCGAATATTCATTGTCCACATGACATCATCTAGCGTTGACACTAATAAGCTATCTACTTGGTTCTCGGTTAACCAAGAACGGATTCTCGCTAACTTATTTTCAGTGTCAACGCCAGCAAAAGCGGTGGGGTGCTCGAATACGGGTGCACTTGGGCGAGGTGGTCTTTCAAGCCAAATCGGTGTGAGTAAATCCAGGTCGAGAATGATCTTAATGTTTTTCGCTTCAAAGGTTTGTTTGAGGCCTTGATAAAAAGCGTAACTGATGGCGCGCCCGTCAACCGCGATAATACTGTTTTCTGGTAGCGTGGTAGCCAGCCATTTGGCAACTGTCGGCGTTTCTGGTTGTTTGGCTTTAAACAGTTCAAGTCCTGTGCCGTGTAACTGTTCTTCAGCTTGAATATAGTAACGACCATCAGTCCACAGGCCACCACCTTGTTGGGTAATGACGACATCGCCTGCTGAGCCGGTAAAACCTGAAATCCAGCTTCGCGCTAACCAATGATCCGCTGAGTATTCACTGTTATGTGGGTCATTGTTGGTCACGATATATGCAGACACGTTGTGAAAGGACATTGCCTCACGTAATAACGTAAGGCGTTGGTTTACTGAGTTAGTATTGTTCATTAAATGGTTCCTAAAGTCATATTTGAGCAATAGATATGATGCTGCTCCGAGCCTGTTTTTATTGGGTTCTGTTGCCCGCATACTTCTGTGGCTTCTGGGCATCGAGTACGAAAAACGCAACCGCTCGGTGGGTTAAGTGGAGAAGGAAGATCGCCGGGCAATAGTTGTATTTCACGGTCACGTGCTAATTGCGGATTAGCTATCGGGACAGCAGATAACAGTGCTTTGGTGTAGGGGTGTTGTGCATCATCAAATACTTTATCGTAACGTCCTACTTCCATAGGTTTACCAAGATACATCACCATAACGCGGTCGCTGATATGGCGCACCACGCTTAAGTCGTGCGCAATCATCACCAGTGTTAACCCCATTTCTTGTTTAAGATCGTCTAGAAGATTGATGACCTGAGCTTGTATGGAGACATCTAGCGCACTAACAGGTTCATCACACACGACCAAATCTGGATTGAGAATTAACGCTCTAGCAATGCCCACACGCTGGCATTGACCTCCGGAAAATTCATGTGGATAGCGGTTTCGCTGGCTCGCCAAGAGACCCACTTTATCCATCATAGCGATGACACGCTTTTCTACCTCTGCCCGTTTAAGCTTTGGCTCGTGGGTGAGCAGTGGTTCGGCGATGCATTCTGAGATGGTTAACCTCGGATTCAAACAAGCGGATGGGTCTTGAAACACCATCTGAAATTCTCTGCGTCGAGAGGAAAGCTCTTTTTTACTAAACCCGAGCATGTCTTGACCTTTCCAAGTCAACTCGCCATGTGTAGGTTCAATTAAGCGAAGTAAGGCGCGTGCAAGTGTTGATTTTCCGCAGCCTGATTCCCCCACAATGCCAAGTGTCTCACCTCGGTAAACATCTAAGTCGATACCATTGACCGCTTTCACGATTTTACGTCGACTTGGAATAAGATGACGTGAAACAGGAAAGTGGACGTTTAAATCACGAGCAGACATGAGGACTTCTTTTTTATTCATAACGCCTCCTTAAGCTTTTATTTGAATGGGAGTGATAACACTGGGTGCTTTAACGTGACAGGCAATGGACTGGCTCGTGTTTAATGGGGAAAACCGTGGGGTTTCGTATTGGCAACGCGTCTCTCGATGCTCGCACCGCTCTCTAAACGGACACCCTTGATGGTTAATCAACGCACTTGGTGGGTTACCTGGGATGGTTGGTAAACGTGGCATATCTTCAGTGATAGAAGGAATAGCCTTTAGCAGGCCTTGAGTATAGGGGTGAGCAGGTTGAGCGAACAATGTCTCGGTATCTGATTGCTCCATTTTTTGACCACCATACATGACCAATACGCGATCACACATCTCGGCGACGACGCCCATATCGTGAGTGATCAGTAAAATTGCGGTGTTGAACTCTTGTTGTAAGTCTCGTAATAGCGTCAAAATTTGAGCCTGAACGGTTACATCTAATGCGGTGGTTGGTTCGTCTGCAATTAACAACTCGGGCTTACACAACAAGGCCATCGCTATCATGATTCGCTGACGCATTCCGCCAGATAGCTCGTGAGGGTATTGATTCATCCGAGTTTCGGGAGAGGGAATACGCACCGCATCTAACATGTGAATCGATTCAATTTTTGCTTGTTTTCGGCTCATTCCTTTATGAATCATGAGAACTTCACAAAGCTGTTTGCCAATTTTCATGAATGGATTGAGTGACGTCATCGGATCTTGAAAGATCATTCCGATTTTCTCTGCACGGATGCGGTTGAGCTGCTTTTTAGACATCGCGAGTAAATCATCACCGTGGAACATCGCGCTGCCAGACACGGCGCCGTTGTCCGCGGTTAACCCCATTAATGCGAAAACAGACTGGCTTTTTCCCGAACCTGATTCCCCAACAATCCCAAGAGTTTCGCCCGCTTTAATCGAGTAGGAGAGATTACTGACCGCTTGCACTTGCCCATCTGGCGTATCGAAGCGCACGTTCATGTTTTCAATAGATAGCATGGGTTTGTCCTTATCGGTCTTTCGGGTCAAGAGCATCACGCAAGCCATCGCCGATGAAGTTAAAACAAAAGAGGGTGGCAACTAAAAACAGAGAGGGAAAAAGCAGCATCCACAATGCAACGTCAATCGTTTTTGCGCCTTCGGAGATTAGGATTCCCCAGCTCGTGTCTGGTGGTTGAACACCAAGCCCTAAGAAGCTTAAAAACGATTCGAACATAATGAATCCTGGTACCATTAAGGAGGAATAAACCATCACGATCCCAAGCACATTAGGCAGAACATGGCGTCGGACAATTGTCAATTTAGAAACCCCAATAGAGTGTGCGGCTTCGATGAACTCTCGCTTTTTTAGACCGAAGGTGACACCACGTACAACACGGGCAATGCCCAGCCAAGATACCATTCCGATCACGATAAAAATCAGGTAGATGTTGTTGCCAAAAAGGGTAACAAACAGGATAACCATAAACATAAATGGCACCGAATCGAGCACCTCAATAATGCGCATCATTACGCTATCGACAACGCCGCCAAGATAGCCGGAAATACTTCCCCAAATCGTACCAATAACAACGGCGACTAAGGCGCCAACAAAACCCACCAAAATAGAGAGCCTGCCACCTTGCATCGTGCGAGCGAAGACATCTTGCCCGAGATCATCGGTACCAAAGTAATGGCCACTGCTCAGTGAAGGTTTCCCTAGCTCGTATGGATCGATGAGCACTTCCCAGTCAATTTCATCATGGCCAAAAGCGGCAAGAGAGGGGCCGAAAGTGATGCATAAGGTAATGAAAGCCAAAACATACACTGATGTCATCGCGGCTCTGTTTTTACGAAATCGAGTCCATGCATCCTGCCAAAGACTGCGACCTTCGACGGCTTCAATATTGTCGACGACTTGATCTTGAAGAGCTTGTGTATCCAGTTTTTTGATCGTTAACATACCGGACTCCTAAACGCGTATACGAGGGTCGATAATCGTATATAGCAAGTCGACCACAAGGTTAAAGAAGATAGTGAGTGAAGCGACAATCAGAGTAATGCCCATTACTAGGCCGTAGTCGCGGTTGAGAGCCCCAGACACAAAGTGTTGTCCCATGCCACCTGTACCAAAGAAAATGTCGATAATCACCGAGCCTGTCACGACAGAAACAAACGCAGGGCCGAGCATCGCAACGACGGGAATCAGGGATGGTCGCAAAGCGTGATGGAATAAAATGTAGGTTGTGGACAAACCTTTGGCTTTTGCCGTTCGAATGTATGGTTGGTTGAGCGTTTCAATCATTGCGCCACGCATGACGCGTGCAATACTCGCAATGGAGCCAATCGCTAGGCTGAGCACGGGAAGAACAAGAAAAGCCAGCTTTCCTCCTTCCCAACCACCAGCAGGGAACCAGCCGAGCTGAATAGCGAAGATCATGACTAAAACTGGAGCAAGCACGAAAGCCGGAACCACAACTCCAGTCATCGAAAGTGTCATCAGGCCGTAATCTAGGCGGCTATTTCGGTTCAATGCCGCAATGGTGCCAAGCAACATGCCAAGTGGAACGGAAATACAAAAGGAGAGCACGCCTAATACTGCTGAAACTGGCCATGATTGTGCGACGAGCTGTGTAACACTGAAGTCTTGATAAACGAAGCTCGGACCGAGATCTCCTTGTATGAAATTACCAATGTAAATCCAAAACTGAGTAAGGAAGGGCTGGTCCAAATGGAATTTTGCTTCGATATTCGCACGTACCACCTCTGGCATAGGCCGTTCCATATCAAATGGCCCCCCTGGTGCAATGTGCATCAGCCAAAATGATACGAGTGCGATGAATAGAAGCGTGGGGATAGCGATAGCTAATCGCTTAACAATGTACCAAATCATGATCCATCATCCTTTGGTCATCCGAAATCACTTCGAAGGGTTATGAATAAAAAAATGGTCTGAGCTCAGGTTGCCTTCTCCACCGAGAGATATGAGGAACGGCAAGTAAACATTGAACTTGCCGACTCAGACCGAAAACATGCTTTTAGTGGGCTGTTACATAGACATTCTTGCGGTAGTACGACGACTCAGGGTTTGTCAGTTCGTAGCCGCCCACGTAAGGCTTGATGAGGTATTGATCGTTACCCGGACGATAAATAGGAATAATGGCCATGTCTTCAATCAGCATGCTTTCTGCTTGTAAATACAGTTCTGATGGGTTGCTCATGGTCTTTGAGCGAGCCATTAACTCGTCGTATTGCGGGTTGTTATAACGAGAATCGTTGTACTCACCACTAGAAACGAAGATATCCAACCATGTAGAGGCTTCATTGTAGTCGGCCGTCCAGCCGCCGCGAGTAATGTCGGTCGGCTCTTTAAGTGCGTAGAACACTTTCGGTTCTAGCTGTTTTATCGTGACTTGCGCACCCAATCGGCTTTTCCACATGCCTGCCATGGTGGTTGCCATTTTTACGTCCATCGAGAAAGTTGGTACGGTAAACGTTAACTTAAGCGGATTGCTTTTATCGTATCCAGCTTCTGACAGTAATTGCTGCGCTTTTTCGATACGTTTATGGCGGTTCCAAGTTGCGAACTCAGGAGTGTGAGATTTAAAACCATCTGTTTGAGGTGGCACAAGGGTATACATTGGAACCCCACCGTTTCTCAAAATAGCACTCGTTAACAGTTGACGGTCAATGGCATATGAGAGGGCTTTACGAACCCGAACGTCTTTTGTTGGCCCTTGTTGAGTGTTGAGGTAATAGAATGTGGAGCCAAGAGACGCACTGGTGCTTGCCACCTCTTGTGGGCGTTGTTGAATTAACTTTTTCTTCTGAGCGGCAGGAATGGAAACCGCTTGGTCTATCTCACCAGCTAGGTAGCGGTTTAGCACTACGTTTGCATCACCAATTGGTAGCCAAGTGACTTTTTCCAGCACTACATTGCTTGCGTCCCAATAATGTGGATTTTTAACCATCACCAGTTTTTCGTTAACTTTCCATTCAGAGACAGTAAACGCACCATTTGTAACGATATGCTCAGGCTGGGTCCAACGGTTGCCATGTTTTTTAACGGTCGCTTTGTGAACGGGGGCAAGCACTGGATGACTTAATAGTTTCGTAAAGAAGGGAATAGGCTCTTCGAGTGTTACCTGGAATGTTTTTTCATCCAGCGCCTTCACGCCCAAAGACTCAGGCTCGGCTTCGCCCTTCATAATCGCTTGCGAGTTTTCGATATTTGGAATGGCCGCAAACCAAGCGTAGGGTGAAGCAGTGCTTGGATTCAGTAAGCGTTGCCAGCTGTAGACAAAATCTTGTGCAGTGACCGTTTCGCCATTTGACCATTTTGCATCACGTAAGTGGAAGGTATAAACCGTATTGTTGTCATTGACTGACCAAGACTCAGCAACACCAGGAATGGTTTTACCTTGCTTATCTTGAATGACCAGACCTTCAAACAGGTCTCGACCGAGATTAAAAGCGGGCTCTGCGGCTTGCTTGGCTGGATCAATAGAAGTAACTTCAGCTCCATTGTTTAGCGTAATTTCTTGTGTCTCATCGAGGGTCACACCTGCGGGATACGGCGCGGCATAGCTTGATGTTGCCAGTATTGGACTCATCATCGACGCTAATAAAAGCAACTTAGGTAATTTCATCCTTGTCTCACTCTTTTCATCCTGAAAGATGCCAAAAATGTATATTGTATAAATTGTCTACACAATCGAGTTTTAACATTACTGTAACAGGGTGTCAGGTGTTGAGCTGTCTGGTCTCAAAAAGTGAGCTAGGGGAATTTCTTTGAAGATCTGATATCAAGTTGGCATGACGGGAAGTAATTTTGCTTCGATACAAATTAAAATCCCCTTCAAACACAGGCTAGAAGGGGAAGATAGTCAGTCTCTCTTCAAAAGGCACGACGTTAACTGACTAGGAAATGTTTCACGAACTCAGTGATTTTGACCATATCACTTACCGCGATAAACTCTTCTGTCGTGTGTACTTTTGCCATGCCAGTTGAAAGGTTGACCGTTGTGAGACCTTTCTTGTTAAAGTTGTTGGCATCGCTACCGCCGCCAGTGCCTTTTGTGAAGGCGTCAATTCCCAACTCTGAAAACGCTGCTTTTATAGCGTTTACGTGTGGGTGGTTTTCTTCAATAACAAAAGCGTCGTAGGCTCGGCTAGATTCAATTTCGACTTCTGCACCGTGTTTTTTACAGACAGACTCTAATGTTGAGATCATATGATTGACCTGAGCATCTAGTTTATCGCCATTCAGGGAGCGTGCTTCTGCCACGATTTTTAATTCAGGCATAACAATGTTTGTGGCCTGACCGCCGTTAACCATACCGATGTTGGCTGTCGTTTCTTCGTCGATGCGCAGCAGCTTCATTTGGTTGATAGCATCAGCCGCCACCATGATCGCACTGATGCCTTCTTCTGGCGCAAGCCCTGCGTGTGCTGGTCGACCTTTGATTTTTGCCATGATCTTTTGCTGGCCTGGGGCTGCGGTCACAATGGTGCCAATAGGGCCACCCGTATCTAACACGATTGCTTCCGTTGAAGTGACGTGTGACATATCGAAGTATTGTGAACCGAATAAACCGCCTTCTTCATACACGGTGAAAGCAAGTTCTAACGTTTTGTGCTCACGGTTTTCCGCTTGAATACAACGAACGGCTTCCATGATGGCAGCAATACCAGATTTATCATCGCCACCGAGAATCGTATGGCCTTTTGAACGGATAATGCCGTCTTCGATGAGTGGCTCAATGCCAATACCTGGAGTGACCGTATCCATATGACAGCTCATTAGGATAGAGCCGTCTTTTTTGCCGTCTAAACGGGCGTACACGTTAAAACCGTTAGAAATGTGCTCAGGCACTGGAAGCTTGTGCACGGTAAAGCCTAGCTCGCCTAGCTGTTCTGCCAGTGTTTCTGCAATTTGTTTTTCGTTTTTTGATTCGCT
This sequence comes from Vibrio sp. 779(2023), assembly GCF_033344285.1. NCBI lineage: Bacteria > Pseudomonadati > Pseudomonadota > Gammaproteobacteria > Vibrionales > Vibrionaceae > Vibrio > Vibrio sp. 779(2023). The sequence goes on from NZ_JAWPOM010000012.1 coordinate 76,410, forward strand.
GTCGATACGTACTAGTTGGCAAAAGTGTTTAACTAGGCGTTCTTGATTAATGTGTGTCATTAGATGTCTCTTTTTCTGATCGAGCGTGAAGCCTTGTGGCTCGGCTCGATAGGGAACAGAGCACCACTTATGGCACAGTTACTTTTGAATAAAACTGAGGTGAATCAATAAAGGGGTATCCATGACACGATTCTGACCGATGAGTCTTTCGAACTGTATGAAGCGTCACGAAACATTACTTTTGATGTTTTGTAGGACCAAATGAATGAAGCAGATAGAAATAGGGGGCAATAGGCTTTCCATACCCTTTTACTTTTTGAGCTACGTTGCCAAGATAAAATGCCAAGGTAACAACTTGTTTACATTTTTTGTGTTGGCGTAAAGCCGAAAATATCAATCTAATATATTGAAAATAAGCAGTTTGTTTGATGTTTACGAAAGTGGATTCGATGTGTCCTCTGTGTGTAACATATATTTTACAATTAGGCGTAAAAATCGCCAAGATAAAGATTTCTCCCCACGTATTCCAATTTCTCAAGACCTGCGCCAAGTTAGAAAAATAAGTCCAAACAAAAGCTACTGAGACAAGGAGAAAGTCATGGTTGATGCATACAACCCACTAGGAACAGACGGATTTGAGTTTGTTGAATATACCGCTGCAGACAACAAAGGCATTCAACAGCTTAAAGATCTGTTTATATCGTTAGGTTTTGCGGAAATCGCAAAGCATCGCTCAAAAGAAGCGTGGTTATATCGACAAGGTGACATTAGCTTTATTGTGAATGCGCAGCCGCATAGCCAAGCTGAGGGATTCGCCAAAGTTCACGGTCCGTCGGTTTGTGGCATGGCATTTCGTGTGAAAGACGCCACCGTTGCTCTGGCGCATGCGTTAGAGAATGGCGGTAAAGAATATAAAACGGAAATTGGGCCGATGGAGCTAAGCATTCCTGCTATTTATGGCATCGGTGAAAGCTTGCTTTATTTTGTCGATCGTTATGGAAAGCAGAGCATTTATGATGTCGATTTTCGTTTTTATGATGATGCTGATGAGCGTTTATCAAAAGCGAATGTTGGTCTTTACGAAATCGACCACTTAACGCACAACGTTAAGCAAGGCAACATGGATGTCTGGTCAGGTTTCTATGAGCGCATTGGTAACTTCCGCGAAATTCGTTATTTCGATATCGAAGGTAAGCTGACAGGTCTTGTCAGCCGTGCGATGACCGCACCTTGCGGCAAAATCCGAATTCCTATCAATGAGTCGTCAGATGATAAATCACAGATTGAAGAGTTTATCCGTGAATACAATGGCGAAGGTATTCAACACATCGCATTGACCACAGACGACATCTACGAAACGGTCAAAACCTTGCGTGAGCGAGGCATGGACTTTATGCCAACACCAGATACTTATTACGAGAAAGTCGATCAGCGTGTTGAAGGCCACGGTGAAGATGTAAGCAAGCTTCGTGATTTGCAGATTCTTATTGATGGTGCGCCAACGAAAGATGGCATCTTGCTACAAATCTTTACTCAAACCGTTATCGGCCCTGTGTTCTTCGAAATCATCCAACGTAAAGGCAATGAAGGCTTTGGCGAGGGTAACTTCAAAGCGTTGTTTGAATCGATAGAAGAAGACCAAATTCGCCGAGGAGTATTGAGCGATGCATAAATGGATCACATTCCCTCAACGGGAGGGAGTGTGCTCTAAACAAGCGCATGCTGACTTCCCGGAAGAGGCAATTTATGAACGTGAGGCAGGTCGAAGTGGCTTCTTCGGCCCCGCAACACATTTTCATCATCAACATGCCCCAACGGGGTGGTCTGAGTGGGAAGGCGAGCTACGTCCACGAGCATTTGATTTTAATCTAGTCGAGAAAGCCAGCCATATTACCCCTTGGGCAGTCCCGCATCTATTACACAACGCGAATTGTAAAGTTCGTGTTTGGCGTATGGATGAAAAAATGGACTTCTTGGTGAGAAACGCGGATGGCGACGAACTGCTATTCATCCACCAAGGTACGGCAGATCTCTACTGTGATTATGGTCATTTGAAAGTGAGCGAAGGGGATTATGTCATGATCCCTCGCTCAACGAGCTGGCGTTTAGAGCCAAGCGAGCCGATGTTCATTCTGATGATCGAAAATACCGATGCGGCTTATACATTGCCCGAAAAAGGCATGGTTGGAAACCACGCGGTGTTTGATCCAGCGGTTTTAGAAACGCCGTCGATCAACGATCAGTTCCGTGCTCAATATTCTGAGAATCAAACACAGGTTCAGGTGAAACGCCACGATAAAGTCAGTGTTATCACTTACCCATTCAACCCGCTGGATGCGATTGGCTGGCATGGTGATTTGGCGGTAGTAAAAGTGAACTGGCGTGATATTCGTCCACTTATGTCACATCGTTACCATTTACCGCCTTCTGCACATACTACATTTGTAGGAGCAGGATTTGTGGTGTGCACCTTCGTTCCTCGTCCAATTGAAAGTGATCCTGGAGCGCTCAAAGTACCGTTCTACCACAACAATGACGATTATGACGAAGTCTTGTTCTACCATGCAGGTGACTTCTTTAGTCGTGACAACATTGAAGCGGGTATGGTGACATTCCATCCAGCAGGATTTACACATGGCCCTCACCCAAAAGCTTTCAAAGCAGGGCGAGAGCATAAGAAGACTTTTACCGACGAAGTCGCGGTCATGATTGATACGCGTCACGCACTTCAGTTTTCGGATGAGCTGGAAAAAGTAGAAAACAAAGAATACGTCTATAGCTGGCAAGAGAAGTAAGAGGCAAGGATGAAATTAGCAACCAAGAAAAATGGCACTCGTGACGGTTTGTTGATGGTCGTGAGCAAAGACTTAACGCGCTGCGTACCTGCGACAGAAATTTTCCACCCTATGAACTTAGCACCGACGATGCAGGTGGCACTTGATAACTGGGATACGCTAGCACCACAACTGGAAGAGCTATACGTTGCACTGAACAATGGCACGGTTGCAGGGTATGAAGAGTTTGAAGCGCACTACTGTGAGTCGCCGCTTCCTCGCGCTTATCAGTGGGCTGATGGCAGTGCTTACGTAAACCACGTTGAGTTGGTTCGAAAAGCTCGCGGCGCTGAAATGCCAGAGAGTTTTTGGACGGACCCGTTGATGTACCAAGGAGGCTCTGATGCCTTTATTGGACCTTGTGACAACATCGAGTTTGCGAGTGATGAATGGGGTATTGATTTCGAAGGTGAAGTTGCTGTGGTAACTGGTGACGTACCAATGGGCGCGAGTGTTGCAGAGGCTCAGGAGTCGATTCGTTTGATCATGCTGGTGAATGATGTCTCACTGCGTGGTCTAATTCCGGCAGAGTTAGCTAAAGGGTTTGGTTTTTTCCAATCTAAACCTTCTTCTGCGTTTTCTCCTGTGGCAGTAACACCTGACGAACTAGGCGATGCGTGGTACGAAAACAAAGTGCATTTACCACTGGTCTCGACCTACAACCACAAGCCGTTTGGTCGCCCAAATGCGGGTATCGATATGACGTTTGATTTTGCAGACTTAATTGTTCATGCGACTAAAACGCGCCCGCTATCTGCTGGGGCAATTATAGGTTCTGGCACGGTATCTAATAAGCAAGGCACCGAACATGGCACTTCGATTGAGGAGGGTGGTGTTGGTTATTCATGTATCGCGGAAGTTCGCATGATTGAAACCATTCGTGATGGTAAGCCGTCGACTAACTTCATGTCGTTTGGAGATTCTATTAGATTGGAAATGTTCGATGCGGATGGCAACAACATATTCGGTTCGATTGACCAACAAGTTAGCCAATATCTCAAGCACTAACAGTGCTGGTTGGGAGACGATATGAGCGATAGCATGATTTTATACGGATACTGGCGATCATCGGCGGCATATCGTGTGCGTATTTGCTTGAATCTTAAAGAGTTATCGTATGATTCAAAATCGGTACACTTGGTGCGCAATGGTGGCGAACAACATAGTGACGAGTACCATGAGTTAAACGCTTCTGAACTGGTTCCTTTGCTGGTGGATGGGGAGGTTCAGTTAACCCAGTCACTGGCGATCATTCAATACTTAGAAGAACACTACCCGGATGTCACTGTGATCCCCGAGCAAACGCCGCTTCGATACCAAGCGCTAGCTTTGGCTCAGGATATTGCAATGGAGATTCATCCCCTGAATAACTTAAGAGTTCTACAGTATTTAGAGGGGGAGTTAGCTTGCGAGCCAGAGCGCAAAGTCGCTTGGATTCATCACTGGATCCACAAAGGTTTTACAGCATTAGAAGAGAAACTTCAGAAGCATCGTAAACTAAATGGTGATTGCAAGTTTAGCCTGACAAGCTCGCCATCTATTGTCGATATTTGTCTGGTACCACAATTTTATAACGCACAACGCTTTGGTGTAGATACCTCTCTTTATCCAACCATTAACGCTGTTGTGCAGTCATGCAATCAACTGCCAGCTTTTATTGATGCGATGCCAGAGAATCAGCCAGACGCTAATAGTTGATTCTTAGCATACATAATGTATTAACAAAATTTAAACGAGCCAATCCAAGTGTGTGATTGGCTCGTTTTTATTGGTGAGCAAAATTTTCTGTTTCTCGCTATCGTCGTGGCGCCTCAAAATTGCGAGGTTTTGTTGCTCTGCATAACATTTCCATTTACGCTTTGAGCAACGAGTTGTTTTGGATGCACTTTATTTATGACCAACATTTTTATCATTGTTGTTCTTCTGGTTTTATTCTTCTTTGTTATTCAAAAGTACGTGATTAAGCACGATGACACGCGTGATTATCCTTATCGCTCGAAAGGCCCTCTGCTCAGAGGTCAAGAGGGTGCGTTCTATAATGCGTTAAGAGCGGCGGTAGGGGAGCATGCCGTAGTATTCGCGAAAGTAAACATGTCCAGTTTGGTTACGCCAAAAGAAATCAAAAATAAGAAGCAGTTTTTTGTCGCGAACAACCGTATATCTCGAAGCTATTTTGATTACGTTATTTGTGACCCAAGGACACTAGAGCCGCGCGTTATCGTTGAATTGGATAATGGGCAGGAGCTAAACAAGGGTAAGATAGAAAGACAAAAGTTATTGATTCATGTTTGTAAGACGGCCAACCTGCCTTTAATTGGCGCTTCGATAAAGCACAGTTATCAAGTTGGGCGATTACGTCGTTTGCTTGCGGCACACATTGATTTGATTGAGCCCGATAAAGAAGTGCGTTTTTGTAAAAAATGCGGCAGTCCGATGATCATTAAAACCGCAAGCCAAGGTGAGTTCAAAGGGAGACGTTTCTTTACTTGTAGCCGTCAGCCGAATTGTACATACACCGAAAATTATAACGTTGTGTTTGAGGCGGACGACTAAACACGACAATTAACCAGCAGAAACAAGGGGCTTTGATTAGAGATGATCAAAGCCTTTTTTGTATCAGTCATCAAGGCAGGGCCTATACTTTGAAAAAGAGGGCAGAATAGGGCAGCCATATGCGATACGGATGGATTTTATCGGCGTTGTTCATCGCATCGAATGTTAGTGCGATACCTAATTTGAAACCACTGGAGTGTGAATTGACAGAGACACCCCAAGATCATTTCTTGTTTTACCGAGAGCAAATGGTTTACCACAGTGAGCAGTTTGTCATATTTCAAAACTTCAAAGGCAGGGTGAGCACTCAAGTAGACGTCAAAACAGGAGAGTTGATCCGTACAACCTATATCGGCGAACCATTTAAACCTAAATATCAGATTTTGTTCGGCACTTGCCCTAAGGTATCGCAAACCTTACAGATTTGGATGCTCAGTGAAGTGCCTTACGACAATTAAGTGAGATAATAAAAGTTATATAGATCACACTTTTAAACCCTGCAGGCTCAGTCCTTGTCGATAAAATCATCTGAAAACGCGTGTTGAGTTTACATTTTCGCCAAACGGTTCAAAGTTGGTAAATTTGTGCTTGCACCGTCGTTCGCTTATAGCTAATATCCTCGTCGTTCCAGAGAAATGCGTCCGTAGCTCAGCTGGTTAGAGTATCGCCTTGACATGGCGGGGGTCGGTGGTTCGAGTCCACTCGGACGCACCATTCTGAATTGAATGGTTAGGAACATAAAAATTTGGGTCCGTAGCTCAGTTGGTTAGAGTACTACCTTGACATGGTAGGGGTCGGCGATTCGAGTTCGCCCGGACCCACCAAATTTTAGAAAAGCCCACCTTTTGGTGGGCTTTTTTGTGTCTGTAATTCATTAATACTCAAATAAAACTACTTCTTTTCTTGTCCTTGTTTTTGCTCTGCGTTAGCCCCTTGTTAAAGATAAAAGCGCACTACCTGATCCGCAACACAACCTCAAAACCCTAAATGCCAATGCATAAGGTGCATACGCTTCAAACCCACTAGAGCCGTCTATAAATTGTGTTGCGTGCCACTTGCTGTGGCACTAGAGACACTGACTACTAATCTAAATTATCTGGCGTGTGAAGATTAGTGCCGCATATTGTACATTTGTAGTCACCAGTCGCTTCGCCTTCCATTAATGAGCCAATTATTGCTGCAAATAGACCAGAGAAGAAACCTTTAGCTTTTTTCTCGGTCTTTTCCTGTGCTTTAGAGAAGCTTTCGTACCGATGTAGCGTTACTTCTTTACAATTACAGCAAAACGCTCTTGTCTCTTCAGAACCGTACATTTTTACCAATTGATTTACTCCCTGTAAGTTAATTTCCCCAAGTGGCGTTATGTTCAAGGGTAAGTCACACAAGACTGGTGTGTGACTTACCCTAAACACTAAAACTAACGTAATGTAAAACACCACATGTTATGAATGATTATTTAACGCCTTGTTATCCGAGCTTGCTAACTCTGCTGATTGAATAGTTGTGGCAATAAGCTCTTCAAACAGCTCTAATTGCCCAGCAGGTATCAATTGATTTTGTATAGCTTTTCGTTTGTTTGAGTCAAATAGCCGCTCTGTTAACCAACCAATTAGATACATCAGTGAAAGGCAGCCACCGGCCGTCGCTACATTACCGTCTATCACGAGAGGCAGATCCTGAACATCTCCTCCCATACTTTGTAGAACAGCCTTTGCATCTGGGTTTGTTGTTAATCGCTTGCCTTCTAGTAAACCGAGTTCATGGAGGATGAATGATCCCGCACAAATCGAACCTATTAGCTGCCTATTTGGATCAAGATTCAACGCTGACATAAATTCAGCATCTTTTAAAGCGGCTGGAATACCCCGTTTGCCGCTTGTAATAAGAACGACATCTTGATTCGTCACCTCAGAAAGGTGTCCGTCTGTTTTAACTTTCATACCGAGGTGGGAATGATGTTCAGATTTAGTTCCAAGTATACTTACTGTCCAACTGTCGGTTGTGCGCCCTAGCAAGTCATACATAAGAAAGAAATCGACATCCGTGAAATCATCAAATAAAACAACGCCGATTTTATACATAACATTTATCCTTTTGGACTTACTCGTAAGTCGCAAAATGTGTAGTAGGAGGGGAGGGGCATTCAATACGCAAGCTTCTGCTGAGCACCTTAAACACCAAAGGCGGTGCAAACTAACAATGCCATGTGTACCAAATCCCTATTATAAAACTTTGTTATGTTTGTTTTATGAGCCCGCCCAGAAAAACTCAACCCTAATACCACTTGGGTCGTAACACATTAAATGTTTTGCGGGTCCTGTTTTAACAAGCTCGGGACCAAACTCAATTTCGATTCCCGACGCCATAAATTGATCACGCAACTCATAGAGTTGCTTCTCAGTCTCTACGAGTAAAGCTAAGTGATGCAAACCAATATTCGTTTTTCTGTCAAATGGAGTGGCGGCATCAGCCTTAGCCGCCCATAGTGTAAGCATGATATGCCCATCACTCACAAATATTGCCGGGTAGCCTGGATTTCTTTTTACTTCACTCCAACCTAATTGTTCAGTGAAAAACTTCGCGCTTGCTTCTAGGTTAGATACGGTTAAACCTACGTGGTGTATGCCTTTTGTTAACACAGTCACTTTGTTTCCTTACTCGTTTTAATGGCTATCAAACAAAGATAACTCGATAAAAAGTAAGCATCAATACACATATATTGATTAACTTCGTCAATCTATTCGAATACGGTAATCCAACTGGAAACATAACATTGTAAACAAGAAACCCAATCTTGAACTAAAAATTAAACTTAGAGTTCATTCTTAAGTACTGTATTAATCAAATACATTAATAGCCATAATATTTAAGCCAGCCTATAGGGCATATCATTCCATTAAAGGTTTGAATGTTCTTATCCAAGCTAACGTCTTCCAATTTGTAACAGTGAACAACATTACTAGTCGAAGTAGATGCTGGTGTTGAATACGTTACAGGTTTAGAAGCGTTTGCTTTATGTATTTCATGTGCTCGCTGCTGGTCTATCGCCACTTGATTCTTATGATTGTTAACTTCTCGCAATCCAGATTCTAGGGGTAGGTGCCAATCCTTACATGTTGTTCCTAAACCATCATTCTGAGACTGATATTCTGATAACGCTACACGAGCTTCATTTACAGACTGATCGATATCGGACTGATCGACTAGCCAAGTAGAAAAAGAATAGTTAATGGCCTCTCGATAGTTTACGGATTGCTCTAAGCTATAAGCATCGGAGTGAAAACAGGCCTCTACCACTGCCCATTGAGTCGATAGGTTTGATAATACGTTTTCAGGTATAGGCTGAAGCTGGCTTTGCGTAGACTGGCAACCGGTTAGAAGAAAAGGGACAGGGAGTAGTTTTAGAAAAAATTTTTGGTTCATTTTAATTTTAAAATTAGTGCAATCTTTTTCATTATCATAATACAGGACGATTGAAGAAAGTAGCATTTCTATCAGTAAGGGAATATAGCTAACGCACTGATAAGGTGTGAGCAAAGTGATATCAAAGCCCTCAACACACCTTAACTACGAATACTACCGCATAACAAAGATGCTATGCGGTAGCGGTAGTCTTCAGGCTTGAACAGTTTGTCGCACGTTGCTCTCGCCTGACAGCACGGAAATTCTCTCAAAATCTCGACTCGGGAAGTCAGGATCTACGTACACAAACATACGACTTATCATTTTTCCTTCAAACTCAAATACACTACAAAAACGCCCTGTGGAAACTTTGTTGTCCGGCCAAGAGGTACCATCACTCATTACGCCGCCTTCCTGTCCTTCAACAATCACCTTGTTTCCAGCAGTCGTTATTTGAAAGCCGTCTATGTCGTGCCAGATACTAATCAACGAGCTACCAATCCTATTGCCAAACTCCACTAAGGCACTCTTTCCTTTCGCTTGCCCAAATTTAGGAAAGAAAAAATCAACATCCTCTGAGAATAGATCCAGATAGCTAGGATCACCGGCATCTATTTTCTCGAAATACTTAACTACTAGCCCAACTAAATCGTCTTTTTCCATACTTATTTCACACCCATATAAGCTTTACGCATAACCTGAACGCTTGCATCTTAAACACAGAGTACATTTAAACTGAAATTGCCAAGAGTTGCGAATCTTATTGAAGTGCTTTGTTAGATGTAATCCGTTTAGCCTACGTATACACCATTGAAGTACTCGACGCGTTCTAACGTCATTCTTAACTTACATTCTTCAATCTGGACACCTTGCCAGGGTGAGGGCGTAGAAGACAGGCCCGTAAACTCACATTCGGCGTCTCTGTATTTTAGCCAAGCTCTTTGGGCCTTTCGAAATGGCTCTACCAGTTCGGTCTGAGACCATGTTTCCCTTAGTGCTTTTTCTTCCTCACCTATTCTAGCGATTGCTTCCTTGTAACTTTCGTTAAGCTCTTTATCTGCAGATTCCATTTTCTTTTCTACACACTGATAACCAGCCATAACGCCACCGCCTTTTACTTTGCAGGGGTCTTCAACATCATCAGAGGCCAAGCAAGGTAAAGAAACCAACGCAAATATCATAAGTAATTTGTTCAAAATTGCCTCCAAGCTCCGAGTGCTTGTTAAACCGTTATCAGCTATTTTTCCTTTTTAATCATGCAGCTTTTTGTCTGTGCCTTCAAAGATAAAATAGAAGGTTAGTGATTCTAGTGCCTAAACAGAAGGTCAAAGAAGATTGATACACGGGTTAAATGACGCCGTAATCTGAGTTATTTTTACTGGGCGTTTTGTGTCAATCTTTTCTGTGGAATCATTAGTTTGATGGCGTCTGAGGATGTTAAGATGACTCCCATTGAATTTATTATCGCCCTGAAACACCTAGGTTGAATTAAGTGGTGACTATTCCCCTCCAATCATGGAGTTGATTCAAAGGTAGGGCGATAAATGTTGCGATTCGTAATAAAAATTTATGCCAAGTGCAGTTCGCTATCGCGGCTTATATTGAGTTGGGCAATAACCTCTAATGATGTCTGAGTTTCGTAGCTTGTTGTGTTTTGTATTGCGCCCCGAAACCCTTTTACGCCACAATTTAAAGCTACTTGATTTGAGCCGGCTACGCATAAACTGAATCACGTCGGATTCATTCAAACCAAATTGAAATTCGATAGCCTCAAATGGGGTGCGGTCTTCCCATGCCATTTCTATTATTCTTGACTCAGTTTCCGAGGTCAGTTTCATTTCAAATAACCTATTTTAGAAAAGAGATTTCTACGACGGAAATTGAGTCTTGGTTCAAATGTTCTTATATGCGTGCTTAGTGTTTAGCGACTTAACACCTACAAAAACTTCTCAATGAGGACTTCGTCTACGTATTTCCCACGAACTTTTGCATGCTTCTTCGCGGTCCCTACGATTTCGAAGCCTTGTTTGAGATAGGCTGATAACGCTCGCTCATTATCGCCGCGAACGTACGCAAATAGTTTTTCGTAACCCTTTTGTTTGGCTACTTCGAATGTCGATTTGAAAAGCTGTTTAGACACACCTTGGCCACGAGCACCGTCACTAACAAACGTACCAATTATGCCAACATGGTCAAAAGCTTTTGTATATTGTGCAAATGGCTCGATATTTTGGAAACCTATGACTTGTGAGCTATTTTCGGATAAAGCGACTGTAAACACGCCCCGTTCTGGGAAATGAGTAATGAACTCTTTTTCTTCTTCAGGTGTGAAAGGCGTATCTAATACAGTGTATAGACCTTCAATAATGATGGGGTTGAGGACGTTTGTAATGCCTTCAGCATCACCTAAAGTTACCTGACGTACAATTAAATTCATGCCACTTATCTCCTATTAAAATTAGGGCTGTTTTGTACATGAGTTGGAGACTTGCGGCAACAAGTAACGTCATTAAGTCGTAAAGAATATACCTATTACACTTAAACGGCGGTTAATAGTGCTGATTGTTACTTTAGTATTTCTGATATATCACTTTTTAAGTGACGGCTTAACTTCTACAGAATATTTCCACATCACGACCCCGTTTTCTACAAGATCATAACTCGCGCTTTGACCCTCGGAGTTGAGTACAAATACCGGCATTTCCATCCTTGACGTAGCGCCATCTCGGTTGCATGACATGGTAGCTTCAAGCTGTATGCTATTTTTGCTCGGTTCTGAAAGGGTTCCTAAGTACGTGCAGCCGTCGACAAAACTGGTTTTGCTTTTTCCTTTAGAGGATATTTCAAAAGTCGGAAAAATGAATGTTGATTGAGGCTCTGTTACTACCACATTTACTTGATAGTTCGTCGCTGAAAAAGCATTGAAATGAGCTCCAAGCATAAGTAAGAACAAGATTTTTGATTTCATAAACTCTTCTTTATTTCGATATTACTAGTTTGGTTACGGCGCTATTAAGGTGACCACTTAATCTAAAACTTTACTGCGTAAGCATTAAAAAGGATACAAAGGTAGAGTAGTTGAATATGGTTAATCGGCCGTAAATAGTTTTATTAAGCGATCTTACATACCTAAAAGAGGTAAGTTCTTTCGCTTTTGATAGGTTAATGCTAATTCTAAACAGCTCTTGATTGAAGCTTCTGGCAAAGGAGCTGATAAAGATAGAATTATTGCTCGATTACCCTGAAACTCAAGTGAGTCACTATACAGTTCGCGGAATGTGTCGACGAGCTTAGTTTGGCAATTAAAGAACAGATAATAACGACTAGGCGTTTTCTGTTTCCAATCCATCCTTACCGGGCTACCTGTTTTCACACTGTAGCTTGGCTCTCCCCATTTTAGAGATTCTTCAACTTCCCCCAGTTTTAATTCAGAAGCGATAGTTAAGACGATATTTCGTAGCTCTTCTATCCGAATACGCACATGTTTTGGATACTCATCAAATCTTGCCTTCACTGCATGGTTCATTGGTATCTCCTATAAATAGCGCTGTTTTGGGGTGAAGCCCAAGCGTACTTTGGCTATGTAGCAATTACGTCATAATGTTATTAATCAATAAATCTAGCACATAGCCAAAATACTAAGCGTAAGGGTTTCCCTCGGTTACGTTTAGGATGCTCTGGGTGAAAACATGATGATTGACATGCCAAGCATAGCGACAGAAACCCCCACTATGTCCCAGAGCGTTGGTCGAACGCCGTCGATACACCACAACCATAGAATTGCGACAAAAATATAGACACCACCGTAAGCAGCATAAACTCTGCCAGTAGCGGTAGGATGTAAAGATAGAAGCCAAGCAAACATAGCAAGGCATAGCGCTGCCGGTACCAAAAGCCAAACTGACTTATCTTCCTTTAACCAGAGATAAGGTAAGTAGCAGCCTAATATTTCTGCAATGGCGGTTATAAAGAAAAGCCCAATGGTTTTGACTTCAGTCACTTAAACATTCCTATCTTTCTCTACAAATATATGATGCTTGTTAAATGGGCAATTGTTCGACTCATTACATTTCGCCCAGCTTAATCTTGGATTGAGCCTCACTCACGGTTTGTTTACCGAATAACAAATCCATCATCGAAATGATTCGTTTGTTGTCTTTACCCCATTTATCTGGATTCGCGCTGTTTGGTGCTTTAAATTCAACTTGTCCTACTTTTTCGTTATTTTTGTAGGCTTTGATCTGAGCATCAGCGATAAATGTTCTAAAATCCCAGCTCCAGCGTGATACGTAAGTAAGTGTTAGCTCAGAGCTAACAGGAGGCGTGCCGTCGCTTACGACTGTGCATTTATGGGCGGTATCCAAACACCAGTCTTGCATCGAATCTAAGAAAACATCTCGCGTGGCGTTGTCTTTTACGATGGTGATTTCCTTGCTCTGATTTTCTTTCGAGATTGTTTCTACCGTATACTTTGGTGCCGCACATGCGGCTAATAGAATAGGCAAGCTTAGAATGATGAGTTTTTTGTGCATCTTATGTCTCTTTTTTAAATTTATATATTCAAACAACTTCAAGATACTGAGTTCAACGAGAATAACTAACAAGCATGGCAACAGTTATTAACAAAACCTTTAGAGTCGAAGGGTTTGTTTCGGGAGTATGCCAATGTCTCGAAGCAAAATAATTAGTAAGAGATTGCTATAGCGTTATGTTAACTCTTGAACTTATGTCCGTATCAATGTTCAGAATTCTTCGCATTGAAGTTTTTGAAGTGCAATTCTAACGGAATTTTAAATTGCTGCATAATGCTCAATTAAGAGGAATAGGGGAGCTTATCGTTAAACATAACGTGTAGTTCTGTAAATTGCCCCCTAAGACTAAGCTAAAAGGGCCTAATGTTTTAAAATAGCTTCTTGTCTATTCTGTTGTGTGAGTTTTCAATGTTGTCTCATACTAGCCACTTAAAAGAGCGCTGTAAGAACTCGTCTGCATTATCAAGGACGATTTCGCCGTGAGCCATAACCAATATATTAGGTTTCCAAGACAGCAATTTATTTAAGTGTTTTCGAGCCTCTTGTTTGCTAAACATAAAACTTAGGCGCCAATCCAAAGGCATTTTTCCATTCGGAGCAAGAATACCGGCCCCTTTAGCCACAAACCGCTGCCAGTAGTTAAAGTTCTGGCCAGAAAAATTCTCGACGAGGTCAGTAACAATTAAGGTCTTTGAAAGTCGATGATAAAACACACACTCTTCCATTAATGGAGAGCCAGAAAATAGTTCTTGTTCAATCTCAGAGTTCCAAGCATTACCGCCTTGGTTAAGTGAAGCGTGAAAGTGTATATCACGGCACTTCTTAATGACTTCATCTGTGCCATAAACTTCTGCGCTAGGATAGGCAGATACCCATTCAGATAAGAACAAGTGGTGTAAATGATTAGGAGCGATTAAGTATTTCACTTGGCCTAGATTGTTGATTTGCTCTCTAATCGAATTTGATAACTTAATTGGACTATGAATCCAAAGGCCACCATCAGAAAGCCTAACAATAGTCATACGAGTGGTGTATGGGAGTCCTAAGAATTGGACGGGATCTCCGTCAAATATCCATATCTCATGGGCTAACTTTTTCATGTCTCTCCAACCGTTAACACTGTATTAAGGCGGCATTTAAGTTACTCAAAAGCTGCCTTGTTGCACAATAAACGCTTCGCTAAGCGTAAACCAAAAATATTAGGTTTACCAAACCCTTATTGAGTGCAGCTGTATATCTTTGAGTATTTTTATACTGAACGGGCGTAAAGTAGTTTTAAGAGGATCATTTGACTTGATAGAACAAAACCCCGCTATTTTTGAGCAGGGTTTTGCAATTAGATAAAGGGGCTAACCGATGATGAAGAAGAAAATCGCGGTTGCAACAATACCAATCAACGCATAAGGAAACTGTGTGGTTGCGTGTTGCATTGCTGTACAGCCCGAACCTTGTGCAGATAACACGGTTGAGTCACTAAAGAAACAAGAGTGGCTCCCTGCCGCTGATGCTGAAAGCAGCGCTGCAACGGTTAAGTGTAGAGGCACACCAAGCTGTTCGCCCAAAGGTAGAACAATTGGCATCGCTACTGCAAACGTTCCCCAAGACGATGCCGTTGCAAATACCAACGCGCCCGTAATCATAAAGATAATCGCAGGGAAGTAAGACGCTGACAGGTAAGGGCTGACGGTCTCAATGACATACTGCGTGACGCCCAATGAGTCGTTGACCGATTTCAACATGAAACCACCAATAACGGTCGCAAGCGGCAGTAGCATAACTTTAATGCCATCATAAACAGCTTCGAACATGTCGTTCATCGAGATCAGTTTTTGTGCGCCGTAAAAGCTAATAGTAAAGATTAACGCGACGAAAACACCAGCAAGTAGATCGATACCAAAATACCAACTTGCGGCAACAAGTACGATCATTGGTAACAAGAAGTTGACAAGGCCCATGGTTGGGTTGGTATGTGCAGATACATCGGGACCAAAGTCGACATCTGTTGCACCGTCTGGACGAACTTGACCATTCTTCGCACGCTTTTCTGCCTTTTTCATCGCACCTAGATCTGGGATCTTTTCCATTGCAACCAGCAAAACAATCACCAGCGTTACCCAGCCGTAAGCCATGTATGGAATAGCTTCAATGTATGCTTTGATACCATCTCCCGCTTCTGCTACTCCGTTTGCTTCTAGCAACGAACTGAAGAAAATTGCCCAAGTGGAAATCGGTACGAGGATACAGATAGGCGCGGCGGTTGAATCCACAAGATATGAGAGCTTTTCACGCGAGATTTGGTAGCCGTCCGTAACTTTTTTCATTGAGGAAGAAATTGCAATCGCATTCAAATAATCGTCGATAAAGATCAGAATACCTAAAGCAAAGGTCATCAGCATCGATTGCTTACGGCTTTTTACTTTCGTGACCAGCATGTCGGAGAAGCTTAAGATACTGCCGCCTTTCTCCAAAATAGCAATTAGGCCGCCCATCAAACCACAAACGAGGATGATCCAAGCAATAGTTTCATCCATCATTACACTCATGGAAATATCAACAATCTGTTCCACCGCTTCAGTTGGGTTAAGCAGAAGAACACCGGCAATAGCGCCGCTAAAGAGGGCTTCCACAGTTCGGTGTGTTGTCAGCGCAAAGACCAATACCAACGCCGTTGGTAAAAGACTCATCCATCCGTAGGCTTCGCCTTCCTCATGGTTCAAACCGATTGTGGTAAAAAAGACAAACGTCGCAACCGAGATTAAAGAAACAATAATGTGTTGAGAGTTGATTTTAAGAGGCGCATCCAGCGCCTTGGTCTGCGTAGTCATAAAGTTCATTTCCTTTGTTTATGCCGAGTGCAACATCCAGTCGATTTCCAATGGAGTAATCGCTCGCTCAAATTCTGCGAGTTCACTCTGTTTGCAAGCTAGATACAAATCGATAAAGTCTCTTGAGATGTATTGAGCCAGCTCACTGTGCTCCAGTCGCTCTAGAGCTTCTGACATACGCAGAGGTAACTCAATTGCATCATCACTGAGAGTCGGTGGACATTGATCTTTGGTGTAGCTTTCACTCGCTAATACTGCGGAAAGTACTACTGCAGCGAGAATGTATGGGTTAACGTCAGCGCCTGCTATACGATGCTCTATACGGCGATTTTTGCTATCGCTGATAGGCACACGCAACGCAACACCGCGGTGGTTTTCTCCCCAATCGGCTTTGGTTGGGACGTAAGCGCCAGGAACAAAGCGACGGTAAGAGTTAACGTTAGGACAGATTAGGGCCATGGCATCGGATGTTTGTGACAGCATCGCTGCCATGGTTTGATAGAAGAAAGCGCTCGCTTGACCGTCTGGCTGGCTAAAGTGGTTGTTACCATCTGTATCAACCAAGCTGAGGTGAATGTGCATGCCATTACCCGCTTGCTCACTAAAAGGTTTCGCCATAAATGTGGCGTCAAATCCGTGCTGATGAGCGACTTGGCGAATCAAGCGTTTTGCGATGATGATTTCATCACATGCTCGAAGTACATCTTTAGAATGGTTGAAGTTGATTTCGAACTGCCCTGGTGCCGATTCAGATAGGGCTCCGGAAGTGTTTAAACCTTGTTCTAATGCAATTCGATTAAGGTCGGCCAAGAAATCAGCGTAGTCATCTAGTCCATCAAGGTCGTAAACCTCGGTATCTTTTTCTCGAGTTTTTTTCGTGGGGTTAATTGCCGTTAATGGTTCGCCATTTTCGCCGCGGGTTTTGTCTATTAAATAGAACTCCAGCTCGAGCGCGACACAAGGATATTGGTCTTTAGCATGCAGTGTTTGCAATATAGAAGCGAGAATGTTTCGGATGAACAGTGGGTTAGGGTGCTGCCCGGTTTCATCCATCATACTAAGCAGTAGCTGACCAACTTGTTCTTTTGCCGTCGGCATTAAGGTGCCGCTGATTGGATAGCAGAGATTATCTGGCTCTCCGAGATCTTCTCCCAACCCGGCCGTTTCAACGACGTTACCTTTGGTATCTAGGGTGATGGTCGAAAGGGGGAGGGCAACACCTTTATTCAGTTTTTCTAGAGCATCTATCGGGATGCGTTTTCCTCTTGGGGTGGCATTTATATCGGTAAAGATGAGATCGATAAATTCAATATCGGGCCATTTTTGTTTAAAATTTTGTACTTCCTGTAGATACGATTCCATTTTCTTCTCCAAATAGCCTGACGAGTAGAAATTAGAAATAACCAAATTAACAAATAAATTACAGCACTCTGAGCGAGTTGTTTGTTTTTTAGGTTATTTTTAATTTAAACATGTACTTACACTGTGTTTTTGATGTTTAACGGCTGGTTTTTATGTCTTTCTGTTAACTATTTTGTAACAGTTGATTTTGTTTTGTTCAATATAATGAGCATAAATATTCAGTTTTGAAGCCTAAAAAGTGCTTTAGATCACGTTGTGACGATAATAATGGTCATCTGTGTTGATAATTTTGTACATGGTTTGTAGGGTTTGTGTTAAATAAATTGAACACGGACATATCATGGCAGATACACACAAACCCATCATTGGTGTGGTTAGCTGCGCTAAAGAGTTGGGTGGCTATCAGATACAAGCGGTCAACGACTTTTACCTTCGCGCCATAAAGGATTTTGGAGGACTACCGATTATGTTGGCTCCCGACATGTCGGGCGATGACGTAACCACCATCCTAGACATATGTGATGGTTTTCTTTTTCCTGGCAGCCACTCTAACGTTGCGCCACATCGATACAATGCAACGCACGAAGAGAGCTACAAAGATGAAGCTCGTGATGAGCTCTCATTCACGTTAATTCGTCATGCGGTTGACCAAAACATTCCGTGCCTTGGTATTTGCCGCGGCTTTCAAGAGATGAATGTCGCACTTGGTGGCTCGTTAAACCCAGCCGTTCATGACTCCGGCTTCAATGACCATCGTGAAGCGCCTGTTGAAGATTTCGAACAAAAATACGCGCCAGCACACGCTGTGCTAGTTCAAAAGCAGAGCTTATTTGAACAATGGCTGGTGCAAAATCATTGGGAAAATACCACCTTCTTTGAAGTGAACACACTACACAACCAAGGCGTCGATCAGCTTGCTCCTCTATTACAAGTAGAAGCTAAAGCCCCGGATGGCTTGGTAGAAGCATTTAGTCTTCCTAATCAAAAATTTTTCGTTGGCGTGCAGTGGCACCCAGAATGGGAAGCAAAAACCAATCATTTCTCTCAAATTTTGTTCAATGAATTTATGATGGCTACCTCTCGTTAAACGTTTGGAGCTGTATGAATGGACAATCAAGAGATTGGTAAAAATATTGTTCAGTTACGAAAAAAACATGGATTGTCACAAAGGGAACTAGCCGAGCGCGCTGGTATTACCCACAGTGCAATCTCATCCATTGAAAATGGCAAAGTGAGCCCGTCGGTCAGCTCACTACAAAAAATCGTTAATGTATTTTCTTTATCGTTATCAGAGTTTTTCACTTTTGAACAACCTTCGAACGATGAAGTGAAAGTAGTCATCAAGCCGTCAGATCTTGTGGAAATCGGGAGCGAGACGGTGTCCATGAAACTAGTAACGAATGGCGACAAAGATCAAGTCATCGGATTCTTGATCGAGGAATACGCACCTTATGGAACCACTGGTGCGGCAGAAATCAAACACGAAGGCGAAGAGATTGGCACCGTATTAGAGGGTGAAATCACTCTGGAATATAAAGGGCAATCTCATGTCATAACAGCGGGCGAGTCGTACATTATTGATACGACGAAGCCCCATCGATTTACAAATCACACAGACAAGGCTTGTCGAATGATAAGTGCGCATACGCCAACCACATTTTAGTGGGGGCTTGCCTTGTGTGATCACAAGGAGAGCGTATGAAAACCCAAGAGCAATGGATTGAACTAAAAAACAATCTAAACATCGAAAACAGGGCGTACATTAACGGTGAATACAGTGCCGCTTTAACAGGGCAAACCATCCCGGTAGTTAACCCAGCAACAGACGAGATATTCACCGAAATCGCCCGTTGCCAAAATGAAGATGTTGATCTCGCAGTTTCATACGCTCGCCAAGCATTTCAGTCCGGTCAGTGGAGCGAGAGCAGCCCAGCTCATCGCAAAGCAGTGCTTAAACAGTTTGCTGACTTGATTGATCAACACCAAGAAGAATTGGCTCTGCTAGAAACGCTTGATACCGGTAAGCCTATCTCTCATAGCTTCTCTACCGATATTCCTGGTGCGGCGAGTGCATTACGCTGGTACGCAGAAGCAATCGACAAAGTATACGGCGAAGTTGCCCCAACCGAAAAAGATGTACACGCTTTTATTTCTCATCAACCGATTGGTGTGGTTGTCGCGGTTGTGCCGTGGAACTTCCCACTTTGGCTCGCGTGTTGGAAGCTTGGCCCTGCTTTAGCAGCTGGTAACAGCGTGATCTTAAAACCTTCAGAGAAGTCATCACTGACCGCTATCTTCTTAGGCCAGCTTGCATCTCAAGCGGGCTTGCCAACAGGCGTTTTCCAAGTCGTGACGGGTTTTGGTCATGAAGCTGGCGACGCGCTGGCGAAACACCAAGATGTAGACTGCATCGCCTTCACTGGCTCAACGCGCATTGCAGGTCAACTGATGGTCAGCTCGGGTGAGAGCAATCTAAAGCGCGTGTTTGCAGAAGCGGGCGGCAAGAACGCGAACATCGTGTTTGAAGATTGTGATGATTTAGACCGCGCAGCAGCAGAAACCGCTGCAGGGTGTTTCTACAACCAAGGTGAGGTGTGCGTCGCGGCAACCCGCTTGCTTGTTCACGAAAGCATCAAAGATCAGTTCATAGAAAAAGTTATTCAAGCGTCGAAAGCGTTCACGCCAAAAGACCCAATGGACCCAAGTTCATCAATGGGTGCGCTCATCGACCAAGATCATAAATCAAAAGTATTGGAATACATCTCGTTAGGTGAATCAGAAGGTGCAAACGTACGTTGTGGCGGCGATGTCGATGGGCAGGGCGCATTTGTTTCCCCAACCATTTTAGACAACGTCGACAACAAGATGCGTGTCGCCCAAGAGGAAATTTTTGGTCCGGTGCTGTGTGTCATTCCATTCAAAGACGAAGCGCAAGCAATCGAGATCGCTAACGATTCGAAGTACGGCTTAGGCGCGGCACTTTGGAGTAGCAATATCAACCGCGTTCATCGCGTAGCAAAACGACTGCAAGCCGGCTCGGTTTGGGTCAACAACTACAACGAAGGTGATATGACGGTCCCATTTGGCGGATTCAAAATGAGCGGAAATGGTCGAGACAAGTCTCTCCACGCGATTGAAAAATTCACCGAAACCAAAACCACTTGGATTCGCCTCCATCCTTAAGCCTGCTGACGATTACGATAAATAAAGGAATAGTTCTATGAACAAGCATACGGATTCGTTCTACGCGCACTCTGTGCCAAACATGCCGGAATACCCACAATTGCAAGACAACATCGAGTGCGATGTGTGTGTAGTCGGTGCGGGATTCTCTGGTCTTTCTTCTGCACTGCACCTAGCGGAAAAAGGTTTTAAAGTCGTTGTGCTAGAAAGCGCAAAAGTGGGCTTTGGGGCAACTGGTCGTAACGGCGGCCAAATCGTTAATAGCTACAGCCGAGATGTTGACGTGATTGAAAGCCGTTACGACCAAAACCAAGCCAAAGCTCTGTGCGATATGATTTTTGAAGGCGGCGATATCATCCGTGGTCTGATCGACAAATACGACATCAACTGTGATTACAAGCAAGGTGGTTTGTTCACGGCACTGAATAGTAAACAACTCAAAGGGCTAGAAGAGCATAAGAAGAACTGGGAGCGTTACGGCAACGACCAACTGACTCTGCTTGACGCAGGAGAAGTAGAACAAGCGGTAGGGACCAAAGTGTACACTGGTGGCTTGTTGGATATGCGCGGTGGTCACATTCACCCGCTTAAACTCGCGTTAGGTGAAGCCGCTGCGTTTATTTCTCTGGGTGGTCAAATCTTTGAGCAGTCGGCAGTCGTTTCGATTGATAAAGGGATTAACCCAGTAGTGAAAACAGCGCAAGGCAGCGTGAAGAGCAAGTACGTGGTACTGGCAGGTAACGCCTACCTTGGTGGTTTGGCACCAAACATAAGCAACAAAGCGATCCCGTGCGGCACACAAGTGGTGGCGACTCAGCCTTTGAGTGATGAGCAGCTAAAACAAGTGCTGACCAATGACTACTGCGTTGAGGACTGTAACTACTTGCTTGACTACTTCCGCTTAACTGCCGACAAGCGTTTGTTATTCGGAGGTGGCGTGGTTTACGGCGCACGTGACCCAGAAAACATTGAAGCACTGATTCGTCCGAAGATGGAGAAAGTCTTCCCACAATTGAAAGGCATCAAGATTGATTACACCTGGACGGGTAACTTCTTGCTGACTTACTCACGCATGCCGCAATTTGGCTCGTTTGCAGACAACATTTACTACCTACAAGGCTACAGCGGTCACGGTGTAACGTGTACTCACCTCGCAGGTAAGTTGCTGGCTGAAACCTTGACCGGACACGCAGAACGCTTTGACGCGTTTGCGGCTCTGAAACATTACTCCTTCCCGGGGGGCCGCCACTTCCAAATTCCGTTTACGGCAATGGGCGCGGCTTACTACAACCTACGTGACAAACTGGCGATTTAAGAGATAAGGAATATCCAATGAGCAAAGTAGTGAAATTTGCAGCCCTTCAACTGACGAAAAGCTGGGATCTGGAAGAAAATCTAGCTAAAGCCAAAAAGGCGATTCGTGAAGCAGCACAAAACGGTGCGAACGTGATTCTTCCTCAAGAGCTGTTCGCCGCGCCTTACTTCTGCAAAAAACAAGAAGCGAAGTATTTCGAGCTTGCAGAAGAGACGGCAAATAGCCACCTTATTCAGGAAATGAGCGCACTGGCGAAAGAACTCGGCGTGGTTATTCCTGTTAGCTACTTTGAAAAAGCGGGCAACACGTTTTTTAACTCGCTAGTGATGATTGATGCCGATGGTACGGTACTAGATAACTACCGCAAGTCACACATTCCTGATGGCCCGGGCTACAGCGAAAAGTACTATTTTAGCCCTGGCGATACCGGTTTCAAAGTGTGGCAAACCAAGTTCGGTAAGTTCGGTGCTGGCATTTGTTGGGACCAATGGTTCCCAGAGCTTGCGCGCAGCTTGGCTCTGCACGGCGCGGAAGCGATTTTTTACCCAACTGCAATCGGTTCTGAGCCTCAAGATCCGACACTGGATTCACGTGACCACTGGCAACGTACAATGCAAGGTCACTCGGCAGCAAACCTCGTTCCAGTGATTGCGTCAAACCGAGTGGGCACTGAAGTCGATGATGGTATCGAGACGACGTTCTATGGCTCTTCTTTTATCACTGACCACACTGGTGCAAAAATTGCCGAAGCACCACGTGAAGGTGAAACCATCATTTACGCAGAAATCGACCTCGCTACGACAGCGAAAGCGCGTCACGCATGGGGCTTGTTCCGCGACCGTCGTCCAGACCTTTACACCAGCGTTGGCAAACTAGCCGTTTAAAGAGGCATTAAAATGAAGTTATCGACAACACCAGCGCAAGATGGCTTCTATTTTCCGGCTGAGTTTCAGCCGGTTAGTGAAGTTTGGCTAGCGTGGCCAGAAAGGAAAGACAACTGGCGTGATGACGCATTACCCGCGCAAGAAACCTTTGCCAGAATCGCGAACTTAATCGCGGATGTGACCAATGTGTGCGTGGCGGTATGCACGCACAACTTTGATCGAGCGCGTCAAATGCTCCACTCAGACGTACGTTTGGTGGAAATCCCATTTAACGATGCGTGGATGCGAGACATCGGGCCGACCGTGCTTGTTAACCAAGCGGGCGAGCGCCGTGGGATTAGTTGGCAATTTAACGCGTGGGGCGGCGAATACAACGGGCTTTACGATAACTGGCAGCAGGACGACCTTGTAGCTGGCTCGGTGTGCGACATCATCGGTATTGATTATTACCGCGCACCGTTTGTACTTGAAGGTGGGGCGATTCACACCGATGGTGAAGGCACGCTTTACACCACAGAAGAGTGCTTACTCAGCCCAGGACGTAATCCGCAGTTGAGCAAAGCGCAAATCGAAGAGCAGTTAAAGGCCTACCTCGGTATCGAAAAAGTCATTTGGTTGCCAAATGGTTTATTCAATGACGAAACAGACGGCCATATCGACAACCTGATGCACGTTATCGCACCGGGTAAAGTGGTACTAAGTTGGACCGATGACCCAAGCGATCCGCAATACGCGTTATCTCGTCAAGCGGAACAAGTACTGAAATCTCAGCACGATGCGAGAGGGCGCGAGATTGAAATTGTCCGTTTGCCATTACCGGGTCCGTTGCATTACAGCGAGCGCGAAGCCAATGGCATTGACGCCAGTTCAGGAATGAGTCGACAAGCTGGCGAACGCCTAAGTGCCTCTTATGCGAACTTTCTTATCGTCAACGAGCATGTGTTCTTGCCGATGCTGGACGAAGAGACCGACGCTATGGCGATCGATATTTTGCAAAACGCGATGCCGGAATACCAAATCATCGCGATACCGTCGAGAGAGGTTCTACTCGGCGGAGGGAACATTCACTGTATTACGCAGCAGATCCCTGCTTAAACATAAACTCGCCGCTGGCTTAGCGGCGATGATGAGTTGTCAAAAGGAATGACCATGCAACAGATACAAAACCAAAGCCTTGTTTCGTTTATGGTAGCGAATCCACAACAGGGCATTGCAGTGACTAATCCGGCGACCGGAGAACTCCTCGGGTACGCACCAGTCTCAACCGAAAACGACATTTTAAATGGCATTGAACGTGCCAGTGTGGCGCAGAAAGAATGGGCGGCACTGCCAGCAAAAACGCGTGCTGGCATGCTCAATCGTTGGTTCCAACTCCTGCTAGAAAACAAAGCCGACCTTGGCCGTTTGATGACGTTAGAGCAAGGTAAGCCGCTAGCGGAAGCTCAAGGTGAAGTGCTTTACGGTGCAAGCTTTATCGAATGGTTTGCTGAAGAAGCGAAACGTACCTACGGTGAGACGATTCCTGCGCCAAGTGCAGACAAGCGTTTGGTTACTATCAAACAGCCAATTGGTGTTGCCTGTGCGATTACGCCTTGGAACTTCCCAATTGCGATGATCACGCGCAAAGCAGGGCCAGCTTTAGCGGCAGGCTGTAGCTTTGTGGTGAAGCCATCTGAATCTACGCCGCTGTCTGCGTTTGCGGTCGCAGAGCTTGCCTATCAAGCGGGTATCCCACGCGATGTGCTGCAAGTGGTTCTCGGTGAAAATTCACGTCAGGTAGGCGCTATTTTCACTTCGCATCCGTTGATTCGCAAGTTGTCTTTCACTGGCTCTACCCAAGTTGGTAGTGTGCTGATGCAGCAAAGCGCGGCGGACATTAAACGTACCTCAATGGAGCTCGGTGGCAACGCGCCGTTTATCGTATTTGATGATGCCGACATTGATGCAGCCGTGGCGGGTGCGATGGCGTCGAAATTCCGTAACGCAGGTCAAACGTGTGTGTGTGCGAATCGTTTCTACGTACATAGCAAAGTGTATGACGAGTTTGTTGCTAAGTTCGACGCTGCGGTTCAGCAGCTCAAAGTTGGTAACGGATTGGAAGAGGGGGTCAACATTGGTCCAGTGATCAGCGAGTCAGCGAAGCAAGGCATTCAAGCGTTGATCGATGGTGCTATCGAGCAAGGTGCGAAGCCGGTTTCAGAACTTAAAAAGCTCGATGGTCTATTTATGCAGCCAGTGGTTCTCAAAGACGTTACTCACGACATGAAGATTGTCTCTGAGGAAATCTTTGGCCCTGTCGCGCCAGTGATTCGTTTTGACAGCGACGAACAGCTGATCGAAATGGCGAACGACACCATCTACGGCCTTGCGTCGTACTTCTACAGCCAAAACATTCACCGTGTTTGGAAAATCGCAGAAGCGCTCGAATACGGCATGGTCGGCATTAACGAAGGTATGATCTCTACTGAAGTGGCTCCTTTCGGTGGTGTTAAGCAGTCCGGTATCGGACGTGAAGGTGCAAAACAAGGTATCGATGAATACATGGACGTGAAATATCTCTGCTTTGGCGGCAACTAATTAAGGACAAAACAATGACAAACCAACAACTACACGAAAGAAGAAGCCAAGTTATCGCTCAAGGCATGGGCGCACTGTACCCGCTTTACGTCGAGAAAGCTGAAAACGCTTACGTATGGGATATCGAAGGCAACAAATACATCGACTTTGCAGCGGGCATCGCGGTAACTAACACCGGGCATTCTCACAAACGTATCAGTGAAGCGGTAAAAGCTCAGTTGGACAACTTCTCGCACACGTGTGCGATGGTTACGCCATACGCGTCATTCGTAGAGCTGGCTGAAAAGCTGACAGAACTTGCACCAGGTGAGACTAAGAAGAAAGCGATCTTTCTAACCACTGGCGCCGAGGCGGTCGAAAATGCCGTAAAAGTGGCACGCGCTCATACAGGCCGTAGCGGCGTGATAGCGTTTAAAGGCGGCTTTCACGGTCGCACAAATATGACGATGGGGTTAACCGGTAAAGTTGCGCCGTACAAAGCAGGCTTTGGTCCTTTCCCAAATGAAATCTACCACGCGCCATACCCAAATGCGTTCCACGGCATCAGTGTGGCGCAAAGCTTACAAGCGATCGACGATCTATTTGCTTGCGATATTGAACCTTCGCGCGTTGCGGCGATCATCTTCGAGCCAGTGCAAGGTGAGGGCGGCTTCTACAAAGCACCTGAAGCGTTTGCACAAGGCTTACGTCAGCTGTGTGATAAGCACGGTATCATGTTGATTGCCGATGAAATCCAAACGGGTTTTGCTCGTACCGGTAAAATGTTTGCAACAGAGTACCTAGGCATTGAACCAGACCTAATGACAATGGCGAAAGGCATTGCTGGTGGTTTCCCAATCTCAGCGGTAGTTGGGAAAGCGGATGTGATGGACTCTGCACTACCCGGTGGTTTAGGTGGCACTTATGCGGGCTCTCCACTTGGTTGTGTTGCTGGTCTTGAAGTGCTGAAAATTATCGAAGAAGAAGATTTGTGTGCTAAAGCGATGGGCATTGGTGAAGTGGTCAATGCACGTATGACCAAACTGCAACAATCTGTGCCTGCTATTGGTGAAATCCGTACCACGGGTGCAATGATGGCGATTGAGTTTACTGACCCAGAATCAGGCAAACCACTGCAAGAGATGACCAAAGCGGTGATTTCTAAAGCGCAAGAAAACGGCCTTATTCTGCTTTCTTGTGGAGTAAAAGCGAACGTGATTCGTCTGTTACCTCCACTGACCATCGAATCTGACGTACTGAACGAAGGCTTAGATAAATTGGAAAAAGTGATTCTTGAAGTGGCGTAATTCACGCGCTTTTAAATAGCAATAACAAATCAAGGAAGCGGTTGGCATCAATCGTTTCCTTTTTATTTTTTAGCGTATCTGCTGCCTATCTAAAAAGTATTGCTCAAGCTCCAAGTCGTCACTTTTATTACGGATGACTTAACAATTGGGCTCGTTCTTACTTTCCACTTAGTCGCTACTTTGTTCTCCTCGAATGTGGTTTGGTGCTCGCATTCTAAATCCCGACATCTGAAAGCCACTTGAGTCTATAATTTTATTGAGCGTCATTCCTCACTTTTTGGACTATAAAAATGAGATAGTATTCATATCCCACTTAGGTTGCTTGTCAGATTAGCAGGACGAACTTTGATAACAAAGAATACAAGGTATGCCATTTTACTCGGCTTAGTTCCCATCGCCATATTTGTAGTGGCCTTTCATTCGATAACCAACTTTTACGTCAACTCGGTAAAAGCGTCGAAAATAGATGCTTACGTAGAATATTTAAATCAAAGGTCTGCCTATTTGGACAGAGCAATAGTGAAGCAGATTGCTCAGTTAGATTTTACTTGTAGTGATAGTGATGTAAGAACTTTACGCGACCCACGTTTTTATAACCGTTACATTCGTTTTATTGCGATGACCACAGAAGGCGGAAAAACGTGTTCCACGGTTGGTAGTGAAGTGTCTCGCCCATCTAGTAGTGAACGATTTCAGATGGATGAGAACTTTTTCGCATCACTCATTTTGCCGCAACAGAATGACCAAATAGAGTGGATGGTCATTTATGATAATGAACACGTTGAAGTCTTCTGGGTACTTGATAACAGTTGGGTTAACGAGGTAATAAAAACGCCTTGCAAAGACTGCCTATTTGTAGAGTTTAAGTATGATGAACCAATATTTGGTGATTTAACGATAAGCCGTGGCAAAGCGAATATTGCAGGAGAAGAAAACGCACTGTCAAAAGAGTTCTTCTTTTCAGGAGAGTCTCAAGCCAACATGCTCATCAAGATATACAGCGGTGAAAAACTTAAAAATTATGCTCAGGAAAGAGTACTTTTGTGGGGCGGTCTTGTAAGTGTGCTTGCTGGTCTTGTGACTGCCTTTGCATACATATCTGGTAAAAGCTTGAGAAAATCCATTACAGGTCTAATTGAAAATGGGATTAGTAATACAGAATTTATTCCTTACTACCAGGCGATTGTCGATAGTCGCGATGGTAAGACAGTAGGATATGAAGCTCTGATTCGATGGTCGCGACGTGATGGAATGGTGCCACCAAATATGTTTATTGGTGCTGCAGAAGAAAGTGGCCTGATTATCCCGATGACCAATCAGCTTATTCGTAAAATCATACAAGACTTAAGTGACTTGCCCGAGCATACGTGGGTCAGCATCAATATTGTTTCCTCCCATTTAGAGTCAGGCGTATTAACGAAGTTGCTGTCGGAGTTAAATTGGCCAATCTCGAATAGAATTCATTTTGAGTTGACCGAGAGAATACCAGTAAAAGACACTGAGGCCGCGAAAAAAGAGATTTTGTATTTAACGAATAAAGGCTACAAGTTCAAAATTGACGATTTTGGTACCGGATATGGTGGCTTTTCTTACCTACAAGATTTGGGCATCCGGTGTGTAAAAGTGGATAAGATGTTCATTGATCCAATAGGATCTGACGATCAAAAGTTGAAAGTGCTGGACTCAATTGTGTCTGCAGCGAACAAAGCGGAATGTGAGATGATTGCAGAAGGTGTAGAGAGCCAGGCTCAAGTCGAATATCTGGCTCAGCATGCGATTTACCTTATTCAAGGTTATGTTTACGCTAAACCAGAGCCCCTGACTAACCTTGCAAGCGCTTAACAGCCATAATGTCAAAACGTACCGTTTTAAAGGTGTCAGTTGCCTAGGTTAGCGCTGATTTCTGCTGATGGGGTTACACTTGAGGATTCCTAACACTCTCATTACTTCTAGAGTGTTAGGAATTAACGTTACTTAGGAGGAGAGTGCGGCTCTTTTCGTTTTGATTGACGTAATGAGCTGAGGTAGTAATGACATTACGATCATTCCTAGCATTAAGCTGTATTGCAGAGGAGTGAACGTTTCCCCCAATAGCAGTAGGCCCGAAACAATGCCTGCGACTGGGTTTGCAATACCACCAAAGGTAAAATCTACGACCGACATCCGCTGTAATAACCATACATACATGCCATACCCTAATGCGGTGTTCAGAATAATTACCCACAGTAACCCTAGAATATTCGTCATGGATACGTCCTGAACGACCGTAACATATGGCTCTGGATTGTTTATCGCCAGCACACTTGTTGCGATAGACATAATCACGCCACCCAAAATGAGCTGCCATGTTAACACTGTCCACCAGTGCATTTTTGTACCTAGTGACTTTGTTACGCTACTTCCTATCACGATGCACATAATGGCGGAGATCATCGCAAGTAAGCCCACGGGTTCGAGAGAAATAGAGCTAGGATCAAATAAGAACCAAGCTAAAGCAATCAAAGTTGCGCCGCTTATAGCTTGAATGCCACTAGGCTGACGTTTGTAGACCGCCCAACCAAACAGCATCGCAAAAACGGGGACCGAAACCATACCAACACCAGAGATGGCAGAAGGAAGCGTCAACGCCATGACAAAAATGAGACCAAAGAAGCAAGCGATGTTGATGGTTCCTAAAACAAGCAGCACCTTCCACTCACTTCTTTTCGGAAACGAGGGCTTTATTGCCAGCAACAAAAGACCCGCAGGCAGTGCCCTTAGAGCGCCAAGTAAAACGGGAGGCCAGTTCGGTAGAGTAAACTGAGTAACAGCGTAAGTCGTCCCCCAAAAAAAGGCAGGAATCATCGCAAGTAAAATGTTCATGTTAAATATCTTTATGTAGAGATAATTAAATGTAACGATATCGGCAAGGTGGCTTTTTGTAAAGTATCTTTATGTTAAAATAAAAAATATATGATGTTTGGAGAGAAATAATGGATGCAATTGATAGAGTGGTAGAGCAGTGGGCTAGGGAGAAGCCAGACCTCGACACTGAACCGATGGCAATAATGGGTCGACTAATGCGAATTGCAAAACACATGGAATCTAGGGTCGCCGAGCTACATAAGAAGTACGATCTGAAAATGGGTGAATTTGATGTGTTAGCGACACTGCGTCGAGCTGGTTCACCATATTGTCTTACTCCCTCAGCGTTAATAGAGTCGATGATGCTCACTTCGGGTGCGATGACTAATCGCTTAGATAAACTAGAGAAGAAAGGGTTTATCACCAGAACCCATAGTAAAGAAGACCGACGTAGCGTCACCGTTGAACTAACAGGGCAAGGCTTAACCTTAATTGACAAGCTAATTTTGGAGCATGTAGACGTTCAGCAATCGTTATTGCATGGTTTAGAAGGCAATGAAAAAGAGCAGGTTAACCAGGCGTTAAAATTGCTATTGCCACAATTTGAATGAGAACGCAGAAGGAGGCAGGGGATATGAAAAGCAAAGAACTAGAACAATACTTAAGTACCTTCATGTGTGCAGAAAGCGATTTCCCATTTGGGCCTGAAGCGCTTGTATACAAAATCAAAGGCAAGATGTTTGCCATCATTGCAGAGAGAAACGGTCGGGAGTATGTCAGCGTAAAAGTAAAACCAGAAGATGGAGAAGTCTTAACGTCGCAGTTTACGGATATTATCCCGGGTTATCACTTAAATAAGCGTCATTGGATAACGGTTTATTTTAACGGTGATGTCGAGGATGGGTTGATTCAAGACTTGTGTGAACGCTCTTATGCTCTTGTCGTTGCCAAGCTGCCGAAAGCACAACGAGCGTTGCTTGGTGAGTAATCGGCAACGCACTGGCCTCTGTTGTTTTGTCGCTCGTTGCTCGTAGCCTTTACGGAAAAATTCGCACCTTTATCATCCTCGGGCTATATAAGAATAAGAAGGTGGAAAAGGGGAATGATATGCGAGCATTATCTGAATGGCTAAAAGAATACGGGGAGAGTCACCAAAACCCTATCAACCAAAAGATTCACACAATCGCAGTTCCAGGTATTTACCTTTCTGTGGTTGGACTTATTTGGTCGATTCCCCAGATTTCATTATTAGGCTTCGAACTTAATTGGGTTTGGGTAGCAGTGATCCCCACTTGGGTTTTCTATTTTCGTTTGTCTCTGAGCGTATTCATGATGATGATCGGCTACACATTAGCGTGCATTGGCCTTATTTGGTCTCTAGAGGTATTGATGTTGCCCGTTCTGCATATTTCTATGCTCTTGTTTGGCGTATTGTGGATATTGCAATTTATCGGTCACAAGATTGAAGGTAAAAAACCGTCGTTTTTTGAGGATTTACAGTTTCTACTCATCGGCCCGATTTGGGTGTTCAGAAAACACTAGCGATAAGCAAAATCAGACATCATCCGAATGACACAAGACATATAACGTTCAGAGATTATGTAGCTCTTACTACAGAATACCTCTCCTTCTTATTGCCACGATAAGCATTCACTTTAGATACGCACTATGATTAAAGAGGTGCCAACGCACTTTACGCTATCGAGATACTTAAACTTACGGCAAGTTTACTTTAGGGGGATGAATGTACGACCGACAATATAAATATGCCTATTGGAGAGAAGAGCGTAAAAAAGGCAAATGGCACTATATATTAAAGTCCTTCTTTATGATTTGTTGTGCATTACTGCTTGGTAAAGTCATCGGTTTGTTCATTTTTGGAGAGCTGCATTCTTTAAGCGACATTTGGGAACAACTCCCTGCGGATGTTTTTATTATGATGCTCGTGGGCTTCCCAATTAGTGTCCTTGGTTGGTACCACGAAGAGTCAAAGTTTTTCCGGGCACTGCGACGCAAAGAAAAGCGGTTAAAAGGCAATCAAAACAAACCGAAATAGAGTAACCTTTGTCTCTGTTTGGATTGCCACTTACCTATCTGATCGATTCTATCCCTTCCAGTCGTTTAGCGTTTAGTTACGTGTTGCAAAAAACCTTCTTAATACAACAGCCCCCAGTGTTGTGGAAATTGGTACTGTAAGAAACATTAAAAAACGAAGTTGAGCATTAGCGTATAAAGGCTCGCACTGTCATCCTTTGGGGCTGATGAAAACGCGCCAGAGCTATTATTGTAGGCGTTGAACCTTTGCCATTCTGCGTTCAGGGAAACGTTGTAATCTAGGTCGTATCTCAACCCGAGTAAGAAACTGTCTCCACTTTTTTTATCCCGACTATTAAACTGCTGACCGTAAACAATATAAGGAGTCAGCTTGTTTACATTATAACTTGTTGTCGCGTACCAAGATGAGGAAAGATTGCTGGTCTGTCCTTCTGCCATAATCACAATGTTATCGAGCTCGTATCTTAACCCTAGAGAAAACAGATCGATCGTGTTGTTTTTTTCTGTTTCAACTAGACGGTCAATGATTGTGGTTCCGCCACCGGGAGTGGATTGCTCAATGTTAGAGAGCGTCGTTGTTTGATCATAATCGCCGTGGAGGTAGGAAAAATACCAACGATAACTCTCTCCGCTTAGCGTTAAGTTCATCCCTGCAGTATTGTTTGACTCAATTTCCAATTCAGTACGTTCATTGATGGTTACGTCACTATTGTCTTTAAACCCGACAAACGGCATGGCGGTAAGTACGGTTTGCTCATTAAGGTCATGAATCCAGCGTGCAGATAGGCCGTTATAAGCCGTGATACCTAGAATGCTGTCATATACCTCATTCGGTGGGCGGGCTTGGGTAAAAGCGTGGCCGACATAGTTGTACTCAGACATCAAAAACAGTGGCAGTCTTAAGCGTCCTCCTCGTATTTCTATGTTTTTATAGGTATAAGCCAAATACGCCCACTCGAGCTGAGGCGAGCTCCAATGGTCTTGCGGGCGCTTTACGACTTGTGCGGATGCCCGAAATGCCTTGTGAAAATAATCGAGCTGCATGCCGAAAGTGGTATCGCAATCGAAACAAGATTCATCGCCAATAAAGCGGTTAACTAGTACCGTAGTTGGATTATCGGATTTTGCCCACGACGTAGAGCCAAAACCACTTAAAGAAAGTTGTTCTGTTATTTCAATCGTGGCTGAGCTCGGAAAGGTCGCGATACTCAGCGATAACATGGTTAAATATTTTTTCATATCAATTCTCCGAGCTAACCACACATAAAACATGAGCATTACTAGGGACGCTCGATGTTGGGGCATAACCAATTCTATTCGGCTTCTCTTGCATCCATGCTATGAGGTCATCAATGCTGGAGCGTGCAATCACTTTTGGCGGTCTAGCTTTACCTGAAAAAGACAAGCTTGCCCAATGCGCGTTCATTTGCGCTAAATTTTTGTTGAGAAGATAACGATAGAACTCAGCTCTTTCTGTTGATGTCGCAGGCCAGTCAGAGAGTTCAATTCGCTGGCCTTGTAAAAGTTGCGTCTTCCCTCTGTACAACTTTCGCGCTTTATTGACAGTGAGCGGAGAGAATTCGTCATTAAATGAGAAAACGGCGTAGCTCTCCGCAGCGAGAGCTTGGCAATTTAATGAAAGAAGGGCAATCAGAATAAACAGATAGCGTTTTATGTAACGCAAAGGAAAAGCAACGCGAGAATGATTTCTACTCATAGAATCCACCTACATTGCTTGTTCAATTTGATACAACAGTTTTTCTTTGCGCACAGGCTTTGGTACGTAGGCATCCATTCCTGAATCAAAGCAGCGTTGAATATCATCATCAACGACGCTTGCTGTTAATGCGATAATGGGCGTCTTAGCTAATCCTTTACTCGCTTCATAAGCTCTAATTTGCCTAGAAGCTTCAAACCCATCCATTATGGGCATCATGCAATCCATCAAAATAACATCAAACTTTCCATCTTTTTGGAACATTTCGACTGCAATTTGTCCGTTTTCTGCGACTTCGAATTGATAGCCTGCTTTAGATAGCAATAGAGAAGCCACTTTCTGGTTCACTCTATTATCTTCGACAAGCAAGATGCGTTCGGAGCGAATAGGCGTTACCGTTGCTTCTGGTTGCTCAGAACTTGCAGGTAGTTCATGAGTTTTATCGGGGGTGGTGTTCTCTTGGTGTGGTTCAGCAGGCGTCGTGTTGGAAACACGTAACCCAATTGCCTTATCTAACTTCTCTTTAAGCAACCCTGCTTTAAATGGTTTGGGCACATAGTCATCCATTCCAACGTCAAAGCATTTTTGTATATCGTCATCGACCACACTTGCCGTTAGAGCAATAATCGGAATTCTGAAAGCGCGTTTTTCTTTTACTTCTATTTGACGAATTATTTGGGTGGCTTCAAATCCATCCATTACGGGCATCATGCAGTCCATTAAAATTAGGCTGTATTGATTCTGTTGAAATTTCTCAACCGCTTCTTGTCCGTTTACAGCGACATCAAATTCGAAGCCAGCTTTTGTGACGTGTAGCCCCGCGATTTTTTGATTGACCGTATTGTCATCAACGACCAAAATTTTCGGCAGAGATTTAACATGTTGCGCTGAAGTGCTCTCTTGTTGTGCGTGCGAGAAATTTGCCGCACAACTTTCAAGTGCTTTAATTAAGCGCTGCCCTAGTAGTGGCTGAGTGACCAAGGCGCTGATACTGTTTCTAAAGTCGAATTGTGGGCTATGAAGGTGCTTGATGAGGCAGACACGAATGTTTCGTTTACAAAGGCTTTCTATCTCATCGATATGCATCGCCGCTGCATTTGGTGATGCTTCTACATGAATAACGATAACGCGCTCGTTATCAATCCACGTTGGCAACGCACTTAAGGTATCTACTGACTGCGTTATATTGATGTTGAAAAAACTTAACTCGTTACGCAGTTTTTGTTCTAGTTGAGTACTGCTGCATACAATCCATATATCGTTGTGATTCAGAGCGTGATAAGCGTTAAACTCTTGCGTCACAACAGGAGCAGTTAGTTCAAAGAAGAAGCGACTGCCTTTACCTTTCTCGGATTCAAGTTGAATTTCTCCACCCATTAGCTCAACTAATTGCGTGCTAATGGCAAGCCCAAGTCCAGTTCCCCCAAATTGTCGGGTAGTAGAGTTATCCTCTTGGGCAAATGGAGCAAATATTTTCTTTTGCTGCTGGGCATCAATACCAATTCCAGAATCTTTAACGGAAAACTCGATGACCGCTTCACCATTTTTAATTTCGCGGGTGATGACCGATAGCTCTACACTGCCTTGTTCGGTAAATTTTACCGCGTTAGACATGAAGTTCATGACAACTTGGCGTATACGATGGTCATCCAACATTACGTGGTAAGGCGTGTTACGGCTAATGTTGACTTGCACATCGATGCCTTTTTCCTTTGCTTTCGGTGAAATGATAGAAGCAATGTCATAGATAGACTCTCGAACACAAGTTGAATGTGGGCTAATGAGCAACATCCCAGATTCAATTTTTGAGAAGTCTAGAACGTCATTAATTAAACTCAAAAGCAGTTGGGAGGAGGTTTCAATCGTGTCGACGTAATCGCGTTGTGTGGCAGTCAGGGAAGTATCGGATAAGACTTCAGAAATACCAATAACGCCATTTAGCGGCGTGCGGATCTCGTGGGACATGTTGGCCAAAAAGCTACTTTTGGCTTTACTCGCCTTAATTGCATCATCTTTTGCTTGTTCTGCATCTTCTTTAGCTTGTGTGAGCTTTAGTCTGGACAACATCCGCTCATCACTAAGCTTTTTTACCTCTCGAGCAAACTTACTCAGCTCGTCTTTACCCTTTATTAGTTGAGCAAGAGGTGAATTTTCAGTGTTACTTTGTTCATTGCTTTCGTTACTGAGAAATTTGAGGACTAGATTCAAGTTTCCAGTAACTTTTCGCACCAATCTTAATGTTAAACTTACGACCAACAGCGTTAAAAGGCTCATCATTGCGATAAAGGTAAAGCGGTGCTGTGTCGTCGTGTTGATTGTCTTTGATATATCATCACTCAGCTGCTGTTCCATTTTGTCGTCAACACTTTGTAATAACGATAAGCGTTTGTTGAGTGCAGATAACCCCGCATCAATCTCATCCGGGGTTAATGATTTGAGTTGAGTTGGTTGCAATAAATAGGCACGAAACTCTTGGCTTTTGATAAAGACTTCACCCGTAAACGTCTCAATGAGCAGATCTACTTGTTGTTGATTGGCATTTAGCGTCACAAAACGCTCTAGAAATAGTTGTTGGTTCTGGATTAAAGATTGGATAGAAGCCTGTGTTGTGAGGTCATACTCGTTATTTTCCTCTGAAGATCGAATCAAATATTCGCTTAATCTATGCTCTTCAGTGGACCAAAACATCAACCATTCAAGTTGCATCAAAGAAGAAAGGTGAGTGTTTGTTTCATAACTCACATTTCTAAAATAGACTTTGTCTAAGCTCATGAGGATTTCTTTGAACGTATCAGCGCGCCACTCTGCCGCATCTAACTTTTCTTCTTGATTTTGCGAAGAGAGCATCGAGAGGGTTGCTTCCTCAAAGCTTGTCAACTGGTTTAGTATCTCAGCGTTTTCACCGAATACTGGTGCAGCGGTGTCGCGTAACAATTGAGATATCTGCTGAGTTTTTAGTTGCTTATCTATTACATCAGGGTTATTCGGTAGGTGATAAAGCGAAGATACGCGGTCGATGTAGACAGAGAATAACTGTGCTTTTTGTAGTTCCTGAGCCTGGATAGAAAGGCTTTGTACATGTTTACCCGCGAGGACAAGCAACAATAAAATTGGCAGCAAAACCAACCCAAATAGCTTTTGTTTTACCGACAGGTTGTTCCAAGAAAAGATTCCTACCACGCGCATTTCCATATCCAAGAAGTTGATATGAAAAGTGTAGTTTATTTATCTCAGATGTTAGATTTTAAGAGAAAATTCATATTAATGAGGTGGGGGAAGTGTGACCGATATTGCATTACGAGTACTAACGCGCTAAGCGGCAATAGTTAACAAAACGGCGTTCTAAGCAAAGTGATTGACGCTTTGAGCGCCACTCCCTCGTTGGTATTCAAATGCAATCAATT
The DNA here is from genome assembly GCF_033344285.1 of Vibrio sp. 779(2023). Lineage (NCBI taxonomy): Bacteria > Pseudomonadati > Pseudomonadota > Gammaproteobacteria > Vibrionales > Vibrionaceae > Vibrio > Vibrio sp. 779(2023). The sequence goes on from NZ_JAWPOM010000012.1 coordinate 113,183, forward strand.
CCTCAGCAGGTACAGGTCTACCTAAGAAAAAACCTTGTACGACGTCACAGTGGAGAGACTCCATTCGTGTGAGTTGAGTTTGAGTTTCTACGCCTTCGGCTACTACTTTCATTCTTAGGTTGTGAGCCATGGATACAATCGCGCGAACTAATGAATCGTCTTGATCGCTTTTTCGGATTTGAGCGATAAATGAACGATCAATCTTGAGCCCGTCAAAAGCCATATGTTGTAGGTAGGCAAGGGCTGAATACCCCGTACCAAAGTCATCTAGCCAAACTTCCACTCCGATACTTTGTAGTTTTTTAAGCACATATTGAGCTTTCTCTGTATCATCAATAAAAAGTGACTCTGTCACTTCAACATGAATGGTTTGAGGGGCGACATCATGTCGTCGTAAATACTTAGAAAATAATTGACTTAAATCTTGGCGATAGATTTGTCTTGGGGACAAGTTTAATGCTATGTGAAAATCAGTACCGAAATGTTCTGCCCACATTGCCCGCTGAGCAACTGCCGTCTCAATGATATGTTCTCCAAGCTCCAATATTAAATCACTTTGCTCTGCGATCGGGATAAACGATTCTGGACTGATATAGCCTTTCTCGGGATGATTCCACCTAACCAATGCTTCGACCCCAATTAGGCGATAGGTTTTTAGATCAAATTGTGGTTGATACCACAGCTCGAATTGAGACAAGTCACGTACTGAACGACGCAGTTCTCGTTCTATGTATAAACGTTGTTTAATCGTTTCATCAAACGTGGAATCGTATATCGTCATAATGTCTTTACCGCGTCTTTTAGATTCCTGCGCCGCAAGAGAGGAAAGCTGTAAAAGAGACTCAGCGTTTGAACCAAATTCTGGATACACAGCAATTCCGAGGCTTGCCGTAATTTGAATATCGTTCTCTTCCAAACTAAAGGGAGAGAGTAGTTGGCGATGAATAGCGTGCGCTTTTTCTGTAGCTTCATGATTGTCCGAGCACGGAAAGGCCAGTACAAATTCATCCGCACCTACTCGACTTACGATGGTAGAAAGGCGGTAAAGCGGCTTAAAATAACTCGGCAAACGGCCTTGAAGCTCTGAGGCAAGATGGCCTAGCAATTTATCCCCAATGTTATGTCCATAGTTATCGTTAATGTGCTTAAAGTCATCCAAGTCAATAAACACAACCGCGAGTGAGGGGGATTTGTGGTCAGTTATTTGCGTTTGAATATCAATGAGTAACTTTTCTCGGTTTGGCAGGGAAGTCAGAATATCGTGGTACGCCATGAACTCAACTCGGCTGGTGTATCGGTTCACTTTGTTTGACATTTTGTTGTACGCCGAAATAAGTTCTCCCACTTCATCTTTGCTTTGTATGTCGGTGACTGGCAGCGCTTGGGTATTTGACTCTGAAAATTGATCTTTTAGTTGCTTGAGTGGCTTAGTTAACGACCGCCCCAAAGCATAAGCGATGATGCTACCGAATAGAACGGATATCCCACTGATCGTTAGCAGCAAGTTAAACATCTTCTGTTTATCGTTTGAGGTAATCGCTTGGACTTGTTCAATGTTCTGTTCTTTCTCTTCCAGTAGATGTATCAAGTTAAGCTCAAGATATACCGCCCCAAGAGTAATATTTGATTGCTGAATCGGCGCTGCGATCTCCAACTGATGCTTGGAAAAGGAAACGAGAGTTCTGGATTCTTCTATTGCTTTCAAAATAAAAGGAGAGCGGTAATGAGGTTGGGCAAACATCCTTAGCTGAGTAGTGCCGTCGTGAAAGATTAGCCCTTCATTGTCAACAACATGTATTTTCGAGACATCTGGCTGGCTCAATGTTGCCTTAATTTGCTCATACGCTTGACTGATATTGTCTGTATAGAGTGGATCAAAAAGCTGTTTTGATAATAGCTCTGCATAAACCAACCCTTTTTGCTTAACGTAAGATTCTGTTTTTTCTTGAGAGTTGTTCGTGATTTGTTGAGTTAAGCTATTTGAATACGCATCGTAACCGTGCATGTATAACGCAAGATTTATCACCACAACAAACAAGACAACGAATATTGTCGAGCAAATATATTTGGTTTCGAGTGAGAGCTTTTGAAACATCAATCCACCTTCGGTAACAAGTGAACTGACTTGCGCACTGTACTTAAGGAGGCTCGCATTTCTGGAGTAAGCGCGCTGAATTTTTTGGTGTTCTGAAACTTTTTAAGTGCGAGAGAGCCTTCGTGAGTTGTATCCATATCAAGCAGTATGGACGTGATTTTACGCTGTTGCTCTAGGCTCATGCTTGGAGAAGCGAGAATCAAATCCCTGGGTATTTCAACAGAACGAGAAAAAATCGCTAGTTTGTCTTTCATGTTCTCTGGCAAATCTTTGGGATTGTTCCAGTTGAAGTTACTGAATGCTCCTGCTGCAACTCTCTGTTTATATACCCATACAGATAGGTTGATTTCATTTGACTGAGCGAGTTGCTCATCAAGGAATAAATAACCAATACTGTCTTTGGCCGGTTTGTCATCAGGAGAGGGAAGGTATTGCAGTTTTTCTCCGTGATTCAGCAATGTAATCGCAGGTAGGTAATAGCTGCTGGTAGACGTACGCTTTTCGAAAACAAGCGTTTTTCCGCGCAGGTCAGAAAGTGACTCAATGCCACTCTCTTTATTAGTAAAGAACACCGTATGATATTTTTGCAGGCCTTTTTTCCATCGTATAGCAAGAACTTGGCTATTAGACTCCTTTTCTAAGGTCATCGCATTAAAGGGGGTCGCCGTTGCAATTTGAACGGTGCCATTTTCAAGCGCAACCGCGAGCTGACGATAATTTTTAAATACCTTTACCGCCCCTTTTGCGTAACCATATTCAGCCATATTTTCAGTTACATACTGAGTAAGGGGCGTCGCTTTTTTGATTTTGCTTTGGGCTTTATTGGACACAATGCCAAATGTGAATGTTTTCTCAATATTTTCTTGTGCACTGACGACAAAAGGTGAACTCAGCAAAGTGAGTAATAACAGAGTGCAGGCAGGTTTCATCCGGCTTCAACTTCCTTCTGGTGCATGTCAGTAATATTTAGTATTTATCAATGTGCCGAAATCAATCTTAAAAACAGTATGATGTACAAATTTCGTTGTGTGCGCACTTTTTATAATGTGACTTGGTCACTTATTCCGTTCAAATAGTACCGAATTTGACGTTTATGTACAGGATGAATGTATCACCGTGAGTCTGAATTCACCGGATTCTTGGTCAAGCGCAGTATTGGCTGTGAGCTAATGCGCCATCTGTATCGCTATTTTGTACTAAGAAAAATTCTCCAATTGTTTTTGATACTTTTTCTGGAGAGCTTCATTGCCTGCTGCACGTTCAAGTTGAATCATGAGTTGCAAAGAGGGCTTCTTCACGCCATACATTTGATTGAATCTCATTAATCGAATTCTAGCTTCAGTATAATCACCGCTATCAATTTCTATTTTAGCGAGTTGCAAAATCGATTTTGGTCTATGGGGGTCATGATCGATAGCTCTAGTAAAGTAGTATCTCGCTTTGTCTTTATCTTGTGATTTTAGCGCACAAAAAGCTGCATTCTCATAGCTCGCTGGAATAAGGTAGTAATAAGGCTGCTCAATGGCTCGATTAAACATCTGATCGGCTTTTTCGAAGTCACCTCGCTTGCAAAGAAAAGTACCGTAGTTATTGAGCACATTTCCGTTTTTAGTGTGTTGGCGTAGAGAGCGTTTATACATCTGTTCGGCTTTAATATCTTCACCAACCGTTTCGTAGTAGTGAGCCATAGATAATTGCGCGCGATAGTATTGAGGTGCGTGGTTTAAGGCTTGTTGTAAGTTATCATGCGCGCGAATCATGTTACCGCCGTCTAAATAACCTAAGCCAAGTGCGATACGTGATTCTGCCATTGCCACAGGATCGGCTTTAACGACAGGGCTTCCATCTTCTTTCACCGTCACGCAACCCACGAGTGCAAACTGAGACAATAATATTAGTGCACCGAGCTTTGCTGTTTTCATTCTTTATCCCTACATCCCTGAATCTTTCTGCATGATATGAATTACTTAGCAAAAACCTATTGAGGAAAAAACACTATGCGATCAGGTTTGCAAACTGTTATGAAAAAGCCGCCATATGGCGGCTTGGTTCACATATTACATTTCGGTAATGATGAGTGCTTTGTTTGCTTATTTTGAAGCTAATCGTCTTTAGTGAAAGCATCTTCACTGAAGTGCTCGAGGTCGTACGGTGTTTGCTGATAAACACAGTAGTTCAGCCAGTTTAAAAAGAGAAGGTGTCCATGGCTTCTCCAGCTTGCAATTGGTGGGTTATCTGGGTTGTTGTTTGGGTAATAGTTGACAGGAATAGCGGGCTCCATACCTTCGCTTAAATCTCGGATATATTCATTATGTAAGGTGTGAGAATCATACTCAGGGTGTCCTGTGACAAAGACATTGCGTTTGTCTTTTGTGGTGGCCAAGTACACACCTGCGACATCCGATGTCGCTAAAATGTCTAAGTCAGTATGCTCTTCTAGAAAGTGAGGCGAAAAATCTGCGTAACGCGAGTGAGGAGCCAAAAACGTGTCATCAAATCCACGTAAGATAGGGTGAAATTGATGATGGATTTGGTGATGATACACGCCTGAAAGTTTTTCTTTACGCGTTTTTTTAGGTAGATCGTAGAGTAGCTTTAGTCCTGCTTGCGCAGCCCAGCAAACATAAAGAGTGGATGTCACATGATCTTTTGCCCACTCCATGATGGTTTTGAGATGATCCCAATAAATGACATCTTCAAATTGTACCAAACCTAATGGAGCCCCAGTAATGATCATGCCATCGAAGTTTTTATCTCGCACCATTTCAAATTGGCGATAAAACGTGTCTAAATGTTCAGTTGGCGTATTTTTACTCGGGCGGTTATCAATGCGCAGTAATTCGACGTTAACCTGTAGTGGGCTGTTTGAGAGTAGACGCAGAAACTGAGTTTCAGTCTCTATTTTTTTTGGCATCAGATTAAGGATCAGCACTCTTAAAGGACGTATTTCCTGACTCGCTGCACGCGTTTCACTCATCACGAAGATGTTTTCTGTCCTTAATACATCGGTAGCTGGTAATTGATCTGGAATTCTAATTGGCACGACTTTCTCTCCCTAAGTATAGTCAATCTAGACGTCTATACTTCTAAAGCTAACTTAATTAAGTTTAGATGTCGATACGAAATCCGACTTTTCAATCTACTCTTTACATTATGGTAAACCGTACTCGGGGTTGTCACACAATTGTGACTAAAGCAGAGTTTCTGATGAGATAGGTTTGAAACGCAGTGTGTACTATTTGCTGGTAATTATGCGATCACGTTAATATGTGAAGGTGACTTCGTAGTAAGGAAGTCTCAAATTAATGAGCCATACTAAAAACAATCAGCTCACCATTTTGCATTAATGTGCATATTTGGAAACATCGTCAGTGGAGGACATTATGTTCGGTATTTTCAAGAGAAAGACAAAGATTCAGAGCATCGCTCAAGAAGTTCCTTGCGTGCTACTGCATTCGTTTGGTGATAAAGACATTTATACGCCGGAAGAGATTGATCAAGCTCTTCAAAAGCTGGGTTATGATAAGAGCAAGGATATCAGTCATTATCAGTATGCGTATGGAATGTTTGCCGATGAAGCCTCTTACGAGCTCCTAGAACTAACGGATGAGCTAGGTAATTATGGTCATTTCCAACGTGAAGTAGGTAAGATGCTACTCAATACACCTGAGCCGATTGATATGCATATCTACTTTGAAATTTCTCGTCAGCACCAAAACGTCAGCCTTTCACCTGGTCATCAAAAAGTAAGCGAAAGTGATGGTGTGTAAACATCGTTAGTGGTATTCCATCGTGAGATGAGTTGGGTATAATGCGCGGCCTAATTATCCGGACATGTTGTCGGTTACATTTCTGTTGAGCGTTAATGCCTTATGTTCAAAATGCTTGTCTCTATGCCACCAATGTTGGCGCTGTCGATAGCGATTGTATGTGAAGTGATTGCCACTTCTTATATTCCCAAAACAGAGCAATTTACGAAAGTAATGCCGAGCACAGTCGTTTTGATTGGTTACGGCATCGCTTTCTTCTTGCTTTCCGTCACAGTGCAAACAATGCCTGTCGGGGTTGTTTATGCCATATGGAGTGGTGCTGGGATCGTTTTGGTTGCGACGGTTAGTTACTTTGTTTACGGACAGCGTCTAGACTTACCAGCCCTAGTTGGTATTGGGTTTATTATCGCTGGTGTGTTGATCGTAAATTTATTATCCAAAACAGTAGGGTACGAATAACGCCACTCGACTTGTTAAGTGAATAAGAAGCCGCAGCGAGAAATTGCTGCGGCTTTTTAGTGCAAATTCAATCGCTAATGGCGAGTATTGATATGATGTCTTATTGTTGCATTCATCACGGTCGCATTATGTGATTGAAAAACAGGCATTATTTAGCGCATTGAAAATACAAAGTTATGTTTCTTCAAACTTTAGGAAAGGGCAGTAGATAAATCACTCCGATAGATGTTAACGTGGCGACTCATCTTTACTGCTTTTTCATTCCCTACATATTTCTGCAAAGTTCTTATTGTGTAGTGTGTCGAAGAACCATAGAATCCGCGCGCTTTAATTTATGTTATTAGCGTTATCAATGATAAAAGTGCAGTCCATTATCATTGTTTTTATCACTTATAGATGGGCACATCTGACAATACTTACATGAACAAATACAAAAAGCCTGCATTCAAGGCCGAATTTCTTTTGCCTCGTTACTGGGGAACGTTAATTATCATTAGCGTGATGTACTTACTTAGCCTCCTTCCTTTTAAAGTTCAACTAGCTTTGGGACGCAACATTGGTCGTTTAGCTATGCGAATCATGAGAAAACGTCAAGTTACGATCAGACGCAATCTTGAGCTTTGCTTCCCTCATATGGGAAAATGCCAACGCGAAGCAATTCTAAAAGACAACATCGACAATACTGGCATCGCACTTTTTGAGACCGCAATGGCATGGTTTTGGTCAGATAAACGGGTAAACAAACACGTCACGATAAAAGGCATGGAGCATCTAGAGGCTTTAGAGAAGTCAGGCAAAGGTGCATTAATGTTGGCCGTACACTCAATGAATCTAGAGTTAGGTGCTCGAGCTTTTGGCATTAAAAAGTCTGGAACCGGTGTTTATCGCCCAAACAATAATCCGTGTTTTGATTATTTTCAGTATAAAGGACGCTCTCGCTCTAATCGTACACTGATTGATCGTAAAAACGTCAAAGCCATGCTTGAAGCACTTAAAACGGGTGAGCGAGTTTGGTATGCACCGGACCACGATTATGGTAACCGACGCTCGACATTTGCACCGTTATTTGCCGTTAAAAATGCTTGTACTACGACAGGTACAAGTTTGTTGGTTGATTCTACAGATTGCGCCATTGTGCCTTTTACGATGGTAAGAGGAAAAGACGGACACTATACCCTAACCATTAGTGCGCCCGTCGAAGGTTTCCCGAAAGAGGATCATCAACGCGCCGCCGCATTCGTGAATCAAATAGTTGAAACATCAATCATGGCAAGTCCGAGCCAGTATATGTGGCTTCATCGTCGGTTTAAAACTAGACCAGAGGGTGAGGACTGTTTGTACAAGCCTAGGCTCATCCCTAGCTTGGCATAGCATGTAGAGACTAAAAAAGCCCAAGGAACATACGAACCTTGGGCTTTTACTTTCTATTCGTTTCGCTTTATAAGTAGCGATCTTTTAGGTGAGCTTGAAAGTGTTTAGCATTCAGTGTTTCACCCGAGGCTTGTTTTACCAACTCATCAGTGGTGAATAAGCTACCTTTACTCCAGATGTTTTCTGAGAGCCAATTGAATATCGGAGCTAAGTCGCCAGAACGAATAACCGCATCTACATCGACGGTTTGTTTCATTGCTGCCATAAATTGTGCAGCGTACATCGCACCGAGCGTGTAGGACGGGAAATAGCCAAAACTTCCGTCTGTCCAATGGATATCTTGCATACAGCCATTTTTGAAGTTTCCTTCGGTTGATAGCCCCAAGTACGCTTTCATCTTTTCGTTCCAGAGTTCTGGTACATCTGTATGTTTGATGACGCCGTTCATGAGATCTCGCTCAATTTCATATCGAAGAATAACGTGAGCAGGATATGTGAGTTCGTCAGCATCTACGCGAATAAAGCCTTTTTCTACGCGAGTGTAAATTTTGGCTAAATTGTCTTTTTCGAATTCACTACCAGAAAAATGGTTAGAAGCCAGTCGAGCGAGGTGATCGATAAACGCGCTGCTTCGTCCTATTTGCATTTCAAAGAAGAGTGATTGTGATTCATGAATACCCATAGAGCGAGCTTCTCCCGCGGGTGTTCCTGATAAATCTTTTGGTAGCCCTTGCTCGTATCGAGCATGGCCAGTTTCGTGGACAATCCCCATCAATGATTGGACAAACTCGTTTTCATTATAACGTGTCGTAATACGCACATCTGTCGGTACACCGCCACAAAATGGGTGGGTACTCTCATCAAGTCGACCGTGTTCAAAATCGAATTGAAGTAGCTTCATGACTTCCAAACCGAGCGCTTTTTGCTTTTCCGCAGGGTAGTGTGCAGTTGGCAATAAGATGTTGTCTGATTGTTGTTTTTCAAGCGCTTCATCGATCAAAGTAGGAAGCCAGGTTTTCACGTCAGCAAAAAGAATGTCTAACGACGCAGACGTTGTGCCAGGTTCATAAACATCGAGCATGGCATCATAAGGAGTCGTGCCATTTGCTTCGGCTCTAATTTGCGCTTCTTCCTGCGATAGCTTTACTACTTCAGCCCAGTTCTTTTCAAAACCAGCCCAGTCATTTTCTCCACGTTGTGTACGCCATGCATGTTCACATTTGGAGCCAGCAAGAGATTGAGCTTGAACTAATGATTCTGGTAGTAAGTTAGCTTGCTGCCACCCACGCTTCATTTCTCTTAGGATAGATTTTTCTTTTGTAGACAGCGTCTCTTCTTCTGCCTGAGCGAAAAGCTCTCCCAAGTGCGGTTGAGTCATTAAAGAATGGATATGTACATCAAGCTCTGCCGTGGCATTCGAGCGTGCTTCAGCGCCACCAGGTGGCATGACCGCTGCTTGATCCCAATCTATGATGGCAGATAGATGCTCAAAATTTGCCACTTTTTTGGAATGTTCAACGAGTTTTGTAAATGCGTTCATGTGACTACTCTTATTCTTTTGTTCTTTCCCTAAACACCCGATAACGGGTCCTTCATATGGTGTTGCACTAAGCAACCTGCGTTAATTTACTAATAATTAACAATTAACTCCAACCCATTGTCCATAAACTCACCCAGTTGTATAGCTCTCTTAAAAAAGAAGCTTGCGAATCTTGTGGATTGGCGGTATTGATGAAGGATTGACAATTAATTATCACGATAATATGGATATTTTGAATTTCGAGGCATTTATTATTGCCATTACGATTTTAACGTTAACGCCAGGTTTAGATACTGCACTTGTTATCCGTAACACTAGCCGCTCGGGCCTAAAAGATGGATGTACAACCAGTCTAGGGATTTGCTTTGGCTTATTCGTACATGCTTTTTTTTCTGCGGTTGGTATCTCGGCGATTCTTGCGCAATCAGCAGAGTTGTTCCAAATCGTAAAAATGATTGGCGCAGCTTATCTTATCTGGCTTGGTTTGAGCAGTTTAAAAGCGCTAATGTCGTCGAAAGATGGATTGACCGTGACCGAGCAGATTCACGAAGTGTTTAATGGTAAGCGCTCTTTTAGAGAGGGCTTTCTTTCTAACGTCTTGAACCCGAAAACGGCGGTCTTCTATTTGGCTTTCTTGCCACAGTTTGTGAATCCAGAAGGTTCACCCTTGCTTCAATCAATGATGATGGCATCTGTACACTTTGCTATTGCGATGGTTTGGCAGTGTGGTTTAGCTGGCGCGCTTAACTCGGCTAAAAATCTACTAAAGAATGCAAGCTTTATGAAGTGGATGGAAGGCGCGACGGGCGCAGTATTAGTCGCACTTGGTGTGAAGTTATTAATTGAAAAACCCGTTTAATGCGTAATATTTATCGATTGTTGATACTACTCGCTGTATTTATTGTGGGGATAGGTGCCGCTGTTGCTTGGCATACGTGGCCACAAGTACAGTTTGCGCAACGCGGCATGATCTGGTCTTGGCACTGGGGCTACTTCGAGCCTTTTGCTAATGGAATACAACAAACGCGAACTCAAGACACTAAACAGTTATTGCTCAGGCGTGTGTATTTGCATGACGCTATTGTCGTTTTTGTTTCGACAACTATGGACAATAAATTTGAGGTCGACGTTGTAAAAGAGCAAACCTGTGAACCTAAAACGACGACTTGGGCTTCGGTCTCTGTCAATCATCAACGTGTCAGGCATGTACCTATGGTGTGCGATGCGTTTGGGCAAGGCTACTTTTATCGCTACATCGGGAAACATCTGGAATCGATTGAGGTTGGTGTCGGCGACTCGTTTGTAACAGAAGCATTTTTAGACTGGCCGCTATCAGAGTTGAAAGCGGATCAATTCAAGAAAAAAAATGCGAAGTTTTTTGAAGAACGTGGAGAAAACGTTGAGCATCAATGGTTGAGAGATTAACCATTTAACCGAAGATAAATAAAGCCCGCTAAATAATAGCGGGCTTTATGTTTTTACCATTTCTAATGTGCTTTGCTCTCCGTTACTGGTAGTTTGTGACCGAACAGCTGTCGTTTCACTAAGCTTTCACTGCTTCAACTTCACCTGATTGCGATGTTGAGCTAAAGAACAGTTTGGTTTCTGCCAGTACGACGTGACGCAGTGCGATCAAACCAATCAGGTTAGGAATTGCCATCAGACCGTTTACGATATCAGCCAGTAGCCAAATCATATCGAGGTGAAGGAATGCACCAGATGCCACCAAGCCAACGAAAATCAGTTTGTATGGAAGCACAGCTTTAGTTCCGAACAGGAACACAACGCAACGCTCACCGTAGTAGTTCCAACCAAGAATGGTGGTAAAAGCGAAGAACATCAAACCGATTGAGACGAGCATAGGGCCAAATGTATCTGCATTTAAACCCACCGCAAAAGCATGAGTCGTCATCGCGGCGCCTGCTAGGTCACTTTGCCATGCACCGGTCAGGATTAGAGCAAGGCCTGTCATGGTACAAATAATGATGGTATCGAAAAAGGTACCCGTCATTGAAATTAGGCCTTGTTTAACACAAGAGTCTGTCTTCGCTGCTGCTGCTGCCATAGGCGCGCTACCCAAACCTGATTCATTTGAGAACACACCGCGAGCGATACCTGATTGGATTGCCAGCATGATGCTTGCACCTAAAAAACCACCAGTCGCTGCTGTTGATGTAAAGGCTGAAACCAGCACTAATTCAACGGCATTGAACAATTGGTCTGCATTCATGATGATCACGCTTAAACACGCCAACACATAAAATACAGCCATGGTAGGAACCACTTTTCCTGCAACGTTAGCAATGGATTTGATGCCACCCAAAGTTACGAAAGCAACCAAAAGAGTTAGTACAAAGGCAGATAGCTCACGGTTAACACCAAGAGATATCTCACTTGCATCCAGAATCGCGTTTACTTGTGGAAACGTACCGATACCAAAACAAGCAACACCCAAAGCAAACACTGCAAACATGATCGCGAGAGCTTTTGAGCCAACACCGTATTGCAAGTAATACATTGGGCCACCAATCATTTGGCCTTTATCATCGACTCTTCGGTACTTAACCGCCAACAAACATTCGGCGTATTTAGTCGCCATTCCGAAAAGGGCAGCGAGCCACATCCAGAATAGAGCGCCTGGTCCACCGAGTTTGATTGCTGTGGCAACACCAACAATGTTACCAGTACCAATTGTTGCTGAGAGTGCAGTACAAAGAGCTGCAAAGCTAGAAACGTCACCTTGAGTATTAGATGACTTATCTTTACTGAATACCATCGCTAGCGCTGTTGGGAGGTGTTTAAACTGGATCAAGCCAAGGCTAAAAGTGAAGTAAACACCTGTACCCACTAGCAAAATAAGCAGCGGTGGACCCCAGACAAAATTATCGATGGTTTGTAGTAAAGATTGTAGGTTGTTCATGATTTCCCCTTAATAAAACAACTAATAAGGAGAAGAGGGAAAGGACGAGATCAACGATCTCTAAAAGAACTAAGCTATTGGCTGTAGGCGGGAAGGCCAAGCAAAATAGTTAGGTTGTAACTTTCCACTCCTCTGTCCTTTTGCCTGAGAGTTTCACCTTGCGTGAGTGCAAGACTTGCTCCTTCGGCGACCGATTTAACGGTTCTCTCCAGAGGTTCCTCCAACTACAGTCCCCGCTACCTAGGTAGCACCTGAAATAGTTAATTCTTCGGCGAGTTATGCTAATCAAATGTTAAAATTTGATTAATAACCACTCTCCTGCAGTCTTCATCGGAACAATTACTCAATTAAATGAGTAAAGGTTAGTTAATGATGCTGGTCATCATTAACGTGTGAACTCTATCATGTTTTTGGTCCATTTCAACACCCTATGTCAATTTATTTTCAATGAAATAACCTTATCTATTTTCATGAAGGTATGTTTGCCAATCTTTTTGTGCGAGTCACGGCATAAATAAAATTTATTGGGTTAGGGAATGGAACCCAAAAACACTTCAGAACGATAAATGTGTTTCGATCGTTACGACATAAGTTATTCAATTAAGGACACAAAATTGATTAAAATCGGAGCACTTATTTTAAAATCTACGCTAAGTTGACCTTATGGTACGTATAAATGGGTTACAATGAATCTTTGTGAAACAGTCTACGGACCTAGGCAGTTTTTCATGAGTGGACAAGGAGGCGGTATGACCAGATTATTAGCCATTGCGGTGTTGATTGCAGTAGCATTTGTGCTGTTTCGTTATCGAACCAATGAAAAAGTCCAAAAAGCGACCGTTATAACATTAATTGGCGCATTTCTGATTTATACAGCATCAATTATGTTTGCGGAATTGATCCGCTAGCAAAGTAAAAGAGTCCTTGGAGTAGTATACGGTGAGTTCTCAGAACAAAATGGAAGAGCAAGACGACGTAGTTGTCATTGAAGAGCGTGACAAACGTACGCATATCTATATCGCAATCGCTGCGGTGTTAGGCTTGGCATTTGGTGGCCTTGTTGGATCGGTTGTCACTGCGAACAAGTGGGAATCGACTTACCACGTATTAGAAGAAAAGTATCAAGCACTAACGCAAGATAAAACCCAGTTGGAATCTCAAGTAAAAGTGCGTGAAGAGGCGCTTGACCAAGAAATACAAAACCAAGTTAGTGAGTTACTTGCCGCGAAAGACGAAGCGCACCAGAAAGCACTTAAGAAGTTGCAAAAGCAATTGACTGAGGTCGAGAAGGTCAACTTGTCACTAGAGTCTCAATTGAAGCAGCAGGCAGATAAGATCAACACGACGAAGTCAGAAAATGAGAAGTTGAGTCGTCAAGCGGATATGCAAGCGACTATGTTTGAGCGGTCCCGCGAAGTATTCCAGAAAGAGCTGAAAATTTCGCAAGAATTAGAGTCTCTCGAGAAAGAACGGTCGAAATTATTACCTAAGATTGAGAAACTCAAGAAAGAGTGTGACGTATTTTTAGAAGGCAAATCTTGGGACGTGAAGTCGGACGCGTGTGATAAACATGATGAAGCTAATTCACGACTAAGTCAGGTCGATCAAATGATTGAAGTCTATAAAATGGACCTCAAACAAATCAAAGCAATAACGGAAGATATCGGCCTTTAAGTCTTTTGTATCCGATTTTTGAAAAGCAAAAGGAGCTCTTTAAGAGCTCCTTTTTCGTTGTTAGCTATGACTTTAAGGCTGCTCGTATATTAGATTCGTGAGGCGTCATAGCCTGAGGCGAGCAGGAGCTCTCGTTCGTGTTTAATCAGCTGAGCTCGATCTTCAATTAGTTCATTGAGTGCTTGAGATGGCTTACCTGCTAATGCTTTGAACGAATCAAAAGATTCCGCGGTGTCGATTTTATCAATCATCTGACTGATGACATTACGAGCCTCACACGGGTTACTCGTCGTTGTAAAGTATTCTACTTGCTTTGCTGCCGATTTCATCTCAGTTAATAGCTCAAGCGGGCTACTTTCTTTGGCTACTGCCATGTAGTTATCCAGCACGCGCTTTGCATAAAGCAGTTCTTTGAGGGGGATATCTCTTCCGCTCTCGATTAGGGATTCGCTAAGGATCATACTTGAGCTCATGGGCATTCCTTCTTATTACTACGCCGCTTTTGATGTTTCCTTGAGTCTAATTTATTGAAGTCACATTGGGAATGGGTAAAAAGCATTTTTAACGCATTTTTATTCATTTATGAAAACACGAATGCGATGCTTATCTGGATCGATAGCCATAAAATTTAACCCATACACTGATGTCGCTGGTGGTTGAACAAACTCAACACCTAGGTCTTTCCAGCGCTTGTAAATGCGCTCTAGCATATGACTATTGGGCACCGATAAAGACAACTCGGTGCCACCACCTCTAATTCCGCTGTAGGGTGAAAGATTATCTCTTTGCTTGAGTGTCAACGTTAAGCCTTCGGTCAGTGGAATAGCGGCGAAGGTTGGAGACAACTGCGTGACTTTGCGTTCGAACAGTTTCGAATAAAAAACTTGGCTTATGTGGATGTCCTCAACGTAGAGAACGAATGAATTGATAGTCAGCATGGTTTGTTCCTTAATCAATTAGAAATAGTAGGGGCAATCTAACGGAAAGGAACGACAGGAGTTGTCAGTAGAACATTCTCGAAGGTAAGTGACAGAATAAGAAAAAGGAGCCGTTTAGCTCCTTTTTATCAGCGGAATCATTGGTATTAATGAGTGTGTTTGGAAGAATACCAGTTGTTTTGATACGCTTTAGATGCAAATAATGCGTTTGCTTTTGCACGCTCGATAATAGATTCGTCCACCTCTAGCGGCTTCATGGTTTGGTCTTTAAAGTCGTACGCCAGGGTCGATATCTTTTCACCAGGGGAAAGCACAACGAGATTGTCGCGCGTTAAATAACCAAAGTTTTTGTCGTATTGCATCATTGCGCGTTCATCTTCGCGAGCCAGTGGCTTCGTTAAATCACGACCAATCATCGGTGTTTTAGCATCTACCCCAATCAGAGATAACAGTGTAGGCGGCATGTCTATGTTGTTTGCTATGCGGTCATCTTTACGTGGTTGAATGCCTTTACCAAGGATCAATGCTGGAATGTGAAAGTGCTTAACTGGAACAAGGTTAGCGCCAGAAACACGTGCATCATGATCTGCAATTACAATGAAAATGGTATCATCCCAATAAGATGACTTTTTCGCCTTTTCAAAGAAAGTGCCCAAAGCGTAATCGGAATATTTAACGGCGTTGTTACGCGTCATATATTCTGAATCGTATGGCTCAATTTTGCCTTTTGGATACTCATAAGGGCTATGATTACTTGACGTAAAAACTAAGCTAAAAAAAGGTTTGTCGCTTTTTGAAAGGCGTTCAAACTCTTCGTTTGCTTTGTTATATAGATCTTCATCACTAACACCCCAAGAGCCAACAAAGCTTGGGTTGTTATAATCGTCTTCTTCTACTATTTGATCAAAACCGTTACCAAAGAAGAAAGTTTTCATGTTGTCAAAGTTGGCTTCACCGCCGTAAATAAATTGCGTGTGATAGCCTTGAGCTTTCAGTAAGTCCGCGATAGTAAAGAAACCCGTTTGGCTTTTACTCAGCTTCACTACAGCGCGAGAGGGAGATGGAGGAAAGCCCGTGGTTACGGCTTCAATTCCACGAACAGAACGAGTACCAGTGGCGTACATTTGTGTGAACTGCCAACCTTCCTTCATGAGTTCATCAAGGTTTGGTGTTAGAGGCAAACCGCCCAAATCACCGACAAATTGGGCGCCTAAGCTTTCTTGTAGCAAAATCACTAAGTTTTTATGTTTACCCTGGTAAGTCGCGGGGTTACTGTTCATGGTTGGGAGTAATGAAGGGGTGAAGTCGGACTTTGTTGATGAAGTGCGAACTAATTCCAACATCTTTTGAGTGTCCATTTTTCCGTAGAACTGCTCAGCACTCTTTTCTGACTTCATGCTATTAACCGCAAACAACAATGAGTAAGATGAGTTCAGTGCTAAGTCGTTAAGCAGTGGATCGTTAGAAAAGGCGACCATAGCAGGATTTAGCGGGCGGTGACCTAAAGATGAGCGAGCACCTGCAACCCCAAAAAGAACAACGAAAAGTGCCAATAGTGGTCGCCATTTCCAGTTGACCTGCTGCGCCTTATCGGTCAGTTTCTTACTCCACTTCCAACCTAAAGTGATGGTTAAAACTGTACCTAACGCACCAATAAACAGTTCTAATTTGTAGCCAGTCCAGAGCATACTCAAGACTTCTTTTGGGTAGATTAAGTATTCCACAAACAGGCGGTTTGGACGTAGGTCGTATTCCTGAATGAATGGCGCTGTTGCGAGCTCCATGTATACAAGCACCCAAAGCCCTAAAACCATCCATATGCGTAATATTCGCTTCCAACACTCTCCCATCTTACCGGTTAATGGCATGAAGGTTGAAAACAGTGCTGGAAGAATAAATAACCAGCAAAGCGTTGCAATATCTACGCGCAAACCTTGACCTAGGATGTAAATTAAGTCGTTTAGAGAGTCAATACGGTCAATCTGCCAAAAAGCTAGCAAAACTCTTGAGATAGACAGAAATAGAAGCGAAAACAAAGAAAAGGCAGCAATTGGCTGCAAAGGCCCCCACACAGAGCTCCTTGATAAGTTTTTCATATTTATTCGAATAGTTTAATTGTTATGTTGTGTTGTTTTTAGCAAAGCAAGCGTGAAATAAACGTGAATTATAATGTGGGTTTATGGTCGAGTAGTGTAAGTGTTGGTATGTCTATGTAAGGGGGAGGGGCGTTTGTGTAAAAAAAGAGCCAGTTGATAACACCAACTGGCTCTAGAGGTTGATAAAGGCATGATTACATTGCGGCTTTCTTCGCTTCTTCGACCCAAGCGTCGAACTTTTTCTGGTTCGCTTTGATCCAACCATTTACATGAGACTCGATGTCCGCTGAGCTGTTCTTACCTTGGCTCATCATCATATTCTGAGCACTAACATCATTGATATTTAGTTTGATGATTTCAAACAGCTTTGCAGCAGCAGGGTTGTTTTCTGTAAACTCTTTATTGGCAACGATGCGCATAGAGTTCATCTCGAAGCCGTAGTTCTTACCGTTCTCTAGTGTTGTATCAATGTCCTTACGCTCACCAGGAAGTGAAGAGAATGGCACTTCTAACCACACAACATCTTTCCCCGGAACTAAAACGCCACTTACCCAGTACGGTGTCCAAGTGTAGTAAAGAATCGGATCGCCTTTTTTGTAACGTGAGATCGTATCAGCGATAATCGCTGCGTAGTTACCTTGGTTGTGTGTTACTGTGTCACGGAGTTTGAAAGCATCCAACTGATGCTCAACAACCATTTCACAACCCCAACCTGGGTTACAACCAGTTAAGTCCGCTTTGCCATCGCCGTTTGCATCGAATAGCTTCGCCAATTTTGGATCTTTTAACTGACCAATGTTAGTGATGTTATATTTTTCCGCTGTTTTCTTATCGATCAAATAACCTTGCGCAGCACCACTTACGTATTGGCCTTTACGGAAGAACTTATCATCACCGCCAGACATCGTGTACTTATCGGCGTGAAGAGGGAACCAACCAACCGCTAAGAAAGTAGCATCACCTTTAGCAATAGAGGTGTAGCCTACGTTGTAGTCCACTTCTTTGGTCGGTTTAACATCGTAACCAAGCTCTTCAAGTGCGCGGTTTACGATCAACGTTTGAAATGTTTCTTCTGCAACGGTTGATTGAACAGGCTGAACAGTGACACCTTCACCCGGTAGTTCACTTGCCACACCATAAGTTGAAAATGCGATAGTACTTAGAGCTCCAACAGAGAGCGCTTTCTTCCATGAATTATTCATTGATGTTTCTCCTAAGTTTTAGATCGTCTTGGTTCGTCTTTGTTTTCAGTTTTAATAGGTATGAAACAGGACCTGTGTGATACCAGCGAAGTTTAGTGTTGCCCGCATTAACCCCTAACACCTGGGTGATACGGTCTAACAAAATCGCAAGAATAACGATGCCTAAGCCACCAACGGCAGCAAGACCCATATCAAGTCGGCCAATACCACGAAGTACCATTTGGCCTAAGCCGCCAACAGCAATCATTGAAGCAATCACTACCATAGAAAGTGACAGCATTAAGGTTTGGTTTACACCTGCCATGATAGTTGGTAACGCCAACGGTAACTGGATGCGATAAAGCATCTGTTTTTTGTTTGCCCCGAAAGAGTGGCCAGCTTCGATAAGCTCTTCAGGTACTTGTTGAATACCCAAAATAGTCAGGCGCACAACGGGAGGCAGGGCGAAAATGATCGTTACTACTACGCCAGGAACGTTACCAATACCAAACAACATAACAATTGGTACAAGGTAAACGAACGCGGGAGTCGTTTGCATTGCATCTAATATTGGCCTAACAAATTTGGCAGCGGTTTGGCTCCTTGCCAACCATATCCCCATTGGTAGCCCTATAAGCAAACAGAAGAAAACGGCGGTTAACACCAGTGCTAGCGTTGTCATCGCTTGTGACCACGCACCAATTAGGCCAATGAAAACAAGGGATACAAGAGTAGAAAAACCAAGTTTTACATTGGAAAACTGCCACGCTAGCAAAAATAAAATGAGTACCATTATAGACGCAGGTGTAGACGCCAAAGCAGTTTCAAACGACGTTAGAATAAAGTCGATTGGAACTCGTATTGCTTGGAAAACAGGTCGACCATGTTCCACCAGCCAGTTCAAACCGGATTCTACCCAGCTATCGAGGGGTAAAACCGCATCTTGGAATGGGTTCATAATATCGAATGGCGCTTGCTCTACAGTTTCTGAGTTGAGCCAATCATTACTTGGCGCGGCCTCTGTACCTTGCGACCAAGGATCATCTTGCGCAGGAGCAGTATTTGACCAGGGATCATTGTTAGTTTGCTCTGAAGACATCGTGTTAATCCTTATCTAGTGTTTGTAGAAGACGTGATTTAGTCACGACACCAAAGTAAGTTCCTTGCTCATCTACGACAGGCACGGCATAAGGAACACCAGCAACCAGACCCAAAATGTCATTAATTGACTGATCAGGCTGAAGAGTAACTTCATCCGGTAATTGAGCACTGGCTAACGAACGGTTTTCTTTATGAGCCAAACGTAGTGAATCAAGAGATACGATGCCGGAATATCGGCTAGATTTATCGACGACAATACCGTAATCACGGTCGTGATCCATCAGAATCTGCATCGCAGAGCCTGGACCGTCATTTTCCGATTTCTTAAAAACAGCCGCTGGCTTCTTGCGCGCGATATCTTTTGCTGTCAAGACACTTGCGATGTTTACGCCGCGGAAAAATGCTTCGACATAATCATTTGCTGGACTGTGTAATATTTCATCAGGTGTACCAACCTGAACAACCTCACCGTTTTGCATGATGGCGATACGGTCGCCAATGCGCATTGCTTCATCCAAATCATGAGAAATGAAGACAATTGTGCGTTTGTCATCGTTCTGTAGACGAATAAGCTCATCTTGCATCTCAGAACGGATCAATGGGTCTAAAGCGGAAAACGCCTCGTCCATTAATAGGATGTCAGGATCACAGGCTAACGCTCTCGCTAAACCAACGCGCTGTTTCATACCACCGGATAATTCGTCAGGGAAAGATTCTGCATAAGGGTCTAAACCCACTCTTTCTAAGGCGGAAAGGGCACTTTTCTGACGCTCATTAACATCGATGCCGGCAAGTTCTAAACCAAAGGCGGCATTTTCAATCACCGTCATGTGTGGCATGAGTGCGAAACTTTGAAACACCATTGAGATATTATTACGACGAACTTCTCGAAGTTCATTCTCGGAGATGTGGGCGATATCTCTTCCTTTGAGATAAACACTACCTTTAGTCGGCTCAATGAGCCGGTTAAGAAGTCGAACAAGGGTGGATTTCCCGGAGCCAGAAAGGCCCATGATTACGAAAATTTCCCCTTCATTTATGGTGAGAGATACATCGTTTACGCCGACTGTTAAACCTGTCTGTTCAAAAATACCGTCTTTATCGACGCCTTTGTCGATAAGCGAGAAGGCTCTCTCTGGGTCTTCTCCAAACACTTTATACAGTCCCTTAACTTCCAGTATGGGATCCATGTTATCTGTCCTTTTTCGTGTGTTTATAACTGTTTAACGATTTGTACTCTAATTAATTTTAGTTCAACTTTCAACGAAAGGGGGTTGGTTAACTAGTTCTGCCGTGCATAGAGAACTCGTTGAGCAAGGTATGTTCAATTCTTATTTTTTATATTTAAAACAATTGCTTGTGATGTGTTTTTATCCGCCATAACGTTGCCCTGACGTAGGGTTGAATTTATTTTGAATTTTTTTGTACATTTCAACTCAACTCGCTTGCATAGATATAAGCTGTGATAGCTTAGAACTCTACATATAAAAAGGTTAGAGCTCTAATTTTTGGTTAAGGCTTGGTCCTGTGAAATCGGTTAGGTACTGTTATCCTTAGATTTATTTATTGCTTGATTTCACTCAGGGTGATATTTATCGCTGTAGTTTAGGCAACGTATGGAATAAAAAATGGAAGCCGAACAGTTAGAAGTGCTCAATTTCATTAGCCAGTACCCACCTTTTGATGACCTACCTGAAGAGCAGCTTAGAAAAATTGCTCTCAATGCCGAGGTTGCATACTTTCAACAAGGAACAAAAATCCTTAACTTCGGAGATACGATCCGCGACTTGTATATGGTGAGAAGTGGGGCGGTAGAGATTTATCGACGTAAAGGTGAACTTTACAACAGGATTGATGCTGGTGGACTGTTTGGTCAGATGGGGTTGTTGATGAACAACCGCGTACGTATGCCAGCCAAAGCGATAGAAGACACTCTCGTTTACTGTATTCCGGAAAACATCTTCAATGAACTTTGTGATGAGTTTGAAAACTTTGCGGACTACATGGAACTGGAAGATAGCGCGCGTTTGCGAAGCGCAATATCTAGCCGCTCCGAAAGCAATGACTTTACCACCGCTAAGGCACGTAAAATCTTAGCAAGAGATCCAGTAACTCTGGAGGCAACGGCTTCAATTCAGGAAGCTGCGATACTAATGGCAGAGGAAAATGTCACCTCTCTGCTCATTATTCGCCCGACAGAGGAGCTCACAGAAGAAGATGACGAACAGCTGCTTGGAATATTGACTGATCGCGATCTTTGCATTCGCGTACTAGCTCAAGGTATTGATACCAATATTCCAGTGAGTGAGGTCATGAGTTATGACGTGGTTTCATTGGATTATAACGCCTATGTGTTTGAGGCCATGTTAACCATGTTGCGTTACAACGTGCATCATTTACCAATTTTAAAAGATAAAAAGCCGATAGGAATTATTGGCATGACGGACATCGTTCGTTACGAATCTCAGAACAGCCTATTGCTAGTGAGCTCTATTTTTCAGCAAACCAGTGTCGAGGATCTCAAGCAGGTTTCTGAACAAGTAAAAGACTGTTTCGTAAGAATGGTCAATGAAGATGCCAACGCGCACATGATTGGTCGAGCCATGTCGGTTATAGGCAGTAGTTTCAAACAACGCCTCGCTGAATTAGCTGAGCAAGAGTTCGGCCCAGCGCCCATTCCTTATTGTTTAGTCGCAATGGGTTCAATGGCGAGGGATGAGCAGTTAATTGTAACGGATCAAGATAACGCGCTTATTCTCGATAACAGTTATGACGTTGAGATTCACGGAGAGTACTTTGAAAAGTTTGCTAAATTTGTTTGTGATGGTTTAGCGGCATGCGGCTATGCTTATTGTACTGGAGGCATTATGGCTACCAACCCAGAATGGCGAAAAACTCGTGCAGAATGGGAAGAATGCTTTGGAAACTGGATAGACAATCCAACCCCTGAGAGATTGTTAAATAGTAATATCTTTTTTGATCTCCTCGGTGTGCATGGGCGAGTGAAATGGGCGGAGCAATTAAGCAGCTTTATTGTGAGACGAGCGAAAAGAAATAACCGCTTTCTTGCTTGTATGGCGTATAACGCAATACGTAGGACGCCTCCACTGGGCTTTTTCAAAGACTTTGTGATGGAGAAAGATGGTCGTCATCGCAACTCGATTAACTTGAAGCGAAGGGGGACGGCTCCGTTGGCCGATTTAATACGGGTGCATTCTCTGGCAATCGGTTCGCGATCGCAAAACTCTTTCGACCGTTTAGATGACATTAATGATGCTGGCATTTTACCGAAAGGTCGAGGTTTGGATTTAAGGGATGCGATGGAGCTAATCTACATGGTTCGAATTCGTCACCAAGCCCTTGATATAGAAAATGGAGAAGAGCCAGACAACAATATTGAGCCGGAGAACATGTCTGAATTTGAACGTCGAAACTTAAAAGCAGCATTTCAAAT
Source organism: Vibrio sp. 779(2023) (assembly GCF_033344285.1). Taxonomy (NCBI): domain Bacteria; kingdom Pseudomonadati; phylum Pseudomonadota; class Gammaproteobacteria; order Vibrionales; family Vibrionaceae; genus Vibrio; species Vibrio sp. 779(2023). Next base: position 135,782 of record NZ_JAWPOM010000012.1, read on the forward strand.
TCTAAGTAACGCTCAGAACTTCATTAAGTTTCGATACCAGAGAAGTAGCAAATAATGTGGTTCTCAAAAAAAGTAGAAAAAGAACAGCCGTTGTTGGATACATCCCAGACGCCAGAGTGGTCAATGTTGTTCAAACAACTCGCTAAAGAAGCGAAAGACCAGAGGCTCAAACGCTATTATTCGACACCAATGGTTAATGGGGAAACACCAATTGAACAAGTGCCATTTGTCTCGGTAGACTTTGAGACAACAGGATTGAACTCGGAAGAGGATGTCATTCTCACGATCGGACTTGTGCCGTTTACTATTGATCGTGTTCAATGTAATGGCTCTGCTCATTGGGTCGTTAACCCAAACAGAGAGTTAAACCACGAGTCTGTCATTATTCACGGTATCACTGACTCTGAGGTTAAAAACGCGCCGCAGCTGTCTCAGATCTTGGGTGAAATATTGGATGCGTTGTCAGGCAAAGTGGTTCTCGTTCACTATAAGAACATTGAAAGGCAGTTCTTTAATAATGCCTTGCTAAATAGCATCGGAGAGGGGATACAGTTTCCTGTTGTTGATACGTTAGATATTGAGTATGCGATACAGCGCCGTGAATGCAGAGGTTTTATCAATAAGTTGAAAGGCAAGAAACCCGGTTCTGTACGATTAGGGCACGCTCGTGAAAGATATGGCCTCCCTGCTTATCAACCTCACCATGCCCTGACGGATGCGTTAGCAACTGCGGAGCTGTTTCAAGCACAACTGCAGTATCACTTTAATCGAAACATGCCAATATCTTCGGTTTGGCAATAGGCGTTATTTATGGTGAAAACAATAAAATGCAATGAGAGATAGGGGGCTTTAAGATTATGATGGCGGATTGAGTAACCGCTTATAAGAACAATGTTTTATGAACATGTGCTTGGTAGTGATGAAGACGTTTCATTACTCGAACTCCGACGAAAGTAATTTAAACTTGGTCACGTATTTTTAAGGAGATTATCCGTGAGCACCGATAATAACGGTGGCATTCAACGCCCCGATGGAAAAGTAAACGCAATAGATACTGACTATCAAATTGGTCAGGATAACGTTGCGCTAAAGGTAGGCCCATTTGGCCTTGATATTCACAACCGTGTTTTTGCAATTTCTGGCTTAGCAATCGTCATGTTTGTTGTGATAACACTATTATTCCGAGAACAGGTAGAGCCGTTTTTTGCAGACCTACGAGCGGGTTTGTTGCACAATTTAGACTGGTTTTTTCTCGCTTCAGGTAATATTTTTGTCATTGTCTGTGTCGGATTGATCTTCACACCATTAGGCCGTGTACGAATCGGTGGTACTGAAGCAACACCGGATTACTCCTATGCTGGATGGTTGGCAATGCTATTTGCTGCGGGTATGGGCATTGGTCTCGTATTCTTCGGTGTATCAGAACCGATGTCCCATTTTAGTTCTGCGATTGGTGGCGTGAGCGTTGAGAATGGTGTTCGTACTGACTGGGCACCGCTAGGTGGTGCAGAGGGCGACGCAACTGCAGCTTCGGCCTTAGGGATGGCTGCGACGATTTATCACTGGGCACTTCATCCGTGGTCAATATACGCGCTCTTGGCTCTTGGGCTGGCTATCTTTTCATTTAACAAAGGTTTGCCACTCACCATGCGCTCAATTTTTTACCCTTTGTTTGGTGAGCGTGTATGGGGTTGGACTGGTCATATTATCGATATTCTTGCAGTGGTAGCGACGGTTTTTGGTTTAGCAACATCGCTAGGCTACGGTGCATCTCAAGCCGCAACGGGTTTGAACTTCCTGTTTGATGTCCCAATGACCAATACCACGCAGGTTATATTGATTATTGGTATTACTGCGCTCGCTTTAATCTCTGTTGTGGCTGGACTCGATAAGGGCGTGAAAATCTTATCTGAAATCAACATGGGTCTTGCAGCGCTGCTATTGCTATTTGTTATTGTTGTTGGCCCGACGATTGCGATTTTAACTGGTTTCTTCGAGAACATCGTTTCCTATGTGGCTAATATCCCTGCCTTATCTATGCCATTTGGACGAGAGGATGTGAATTACTCTCAAGGCTGGACGGCGTTTTACTGGGCGTGGTGGATTTCTTGGTCACCATTTGTGGGTATGTTCATCGCACGTGTGTCTCGCGGTCGTTCAGTTCGTGAGTTTATTATTTGCGTTATTCTTATCCCATCTTCAGTTTGTGTGTTATGGATGACGGCTTTTGGCGGTAACGCAATTAGCCAATACGTTAATGATGGCTACGAGGCGGTGTTTAACGCAGAACTACCTTTAAAACTTTTTGCCATGTTAGATGTTATGCCATTGGCTGAGATAACATCTTTTGTCGGCATTATCTTAGTCGTGGTGTTCTTCATTACCTCTTCTGACTCAGGATCACTGGTTATTGATACTATTGCTGCGGGCGGAAAGGTCGATGCACCAACGCCACAACGCGTGTTCTGGTGTACGTTTGAAGGTTTGGTTGCGATTGCATTGATGTTGGGTGGTGGTCTAGCTGCTGCTCAAGCAATGGCGGTGACGACTGGTTTACCATTTACTATTGTTTTGCTTGTTGCAACGGTATCTTTGATAAAAGGTTTGATGGATGAACCTCGTCCAAAGGCGGTTTCTAAGAAATCAAAATAACTAGTATCAGCAGTTAAATCATTGATAAAAGCGGTATGCGAAAGCATGCCGCTTTTTTTTATTTCTATTTTTCTCTGAGAAATGAACAGCATGGAAAACGGTCTTATTCTGGTTGTTTTTTGTACTGCGCATTTAGGTGACTATTTAATAAATTAGACCTCGAACTATTTTAACTTTTGGTTAATAGGTTTGTTTTTGTGATGTGTGTCACAAAAATACCGATAAAAAGGCGGATTATTTGATTTTTAGTCGCGAGGGATGCCCATAATAAAAAGGAAATTTAATTAGACCTCAAAGGATATGTATTTTCACATGATCACATCAGCACCTTGGGTCCTTTATCCAGAGATTGGAGAAGACTCAAGTAAAAAATGGATTTTTCGTGAGCCTAAAATCTCTGATGGTGACGACATTTACAGCTTGATTGCAGACTGTCCTCCATTGGACATGAACTCATCTTATTGCAATTTCCTACAGTCTACGCATTTCAGCAAAACCAGTATTTTGGTTGAGCAAAAAGGCGAAATCGCAGGTTTCATTTCCGGTTATCAGAAACCAGACGAGCAAGACGTTTTATTTGTCTGGCAAGTTGCAGTCTCACCTCGCTTTAGAGGTCATGGTTTAGCATTCCGCATGTTGAAAGAACTTCTCACCCGAGAGGAATTAGGCGGTGTTAAATCGGTAGAAACTACCATCACGGAAGATAATAAAGCCTCTTGGGCACTGTTCAAAAAGTTAGATGCGATGAACGGCAATTCTGGCCAAGTAAGCACATTTTTGGATGAAGAAGCCCACTTTAAAGGCAAACACGATACAGAATATTTGTATCGCATTCCTCTCAAATAATCCTCAAACAATAGGAATTAAAAACGGTCTCATCATGGATATTTTCAAAAAGCAGGAATCCAACGTACGCTCATATTCAAACAATTTCCCGGTCGTTTTTCGTAAAGCGAAAGGCTGCTGGCTAGAAACAGAACAAGGTGAACGATACTTAGACTTCCTTGCTGGAGCGGGATCTCTAAATTATGGCCATAACAATCCAGTACTAAAACAAGCGTTGCTTGAGTACATTGAAATGGACGGTATTACTCACGGTTTGGATATGCACTCAGAAGCGAAAGCATCGTTTCTGGAAGCGTTGGATACTTACATCCTTAAACCAAGAAACTTGGATTACAAGGTTCAGTTTACGGGCCCAACAGGCACTAACGCTGTTGAGGCGGCATTGAAGCTGGCTAAAAAAGTAAAAGGCCGCGACAGCGTCGTTGCGTTTACTAACGGTTTCCATGGTTGTACTGCTGGCGCACTGGCTGCAACGGGTAACCAGCATCACAGACAAGGTAACGGTTCTAGTCTAAGTAACGTCACTCGTATTCCATTTGAAGGTTACGCTGGCGTAGATGGTCTCGCGCTGTTCGAAACCATGCTAAATGATAACTCTGCAGGTATGGATAAACCAGCCGCTGTACTTCTTGAAACTGTGCAGGGTGAAGGTGGTTTAAATGCTGCTTCAAACGAGTGGTTACAACGTTTGAGCAAAATCTGTAAAGCCAATGACATTCTTGTGATTGTCGATGACATTCAAGCAGGTTGCGGACGTACCGGTACTTTCTTTAGTTTCGAGCCGTCTGGTATCCAACCGGATATCGTGACGCTATCGAAGTCGATCGGTGGTTACGGTTTGCCGATGGCTGTCGTATTACTTAAGCCTGAGCTTGACCAGTGGAAGCCTGGCGAGCATAACGGTACGTTCCGTGGCAATAATCACGCCTTTATTACTGCTGCAAAAGCACTAGAAATTTACTGGGCAAACGATGATTTTGAAACACACATCAAGCAGTGTTCAGACAAGGTAAGTGCAGTTATTGACCGTTGTGTTCGTCGCTTTCCTCAAATGTTTGTGCAGAAAAAAGGCCGCGGCATGATGGTTGGTATTGAATGTATCAATGGTGACATGGCATCTGAAATTGCGAAAAACTGTTTCGAGAATGGAATGGTGATAGAGACAGCGGGTCCAGAAGATGAAGTTGTGAAGTTCTTCTGTCCACTAACCATCAGCGAATCAGAGCTAGATCAAGGACTAAGCATCTTTGAAAATGCAGTAGAGACTATCGCTGCGAAACATTTCAAACAAGCATCTTAATAAGGATTTTAATTATGATCGTCAGAACTCTAGATGAATGCCGCAACAGCGAACGACGTGTTGTTTCAGATAACTGGGAAAGTGTCCGCATGTTGTTGAAAGACGACAACATGGGTTTCTCTTTCCACATCACAACGATTTATGAAGATACAGAAACTCATATTCACTATCAAAACCACCTTGAATCGGTGTTTTGTATGAGTGGTGAAGGTGAGATTGAAGTTGTAGGTGGAGAAACGTACCCAATCAAACCAGGTACATTATACATCCTTGATAAACACGATGAGCACTACTTGAGAGCTTATAAGAATAAAGAAATGGTAATGGCGTGTGTGTTTAACCCACCGATTACTGGCGCTGAAGTGCACGATGAAAACGGTGTTTATCCTCTCGTTGACTAAAAGATGATGGTGGGGTGCTTTGCCACCCCACACTTTACTATCTCTTCTTTTTTCTTTTTAAAGTTACCAATCAAAAAAGGCTTATCATGACATTTACCGTAGAAAAAATCGGCGGTACATCAATGACAGCATTTGATGCTGTTCTCGACAATATTATTCTTCGTCCCAAAACACCATACAATCGTATTTTTGTCGTATCTGCATACGGTGGTATGACCGATGCGCTGCTCGAGTGTAAAAAAACCAGTAAACCAGGCGTTTATCAGCTTATCGCGAAACGCGACGACAAATGGGAAGAAGCGTTAGCGTACGTTGAAAGCCGTATGTTGCTGACCAATGAAAATATTTTTGCGGACCCAATGAATCGTATCCGTGCGGATAAATTCATTCGCTCCCGCATTGCTGAAGCGAAAAACTGTATCGCGAATATTTTAGAAACCTGTCAGTACGGTCAATTTTCGTTGCGCCAGTACTTGCCTCAAATTCGAGAGTTTCTCTCGTCTATCGGTGAGGCACATAGTGCTTACAACACAGCACTAAAACTAAAAAATATGGGTATTAACGCTAAGTTCGTTGACCTGTCTGGTTGGGATAATCAAGCGCCAAGAAGCCTTGATGAGTCGATCAGTGACGCGTTTTCTGATATCGATGTATCAAAAGAACTGCCAATCGTGACAGGTTATGCTTACTGTAAAGAGGGCCTAATGCACACTTATGACCGAGGTTATAGTGAGATGACATTTAGCCGAATTGCAGCAATAACAAAAGCGGATTTAGCAGTAATTCACAAAGAGTACCACTTGAGCTCAGCAGACCCACGCGTTGTTGGCCCTGAAAAAGTATTACCAATTGGTAGTACAAACTATGACGTAGCAGACCAACTTGCGAACCTTGGCATGGAAGCGATTCACCCAAATGCCGCTGCGGGTTTGCGTGAAAGTGGTATTGAGCTACAGATTAAAAATACATTCGAACCTGAACACGAAGGTACTTTGATCTCTTCAAGCTATCGTCCGGAAGAAGACAAAGTCGAGATTATCGCAGGTAAAGAAAAAGTATTTGCACTGCATTTGTTTGACCAAGCAATGGTGGGAAAAGCCGATAACGTTAGTTACGAATTGATGGAAATCATCTCCGATGCTCGTGTAAGTTTGGTTGGTAAAGAGATGAACGCTAACTCTATTACTTACTATCTAGGTGGCAGTACTGATAGCTTAAACAAAGTATTGTATAAAGCCGAGAAACGTTATCCGAATGCCTCGATTAAAGGTCGTATGGTCGCGCTTATCTCAGCCATCGGTTCTCAAATTGATACCAACAAGACGTTGGCGAAAGGTGTGCTTGCATTGATGAATAATGGCGTTACGCCAGTTGCACTGCACTCATCATTGAGAAATGTAAATGTTCAATTTGTTGTCGGTGATAAGGAATACCAGCACGCGATTTGCGCATTGCATGATGAGTTTTTCCAAAGTAGCAGTTTAGCTAAATCGGTTAATGTGGCTTAGTTTATCCACGGTTAAAATACAAAGGAGAGCAGGTTAGCTCTCCTTTTTTGTTTTTCAGTTTGTACTTTTGCATAGTCTAAACAGACGATTTAAGTAAGTTCCTATGTGGCGATACACATAAGCCAGCAGAATGGTCTGCTGGCTTATGTTACTGATTAACTAACGTTAACTTAGTTTACTTAAACTTGCTGATTTCTTGTTCAACTTTGTCTAGTTGTTGCAGCTTCTCTTGCATTTTTAGAGAGTTGTAGTTTAGTGAAGCAGGGTTCATCGCTGTGCCACGTTGCATTGGGTATTCTGGAAGTGTTTTAAAGAACTCTCCCACAACGTCTTGTACAGGTACAAATAGCCACATGTTGTCAGCCATCCAACGCAAGTACATTTGTGATTCGCTTGGGCCTTTTTCGAATGGGTCAGCGCGTAGGTGGATGATTTTAGGCCAGTTCGGAGCAAAACGAACTGCGTTACTTAGGTTCCCTTCAAGCGTTGCAAAGTGAAGTTTCCAGTCATTCCAGCGGACAGCGTTTAATTCACCATTAGACGTAAAGTAAAGCAGCGACTCACGAGGGCCTTTTTCTTCCTTACCTTCAAAGTATGGCATGAAGTTATAACCATCTAAATGTACACGCCACTCTTTGCCATTTGCTTTGTAGCCTTCTGCCAGTTTTTCTTTTACATCAGGTACGCCAGCAGCTGCCAATAATGTAGGCAACCAGTCTTGGTGTGCCATCATTTCATTGATCTTGGTTCCTGGCTTAATTACGCCTGGCCAACGAACCAGTTGAGGAACACGCATACCGCCTTCCCAAGTTGTACCTTTTTCACCATGGAATGGTGTTGCGCCACCATCTGGCCAAGTCATGGTTTCTGCGCCGTTGTCCGTTGAGTAGATAACGATAGTGTTGTCTGCAACACCTAGCTCATCCAGCTTGTCGAGTAAAACACCTACATGATCATCGTGTTCCAGCATACCATCGGCATAAATGCTTACGCCTGATTTACCTTGGTATTTTTCCTGCAAGCGAGTCCAAACGTGCATACGAGTGGCGTTATGCCAAATAAAGAAGGGTTTATCCGCCTTAACTGCTTTTTCCATAAATGCCAAAGAGCTCTCTAGGAACTCTTCATCTGCGTGCTCCATACGTTTTCGTGTCATCGGGCCAGTGTCTTCAATCTTACCGTCGGCATAAGACTTAATGACACCACGAGGGCCATAGTTTTTACGAAACTCTGGGTCTTTAGGGTAGTAATAAGTTTCAGGTTCTTCTTCTGCGTTTAGGTGATATAAGTTACCGAAGAATTCGTCAAAGCCGTGTTTGGTCGGTAAGTGCTTATCTTGGTCACCTAAGTGGTTTTTACCAAATTGACCCGTCATGTAACCTTGTTCTTTTAACAGATCTGCAATGGTTGGCGCCCAATCAGGTATGCCGTGGTCAGAGCCTGGCATACCAATTGTTAACAAACCCGTACGAAATGGCTCTTCACCCGTAATAAAGGCCGCGCGACCAGCAGTACAAGACTGTTGTCCGTAGTGATCTGTGAACAACGCACCTTCATTCGCGATACGGTCGATGTTTGGCGTTTTGTAACTCATCATACCTTGGTTGTATGCGCTGATATTCCAGTAGCCGATATCGTCACCAAAAATTGCCAGAATATTCGGTTTGTCGGCTGCCATAGCAGCACTGGACGCCGCTAACAGTCCTGCGCCCACAGCGATTTTGCTCAATTGATTTGCCATAAAAACTCCAGATTGTTGAGAGTAAAGATAAGCACAAGTGAGCCTTATGCTTAGTTGCTGCATAAGTTAATGATGTATATAGAAAAATCCTCTTATACTCGATATAACCATAAGTTATTGCTAGGTTGTAACCATTTGTTAATTAAGAAGAAATAGGATTGTTCTATTAGTTTGTAGAGATTCGTAAAGTAGATTTAGATCACTTAAGAGCCTTATTTTTATTGCGTAGTAGAAGAGGGGATGGAAATGAAAAGCAATAGGATGCTCGCTTGTTTTACGGTCCTAAAGCAATACTAAAGTCGTTATGTATTGCTTGTAATTATTTGTATAACCAGTGATTTAGTGTCTATATTGATTTAGGTTGTACATTATAAATATAAGGATATCTATGAGTCAGTGGGCAGGCCGGTTTCGCATTTTATTGCTGGTCAACGTTGTTGTCAGTTTTATGGCTTTTTCTCAAGAGTTATTAACAGAGAAACCAAATATTCCTTTAGGCTTAAATCCAGAATATGCTGGCACACAAGCTTGTATAGATTGCCACCAAAACGAGGTGGAGGCCTGGAAAGGGTCACATCACGATATGGCCATGAAGCATGCAAGTACAACCTCTGTGCGTGGTAATTTTGATAACCATGTTGTAACACACAAAGGAATGCCTAATCGTTTTTTTAAAAAAGGCGGCGAATATTGGGTCAACATTCAAGGCTCTGACGGGCAATGGCATGACTATAAGATCAGCTATACATTTGGCTGGGAACCATTACAGCAGTACATGGTCGAGTTTGAAGATGGCCGCGTGCAGCTTATTCCTTTTGCTTGGGACACAAGAGCTAAAGTTGAAGGGGGACAGCGTTGGTTTCATCTTTATCCAGAAACGACAACAACGGATGAATTCTATTGGACCAATACCGGGCAAAATTGGAACTTCATGTGTGCTGATTGCCATTCAACGAACCTAAAGAAGAATTACGACGCTGACAAAAACACTTACAACAGCTCATGGTCAGAGATTAATGTGGGATGCGAAGCATGCCATGGTCCCGCTAGTCAGCACATAGAACTGGCCAAGAAATACAAAAATGCTGGCACTTCTTTTGAGCATGACAGCCATTATGGCTTTGATCGAAATTTGTCTAAAGCAGTGTCGGACTGGGTGTTTGAGGAAGGCCATAGTACGTTACAGCCGAAATCAATTGAAGCAACCAATCAAGTGCAAACATGCGCTCAATGCCATAGTCGCCGAACCCAGTTAAATGAAACAGGTGATCATGTTAAAGGTTCCTTTTTTGATAAATATCGCTTAAGTCTTATAACACCTGAACTCTACTATCATGATGGACAGATTTACGACGAAGATTATGTTTATGGTTCGTTTCTTCAATCTGAAATGGCGGAGAAGGGGGTCACGTGCACTAATTGCCATGATCCACACACGGCAGAATTAACGATCCCAGAAGAGGCAGTATGTTCGCAATGCCATATTGCATCTGAATATACACCTGAAAAGCATACCTTTCATAAGGCTGGATCTGAAGCATCGCAATGTACGACCTGTCACATGCCAGAAACGACTTACATGCAAGTCGATCCTCGTAGAGACCACAGTTGGCATATTCCACGACCGGATTTGAGCAAACATATTGGAACGCCCAATGTTTGCATGTCATGCCATGAAGATAAAAGCAATCAATGGGCCGATGAACAGATAGCAGAATGGTACCCGAATTCGAAGTATCGTAATCAGCAACATTTTGCTGTCGCATTTTATGCGGATTCAATTGGTCATCAAGGAGCAGCAAATGCGTTGGCATACTCTGCTCAGGATTCGTCTTTAAAAGACATTATTCGCGCCTCAGCCCTGGAGAGAATGGGGGGCAACACTGACCAAAATACAACAGTATCTTTGGCTAGGGCCGTTAAGAATGAGAATGAAATGGTTCGATTAGGGGCAATTTCAGGCTCGTCTGGTTATGAATTTCATGATCGGTGGCGGATTCTAGAGCCATTGCTTGGTGACCCGGTGCTTTCAGTGAGAGCGGAAGCTGCCTCGGTGCTGGTAGCGAACTACGCACAAATGACCCCTTTACAAAAAGATATCATTAAATCACCTTTAGAAGAGTACATGGAAATTCAAGAGTTTAATGCCGATCGTGGTTTCGGAAGAACCAATTTGGCGAATGTGTACCGCAGCTTAGGTGAAATCGACAAAGCGGCCGAGCTGTATAAACAAGCGATCAGCATCGAACCCTATTTCGAAAATAGCTACGTTAACCTAGCAGATTTGTATCGTCACCTAGGTAAAGAAGAAGCTGCGCTCACGGTGCTACAACAAGGGATGAAAGCTCAACCTAAATCCAGCACGTTACCATACAGCGCAGGTCTTTCTTTGTTGCGTCAAGGCAAAGCTGATGATGCGAAAAAGCTACTTAGACGCGCCGCAGAAATTGGTGAAACTAATGCTCATTATTGGTACGTGTACGGTCTAGCCCTAGAAAAAAGCGATGTTCTAGAAGCCAGTAAAGCGTTGCAAACAGCATTTGAAGTCGGTGGCAATCCACAGCACTTGTATGCTCAATGCGAGGTTCTAGCGAGAAATCATAAAAAAGGTGCTGTCGCTTTTGCTTTCGATAGGTGCATACAAGAGCTTAGTCACTATGCACCTAAACAAGCTATTGATCAGCTTAAAGCCTCTATTGTCGGGGTCAATAGGAGCTAATTACCAAAAGTGGAGCTTTTATCGCTCCACTTTTTTCTTGCTTAGTTTAATCAGCGTCTTTCGCTAATCTCAGCCCCATGTCGGACATGATGACTGACTGGCTAGCAAAATCGCGACGATAGTTTTCGGATTCGTCAGCATCATAGGCAAAGCTACCACCTCGTACAGACTTGTGTGCAAGGCTTTCTTTTTCATCTTTTGCGTTTACCGGATTATCACTTGGTGCTGATTTGTAATAGCCTTCATCAAACGCATCAATAACAAACTCACCAACATTACCCGTCATATCGTATAAGCCAAGCTCATTCGGTTTTTTCTGACCTACCTTGTGTGCCTTATTGTTTGAGTTACTGGCATACCAGGCAACGTCGTTAATATCATCAGACCCCGCGTAAGTGAATCCTTGACTTAGATTCCCCCCTTTCGCTGCAAACTCCCATTCTGCTTCTGTGGGTAAACGATAGTGCTCTCCCGTTTTTTCATTCAATTTCTTTATAAAATAATTGGCTTGTTGCCAGCTAATGTTATTCACGGGCGTATTTGGGTTTCTAAAATAACTCAGAGAAGAGCCTGTAACCGATTCGAATAACTCTTGGGTTACCTCAAATTTTGCCAAATAGAAATCTTCCACGCGAACGGTGCGGGCCGGGCGCTCGGATTTATTTGCTGATGGATTATCCGAGCCCATCGTAAATTGTCCGCCTTCAATAAGAACCATATCTTGATCGATTTTTTGAGCAAGAGGGCTAGGTTGTGTTGTTGCACATCCAGTCATAATTAGCGAAATCGAAATAGCGGCACCAAGGTAAAGAGTATTACTTTTGGAATGCTTCATAGGGGAGCTCCATCAACATTTATGATCAAAGAATTTTATCAGGCAAGTCTATGAAAAACAGTTATACACACTATAACAAGCGCCACGAATAATTGAACATTATCATCACACTAGGCGATTAACTTAATAATTAGTCTTAACGCCGTTGGGCACAGGCTAGCAACTAAGAAGGTGATGAATGCACATAACTCAAGGTCCGCAGTTCAATGGAAAAGCATCCAAGCGATTACATGTCATGGCGAAACCTATCGGTGCAGTGTGCAATATCGATTGCACCTATTGTTATTACCTAAGCAAACAAGATTTACTTGAGTACAAGCCAGGCTGCTCACCAGTCATGGATGAGGAAACGCTAGAGACCTATATCCGTCAATATATAGCGGGACAGAATACACCTGAAATCATTTTCTCTTGGCAGGGTGGTGAGCCGACAATGCTAGGTTTGGATTATTTCAAGACAATTGTTGAGCTACAGAATAAATACCGTCCCGATGGCATTACGATCTCCAATGATCTCCAGACTAATGGCACACTGCTTAACGATGAATGGTGTGAGTTTTTAAAGGCGAACAACTTTCTCGTCGGTTTAAGCATTGATGGCCCAGAAATGATGCACAACGCTTACCGAACAAACCGAGCTGGTAGAGGCACATTCCGGCAAGTTATGAATGTGGTTGAATTATTACATAAGCACGAAGTAAAGTTTGCTACGCTCACTTGTGTTAACAACTTGACCAGCCGTAACCCACTTGAAGTGTACCGATTCTTGCGAGATGAAGTACGCTCCCCTCAAATGCAGTTTATTCCAATAGTTGAACAGAAAACATTCAGAACAACCGCCCCTCAAACTTGGGAGCCAAACGAGCAACTAAAGCAAGGAGATAAACGGTTGATCCCAGGTCATAAAGATGCCGTTGTTGAGCCTTTTTGCGTTGCGGATGAAGCATGGGGAAATTTTCTGATCGCGATTTTCAATGAATGGGTTTTACACGATATCGGCAACGTGTTTGTGCAGTACTTTGAAGCCAGTATCGAAACCTGGATGGGCAGAAAAAACCCACTGTGTACGTTAGGTGAAATCTGCGGGAAGGGCTTAGCAATGGAGCCTAATGGTGATGTGTTTGCGTGTGATCATTACGTGTACCCAGAATATAAGGTTGGAAACATTCATCACGAAAAGCTCGATACGCTCGCTTATAGCTCTGAGCAGCAGAAATTTGGGTTTGCTAAAAGTCGTACGCTGCCCCAACAGTGCCTTCAATGTGATTATCAATTTGCATGTTTTGGAGAATGTCCCAAAAACCGTTTTATCCGTACTAGGCAAGGTGAGCCTGGTCTTAATTATCTCTGCGCGGGTTGGAAGAAGTTTTTTACCCATGTTGATCAGTCGATGGCGTACATCTTACGAGCGACAGGTAACCCAGTGGTTCACGGTAAATACAGTGACCAGATTCTACGCCAGCAAGCTACTCAAACACAGACTGTGTTTGAAATGAAGTTTTAAGATAGTCACTACGCCTGCTACAGGCCCGGAAATGAAAGAATATAGGTTATTGAATGCAAAAAATTAAGCTGCTCTCTAAATCATTACTCGTGATCTCGATCGGCATTGCTGCGAGTCAAACAACAGTGGCACAAGAAACAACATTGCTAGACCCAGACCAGGTATCGCCGACAACGGTTGTCACTCCACAAGAAGCTCAAATGACACCGGCGCAACGAGTCGAAAAGCTGTCTTATGATGCGCAAAATAAAAAGTTGTCTTCAGAAAAACGTATTGATGCTTTACGTGAGTTAGCCAACTATCCAAGCCAAAATGCGTTGGTTGCAGTTGCGCGTGGGTTGCAGGATGAAGATGCAGGTATTCGCGAAGCTGCGATTGTGGGAGCACAGCCATATATGATTGAGCACCGTTGGCGTTTGATTTCACCATTATTGAGTGATGACGCCGCCATGGTGCGAATTACAGCAGCGATTAACCTCGTTCGAGATTACGCCAATTTGAGTTCAGAGCAACAGCAGTCACTTGAAGGGCCTGTTTCAGAGCTGACAGCACACTTGTCCAGTAAGAACGATAATGTTTCCAAGTTATTACTTGCAGACGTTTACCGTTGGCATCGTGATTGGGATAAAGCGGCGCTGATATACCCAGAGTTAACTAAGCTTGAGCCAAACAACCCTCAAGTTTGGTTAAGCTATGCAGACAACTTCCGAGCGCAACAGCTAGACCAAAAAGCTATCAACGTGCTTGACGAGGGTATCAAGCTAAATTCAGAAGATGCCTCGCTGCATTATTCTAAATCTCTCGCTTTGGTTAGATTAGACAAAAAGAAAGAAGCGGCGTTTGAAATAGACAAAGCTGCGACGATGGCAAAGACGAACAGTTACTTTTGGTATTTAAATGGTGTTCTGCAAGAAGAGTTAGACTTGAAGAAGTCTGTCAACGCTTTTGAGCAAGCGTATTTGATATCCGGTGCTCCAGAACAATTGTATGCCGTGTGTGACATCTATGTTAGATACGGCAACCCTAAAACGGATGACTGTTTAACAGAGCTAACGAAGGTCGCTCCCGACTATGTTATTGAAGAGCTCAATCAGAAAAAGGGACGTAAAAGTGCCCCTACATCAGTTGAAGCCAATGAATTTAAACTCTAATCGTTAAATTCCATGTTTCTATTTTAATAAAATAGTGGATTAGATTGGTGACATTGTCACTTTCTGGTGGCCGTTGCATATTTCAGTTCAATATGCGCCTGTTTCAATTGAACTATACTTTTGATTGGATTCGCACCTAGCACCTCAATATAAGGAATTAAGATGGCTATAAAGTTAAAGGCGATTGTCTTAGCAACAGGTTTTGCTCTGTCTAGTTACGCTGTTGCTGCTGATATGCAAGATCCACTTCCGTCATGGAACAACACTGACGCTAAGCAAGCTATTGTGGCGTTTGTTACGAAAACAACGACCCAAGGTTCGGATTCCTATGTGCCTGAAAGCCAACGAATCGCGACGTTTGATAATGATGGAACACTTTGGGCAGAAAAGCCTGTTTATCTACAGTTGTTTTTTGCGATCGATAGAGTAAAAGAAATGGCCTCTGAGCATCCTGATTGGAAGATAACCGAACCCTTTGCTTCCGCATTAAAAGGCGACATGGAGGGGATTGGTAAACAAGGACTCGAAGGTGTAATGAAGCTTGTTATGGCAACCCATTCTGGAATGTCTACTGAACAGTTTCATCAAGAAGTTAAGGAATGGTTGAAAACGGCTGTCCATCCAACAACGGGTAGACCATACACTGAAATGGTCTATCAACCTATGCTCGAACTGCTCGACTATTTAAGAGCGAACGACTATCAGACCTACATCGTTTCTGGAGGCGGAATTGAATTTATGCGCGTTTGGGCGCCGGAAGTATACGGCATTCCAACGCAAAACATCGTGGGAACGACGTTAAAGGCGGAATATCAAAGTGTTGATGGAAAACCTACCATCCAACGTATGCCGGAAATAGACTTTGTCAATGACAAAGCAGTAAAGCCTGTGACGATCCAAAACTTCATTGGCAAACGTCCGGTAATGGCGTTTGGTAATTCTGATGGTGATTTACAGATGCTAGAGTGGACGAAAGCAGGTTCAGGTCCAAGATTTTCTGCGATTATCCATCACACGGATGACAAGCGCGAATGGGCGTATGATAAAGATTCTCATGTTGGTAAGTTAGATAAATCGTTTAAAGTAGGTGAAGAGCAAGGTTGGCTATTTGTCGATATGAAACAAGATTGGAATCAAGTGTTTAAAGAGAGCACTAAATGATAATCTTTGTTTGACCATAACTTGCTGCAACCAAACAATTGCAACGAAATAAAAGGCCTCACAATTGAGGCCTTAGTTAATTCCACAGTAGCTTCGATACCTAGGGTCTAGTTTCTAGGTTGCTGTGTCATTGTTTCTACCACTTTTTCAATACTTAACGAGCTACCTTTCGTTGCAGGGAACTCCTTAAATGTCTCTAGGAACTTACGCACGATAGCTTGAGCAGGAACGAACATCCACATTTGATCAGCGTAAAAATGTCTGACGTAAAGTGCTGCATCTGGACCGACCTCGAATGGGTCCATACGAAGGTTTACAATCAAAGGCCAACTAGGTGTTTTGCGGTATGCCTCATTAATGGCACCCTCCATAATACTGAAGTGGATCTTCCAGTCTTTATAACGAACGGCGTTTAAATTACCACCAGCATCGAAGTAAAAGATTTCTTTGCGTGCGCCTTCATCAGCTTTACCAGTCAGCAGATCAAGTTGGTTGTAGCCATCTAAATGTGCTTTAAAGGTTTTGCCCGCTGCTTTATGACCCTTCAATAGTTTTTCTTTCACATCAGGTTCGCCCACAGCTGCGAGTAGAGTTGGCATCCAGTCTTCTTGTGAAAAGATATCGTTGATAACCGTTCCTGCTTTAATGTATCCAGGCCAGCGTACCATCATCGGAACGCGGAATCCGCCTTCCCAAGTCGTACCTTTTTCGCCCTTGAACGGTGTAGTACCACCATCTGGCCAGGTAAATTTCTCAGCGCCATTATCGGTACTAAAAACAACAATGGTGTTATCTGCTACGCCTAGCTCTTCAAGTTTATCAAGCATGACACCTACTTGATCATCTAGGTCCATCATGCCATCGGCGTATAAGCCGTAACCTGACTTCCCTTGATATTCTTCACTCAAATGTGTCCAGACGTGCATACGGGTTGAGTTATGCCAAATAAAGAATGGTTTGTCTTCTTTTACTGCTTTTTCCATAAAGGCCAAGCTAGCATCCATGAACTCTCGGTCTACGTTTTCCATACGCTTACGAGTAAGGGGGCCTGTGTCCTCGATTTTGCCATCCGCAGTCGCCTTCAACACGCCTCGAGGTCCGAATTTTTTACGAAACTCTGGATCTTTTGGATAAAACTCAGACTCAGGCTCTTCTTCCGCGTTTAAATGGTATAGGTTACCAAAGAACTCATCAAACCCATGGTTAGTTGGTAGGTGCTCATCTTGATCACCAAGGTGGTTTTTACCAAACTGACCAGACACATAGCCGTGATTTTTAAGTAACTCTGCGATAGTAGGATCTTTCGATTGAATACCCTCTTTTGCGCCGGGCATACCAATAGTCAATAGACCGGTACGAAACGGATGTTGACCCAGAATAAATGAGGCTCGTCCGGCAGTACAACTCTGTTGTGCGTAAGCGTCTGTGAAAATGGCACCTTCATTGGCGATTTTATCAATGTTAGGAGTCTTCCCTCCCATCATACCATTGTGATACGCACTAATGTTGTATACACCTACATCGTCACCCCAGAACACAAGGATGTTGGGCTTATCGGCAGCAAAGGCTGTGGACGCAGCTAATGTACCGACCAATGCCATTACCTTTTTAATCGAGTTTCGCATGAAAATCCTCCGCGATAAATGAATCCATTATCGTTATATAACGTTACTAATTGTGTTCATCATGGCGAAGTCGAGTGAGATGACACCAAATGAGACAATGTAGTTAGTTGAATATAGTAGAGGTTTTTTGTTGCTTCCAAGTAATCCCTGTTTTTCAAAAATGTTAATTAACATGAACTAGACTTTAGTGTGTTTTAAGTGTGATAAGACGCACTTACAGGATTAAATTTCAATGAAAGGCGACACTATGAAAAATAAACTAGCAACTATCCTGTTTCTATGTATCCCGTTAGAAGTGGTTGCGGAAGAGACACCAAATGTCGTAGTAATGTTGGTTGATAACCTTGGGTGGGGGGAATTAAGTTCCTATGGGAGTACCAGAGGTGTTGAAACCAAAAACTTAGATCAACTTGCTAGAGAAGGTGTACGCCTTACTAATTTTAATGTGGAACCGCAATGCACACCAACTCGCTCCTCATTCATGACGGGGAGGCGAGCGCTTAGATCTGGGACAGATAAGGTTGTTTGGGGAGTGCCTTACGGTATGGTGAACTGGGAAATAACCATTGCAGAGAAGTTTAAGGAACAAGGATATAACACGAGCCTTTACGGGAAATGGCATTTGGGAGACCAAAAAGGACGCTTTCCAACGGATCAAGGCTTTGATGAATGGTATGGCATTGCAAATACGACGGATGAGTCAGAATATAGCTCTCAACCCGGTTATAAAGCTATATTACCTAAACCTCAAATCCTTTCAGCTAGAGCAGGGCAGGATCCTAAAGGGGTCAAAGAATATAATTTGGACTCACGTAGAACGATTGACAGTGAGCTAGTTGAACATGCCACAGATTTTATAAATCGAAATGTGAAAGAGAATAAGCCATTTTTCTCTGTAATTACTTTTACTCAACCACATTTACCGACGCTACCTCATCCTGATTTTATTGGTAAAACAGGCAAAGGAAATTACTCAGATGTGTTAGCTGAGATAGATTTTCGAGCTGGGCAAGTTATTGGTGCAATAGAAAAAGCAGGAATTAAAGACAATACACTAGTGATTTGGTTTTCTGACAACGGTCCAGAGTGGCATATGCCATACCAAGGCTCTAGCGGACCATGGCGTGGTGCGTACTTTACGGCTCTTGAAGGCTCTCTCCGAACACCATTTATTGCCTCTTGGCCTAACCACATCAAACCGGGCAGAGTGAGTGATGAAATTATCCATGTTGTGGATCTATTTGCCTCACTTTCTCATGTCGGTGGATACAAATTACCAAGCGATAGAACAATAGATAGTATTGATCAGTGGGCCTTTTTAAAGGGAGATAGTGAAAAGTCTAATCGAGATGGTTTTATCGTTAACAATGGCTCTGAAACCTACGCTTATAAGTGGGAAAATTACAAGATGCACTTTATTGATCAAGATATCATGCCGGAGAAAGGGCGCCCATTACAGATCCCTGAAATATACAATTTGATTGATGACCCTAAAGAGGAGTTTGATTTAAGAAATAATGCCACATGGTTATTTCCTATCATGATAGGAAAGAGAGTAAAGTTTGAATCTTCCGTTGCAACAAGCTGCGATACGATTCCTTTCCCTGCTCCATTTGGATATAAGCCCGATTGTAGCAAGGGGAATTTCAATCAATTTCCAGTGGATGGGTTACGCCAGAAGTAATTTACCCCAATGGCTCTTTCTCGCATACATGAGGTATGTTTTTGGTTCAATATCTCATTAGAGCCATTTAGGGCCATGTTTTTTCTAGTTTCATTTGAACAGTCACATTCGTCGACCATACTTAAAGTTCGTTGTTTCATATGGGGCGAATTATGCAGCCAATACTCTACATTCAAGTCGGTAATGTTCTTTGGGCGGTTTTAAGTGACGGTTCTTGGATCCAAATGTTGCCTAACGAACAATTAGTTCCAGAAGTAGAGGTGGTTGTTCTTAATACTGACATTCTCGATATTGCATTTAATGAAGATACAACAAGTGAGGATGAATCGAGTTCGAATGATCTTTTAATTGCTTCTCAAAACGGTATTGAATCCACTTTTAATCAGAGCGTTCGAGATTTTAGTGAGTCTTCTGGTGGGTTAAGTTCTGTTGCCTATATTCGCGCTGTTTTACCTGAGCAACTCGTTTCTAATGGCTATGTTACTAGGCCAGCAGTGCAAGAAAGAGAAAACCCAACTTCTGAGACTCAGGCTCCTGAGCGGTTGAATCCCGATGCTATATTAACGGTGGATATTCTTGATGGCGGCGATGGATACGAAAACCAGTTTGAAGTTCCTAGTGTCACGATTCAAGGTGACGCACTCAAGATAAGCGATGAGTGGCTTGTTACTATCACCATTACCGACAGCCTCAATAATTCCATTACTGTTACAACGACCGTAGAGAATGAGGCTTATACCCTATCAGGCGTTGATCTGTCTTCTCTTGCTGAAGGGCCGCTTACGGTGACTTCTGTGGTTTCTGACATTTATGGCAATAACCTGAACGCCGTCGATACGACCATTAAAGATACGCTTGCAACGGTGAACGTCAATTTTGATGGTGGAGGGGATGAGTATTTAAATCAGTACGAAATCGCGACTACTCGCCT
>NZ_JAWPOM010000128.1:0-1286 GCF_033344285.1 Vibrio sp. 779(2023)
GCGTGACCTAATGGCACTGAAAAAAACTGACTCGCCATTGCCACTTGAACGAATCGAACCTAAAACAGAATTGTTCAAACGTTTTGATTCTGCCGCCATGTCTATCGGAGCGTTGAGCCCAGAGGCACACGAAGCACTTGCAACGGCGATGAACCGTCTTGGTGGTTACTCTAACTCTGGCGAAGGTGGTGAAGATCCTCGTCGTTTTGGCACCGAGCGTAACTCGCGAATCAAGCAGATCGCATCAGGCCGTTTTGGGGTTACGCCTCATTACCTAACCAATGCTGACGTACTGCAAATCAAGGTTGCGCAAGGAGCTAAACCTGGTGAAGGTGGTCAGCTACCAGGGCACAAAGTCACGGCAGAAATCGCCAAGCTGCGTTACTCGGTGCAAGGGGTGACGTTAATCTCCCCTCCTCCACATCACGATATTTATTCGATCGAGGATTTAGCCCAGCTGATCTTCGACCTAAAACAAGTCAACCCGAATGCCCTGGTTTCGGTGAAACTCGTCTCCGAGCCTGGTGTTGGCACCATAGCCACAGGGGTCGCAAAAGCTTACGCCGACCTCATCACTATCTCAGGTTACGATGGCGGTACGGCCGCAAGTCCACTGACTTCGGTGAAATACGCAGGTAGTCCTTGGGAACTTGGCCTCGCAGAAACCCAACAAGCACTGGTTGCAAATGGCCTTCGCCATAAGATTCGTCTTCAAGTAGATGGCGGGTTAAAAACAGGGCTAGATGTTGTTAAGGCCGCGATTCTTGGTGCGGAAAGCTTCGGATTTGGTACCGCACCAATGGTTGATATGGGTTGTAAATTCTTACGTATTTGCCACTTGAACAACTGTGCAACGGGTGTGGCAACTCAAGATGAAACCCTTCGTAAAGAGTACTTTAAAGGCTTACCTGAAATGGTAATGAACTATTTTACTGGCCTTGCCGATGAAGTACGTGAGTTACTCGCAGCACTCGGCGTAGAGAAGCTGACAGACTTAATTGGTCGTACTGATTTACTTGAAGCCGTCGAGGGATTCACAGCGAAGCAAACCAAGTTGGATCTATCAAACATCTTAGAAGCTCCTATTTCAACCGAAGGTCATCCACTATTTTGGACGGAGCCAAACAAACCGTTTGATAAAGCCGAACTCAACCAAAAAATCGTTGATGATGCCTTGAATGCTGTCGAAAACAGCCAATCAGCAAGTTTCTTCTACAACGTCATCAACACCGACCGTTCTGTTGGCGCGCGTTTATCTGGTGAGATAGCAAAACGCTATGGCAACC
>NZ_JAWPOM010000129.1:0-1283 GCF_033344285.1 Vibrio sp. 779(2023)
CACGCGCCTTCTAAGCTACTGATTCCACTTTCTTACGCGGCGATATTTGGCGGCACATTAACGCTTATCGGTACTTCGACCAACCTTATTATTAATAGCTTTGTGGAAGATGCAGGGCTACCGAGTCTGAGCTTTTTTACTCCGACGATGATTGGTTTGGCTGTCTTAGCGGGTGGTCTTTTAATTCTTATTCCGCTGAGCTATTTGCTGCCAAGTTACGATGACCAAAACCAAGAAGACTTACCGTATTTCCTTGAATCTCGTGTTGAACCTGGTTCACCTTTGGTTGGCCGTACCATCAGTGAAAACAATCTGCGTGCGCTGCGTAAGTTGTTTCTTGCAGAGGTGGTTCGTGATGGCGTGACGGTATCGTCAGTTGGCCCCGACTTCGTGCTGAAAGCGAAAGATCGCCCGCTGTTTTGTGGGGATGTCGAAAGTGTGGCGACCTTGCAAGAAATTCCGGGGCTGACGCTATTTGGGCAACAGCATTTGAATGGCCAAAACTTTATTGAAGTGGTGGTCAGCTCCTCTGCAACCTTCTGCCATAAGACCTTGAAAGAAAGCCGCTTCCGCGATCGTTTTGATGCGGTTGTTGTCGCCATTCGTCGTGGGCATGAGCGCTTGGAAGGTGGATTGGGCAGTATTACCTTAGCTCCGGGCGATACTTTAGTGTTGGTGCCGGGCAAGCGTTTTGAGTCTGAGCGTCGAGCGCACCGTAAAGAATTTGTGTTAGTGCACGACTTAGATTCCAGCGCACGTTTGGACTCCAATAAATCGACGATTGTGTTGATTGGTTTTGCTGCGGTTATCGCCTGTGCACTACTTGAACTTGTGCCGATCATTAAAGGGCTCGCGGTATACATCATTGCACTCATTGCGTTTGGCATAGTGCAAATCTCTGAGCTTCGCCGCCGTTTTCCCATTGATATTGTGGTGATTGTGGGCTCTGCGCTCTCTATTGCGCAGCTGATGATTTCATCGGGCTTGTCCGTCAGGATGGGCGAAATGTTTATCGAAGCGTTTAACGGCTGGGGCGTATTTGGTGCGCTGGTGGCCACATACATCATGACCTTGGTGCTGACTGAATTGGTGACCAACAATGCCGCTGCCGCGTTAGCATTTCCGATTGGCTATAGTATGGCTGTCGGGTACGGAGTGGATCCGATGCCATTTATTATGGCGGTATTGTTTGGCGCAAGCGCGAGCTTTATTTCTCCCTACGGGTATCAAACCAACTTGTTGGTTTACAGTGTAGGTAATTACAAATTGACCGACTATGTGCG
>NZ_JAWPOM010000130.1:0-1280 GCF_033344285.1 Vibrio sp. 779(2023)
TTTACAGATGCCCGTTTGACCCACGTATTCAGCTGAGAAGTCTAGCGCAGCTTTCATGTGGTCATACACGGTTGCATCACCGCCATCCGCGTAAGGAATCACTTCGTCGAAGAAGCTGTGCTCACCGGTTTCCATCACGTATTTACAGATGGTTGGTACTAGCCATAGGTGATCATCAGAGCAAGTGTCTTCAATACCGTGGATCTTATCTTCATCGGACGGAGTAGGAACAACCGTTGGAGACTTAGATGGTTTAACATCTGCTTTTTCAGGATCGAACCAATCAGGATCGAATAGGTGTAGGCCGTAACCCGCTTTTACTTGACCACGCAGTAGATCAACGATGCGCTTACGAGTCATTTTCGGGTTCGCGTGAGGAACGGAAATTGCGTCTTGCGCCGTATCGCGGTAACCAAGACCAGTACGACCACCCACTTCGATGAACGAAGCAAAGCGAGACCAAACCACACATGTTTCTGCTTGGTATAGCGTCCAAGCATTGATCATGGTGTCTAGGCCTTCGTTTGGCGATTTCACTTGGAACTTGCCACAACGCTCATCCCAGTGTGCTTTGATGCCAGCAAATGCATTGTCGACTTCTGCAAGGTCTTGGTACTTAGCACGTAGACGCTCACCGTTGCCTTTACCGATACCTAGAATGTAAGCAAAGCGAACTTCTTCTCCTGGTTGGATAGTAAATTGCTTGTGCAGAGAGCCACAGTGGTTGTAACACGTTTGTGCGGTGTTAAAACACTTACCTTGTTCTACTGCTAGTGGGTTTGCTTCGTCGCGGTATAGACCTAGGAAGCTATCACGTTGACCGTCGTATGAATCTGGATCAAACGTTGACGCTAGGTAGTAGAAGCCTTCGAAATCGTTAGTGTTGTAGTACAGGTCGTATTCAATCACGCCTTCGTTGTATGACGTACCAGCAGAGTAGAGAGACATCTGGTGGTTTTGGTTATCTGATTGAATGTGGCTGAACGAGAACTCAACAAATGAGAATGCGCTGATCGTACGCGGTTTGTCAGAGGTGTTCTTGATGACCACATCCCAAATTTCTGCATCTTCGCCTTTTGGTACAAAGAGCGTTTTGGTTGCGCTAATGCCGCTGTATTCACACTTGAATTTAGAGTACGACAAACCATGACGAACTTCGTAGTTCGCTTCGTCTAGGCTTTTGGCAACTGGTTGCCAAGAGATTGACCAGTAATCTCCCGTCTCATCATCACGTAGGTAAACGTAGTGTCCTGGGCGATCGAATGTCGCATTTGGACGGA
>NZ_JAWPOM010000131.1:0-1279 GCF_033344285.1 Vibrio sp. 779(2023)
TTCGCTTGCTTCATTTCGTCTGAGATCGTCATGTTGTCGAAAAAGCCAAGGTGTTCGCCACATTCGCTTTGCGTTTCTGGGTAGCCGTTGTAGAACTCTTGATAGCCCACTGCCGTCAGGACACATTGGTTTGCGCCATTCTCTTGGTTGAACGCTTTCGCATTGGCGTTGAGAATGGAGACGTAGTACTGCATGTCGGCAAACAAAACTTGAATGGCAGCAGAGCGGGCGTCGGACGTGCGCTGGTTCGAATGGTGGAGTGCATAAGCAGAGATTCCGCCTAGTAAAACAGCAGCGAACAACCACTCTTTCAATGAGAAACTAGACAACCATCTCATTCGTTTACCCTCAAATTAAATCGACCATTCATACAATGGGGCGGCATTTTACGCATCGAATCTCGAAAGTTTAAGGGTAAATCCCGTGTTTCAGAAAAAACTGACAGAAAGTTTATTGGTGATCAATAAGTGATACCGAATGCATATTCTATCGACAACGAAAAAGGGGAGCCAACAGGCTCCCCTTGCTATTATTCAATGTTTATCTTACTGGCTTTTTTGCTGTTCTGAACGGCAAACAGCAGCGGTAAAGATAACGTCTGTTGAACTGTTTAGCGCTGTTTCAGCAGAGTCTTGAATCACACCGATGATGAAACCAACCGCTACCACCTGCATTGCTACGTCGTTTGAGATGCCAAACAAACCACACGCTAGAGGGATAAGCAGTAGAGAACCGCCCGCAACACCAGAAGCGCCACATGCAGAAACCGCAGCGACAACACTTAGAAGTAGCGCTGTCATTAGGTCAACTTCAATACCCATTGTGTGCACTGCAGCCAGCGTTAGTGTTGTGATAGTGATTGCAGCACCAGCCATGTTGATGGTTGCACCCAGAGGGATAGATACTGAGTAAGTGTCTTCGTCTAGGTCTAACTTCTCACATAGCGCCATGTTTACTGGGATGTTCGCTGCACTTGAGCGAGTGAAGAACGCTGTTACGCCACTTTCACGTAGACATTGGAATACCAATGGGTACGGGTTTTGTTTGGTTTTGAAGAATACGATCGCTGGGTTTACTACTAGCGCGATAATCATCATTGCGCCAAGTAGAACCGCAAGAAGGTGAGCGTAGCTTGCTAGCGCGCTGAAACCCGTTGTCGCGAAAGTTGAAGCAACCAGACCAAAGATACCAAATGGTGCAAGACGGATGATGACGCGAACAATGTGAGAAACACTGTGGCTTAGGTCTTCAAATACCGCTTTCGTTGTTGCTGATGCGT
>NZ_JAWPOM010000132.1:0-1277 GCF_033344285.1 Vibrio sp. 779(2023)
CGACTTCTTCGGTTATGTCTTCAAACTCGCTGTAGCCAACCAAAGCCGTCAGCTCCTTTTCTAGTTTACTGGCTTGATGAACGCCAAACTGAGTAAGGTCACTCAAGTCCTGTCGTAGCAGTGACGTCATAGGATCAAAAATGGGTGCGGTAGACATTCGAAATACATAGAAATCGCCCATCATGCGCGCTTTTTTGATGAACTGAATTCGCTCTTTCACGCTATTAAATTCTTGGTGCAGTTTGGATTCGATAGCCGTGATCTTATTGCCGATTTTCGCCGCACTAATGTAGATGTCTTGGTGTTTTGCTTGTGCTCCGTCGACACGCTTAATTGGTTCTGCGATCAGCGTGCTAGAGCGGCCTTTAAAAATTGGCTCTAAAGAGAATTTTTGGTCGTGACCCAAGCGTGCAAACAACTCAATGTGTTTTGGCAACGGCAGGTTCACTCCAACCACCGGAGTTTTTAGTGCCGACGCTGTACTTTTGCTGATAAAGATGGGTGTGCTTAACGTCCTTGATAGCAAAACGCTGTGCAGTCTTTCCAGTAATGCATTGCTTGGTAACATCTCTTTTTGTGGGATCAGCTTATCTTGGTTGTGTTCAATGATGCTGTTGAAGAAAGCGATCACACGGATCGTTTTGCTGTTTTCATCAATAACCAATTGTACGCTGCAGCCGTCAGGGCTGACTCGAATAACGCGATATGGAACGGCCATGAGAGGCAGCTTTTTATCGTAAAGTTGTAACTCACGAAAGTTAACTTGCACTTCTTGTCCCGAGCGTAACATCGTTGGCTCATCTAAACGAATCCCCAAGCCTCGCTTAGAAATATCAACGGTTGAACCTGCTGCTTTTAACTCACCCGAACTGAGTTCAAGCGGCGTTTTGAATCGATAGCGTGGTTCTTTACGGCGCGATTGAGCATCGAAATAGATACCTTTGGGGTTGCCAGTGATTTTTCGAGGATGACGAAAGGCATTTAACGTGTTGGCTGGCAAACGCGGCTTTTCTGTTAATAGGTAATCTTGCCCCGACTTTTCGTCAGCGATTTCTTGCAAAATGCCGATATGAGTCAGTGACTGAGAGGTTTCGGCTAACTCTGGAGAGAATAGTGCGAGATCTTCTTTCTCTTGCTCAGATAACTCAAAAATAGAAATTCGAAACGCACGCCAACTTTCTCGCTTAGCCCCTAAATGCCAAAACAGCTGGCGTTGTTCGCGAGTCGCTTCGGGTCTAAGCATCGAGTAGAAGTACGTTTTGTTTTCATGTTCATGA
>NZ_JAWPOM010000133.1:0-1272 GCF_033344285.1 Vibrio sp. 779(2023)
TTATGATAATGCTGAAGATTTCCGTAAATTAGGCACCAAAACGTGGGATGCGAACGCCAACCTAAACGACGCTTGGTTGAATAACCCATACCGTAAGGGTGAAGACGACATGGGCCGTGTATACGGCGTTCAAGGTCGTGCGTGGGCAAAACCTGATGGTGGTCATATCGACCAACTACGCAAGATTGTGGATGATTTGACTCGCGGTGTTGATGACCGTGGTGAAATCTTGAACTTCTACAACCCTGGTGAGTTCCATATGGGGTGTTTGCGACCTTGTATGTACAGTCATCATTTCTCGCTACTGGATGACACTTTGTATCTCAACAGTACACAGCGTTCGTGCGATGTGCCGCTTGGATTGAACTTCAACATGGTTCAAGTTTATGTGTTCTTAGCGATCATGGCGCAAATTACGGGCAAGAAGCCAGGCCAGGCATTCCATAAAATCGTTAACGCGCACATTTATGAAGATCAGCTTGAGTTGATGCGTGATGTTCAGTTGAAGCGTGAACCGTTACAAGCCCCGACATTCCATATCAATCCGGAGATTAAATCTCTAGAAGATTTGGAAACTTGGGTGACACTGGATGACTTTTGGGTAGAAGGGTACGAACACCACGATCCAATTCGTTATCCATTCTCAGTGTAATCACGCTGATTCTTGATACTACAAAAAGCTCCGAATGGAGCTTTTTTGCTTTTGCGATGCGTTTGAGTTTCGTTACTTCAATGCGCTAACGATATAGCGATGAATCGGGTTAGTTTGCTTCGGAGTCGATAACGCAGGGCTAATGAACTTCGGTTGTGTGAAAATCCCTTTATTAACGAGAGAACGGATCAGATCGAAATACTTCAATTCCGTTTTACCACATAGCAGCAGTGAAAAATCATCCCCTAGCTTATCGTACGCGTTGAGCACTTCTCTAAATCCTCTCAGGTACAAATAATCTTTAGTTAAGCCACCACCGCGGTATACGCGCGAAGTAATAGTAAAGGCTTGAACGTCAGACGCTTTGTACTGCTCCTTCAGCAACATAAAGGTGTGGCGGAAATCGCGCTCTTTAATCATGGATTCTACAGCAAGCACGCGAAGAGCTAAGGTTCTTAAACGTTTGATACTGAAGTGTCCAGAGAGGTACTCACACAAAATTGCCAACCCTTCCTGCGTATTGGTATTGGCAGGGCAACCTAAACTAAGCACTTTAAGTGGTTGTTGACGGCCATTAAGCGTAGTTAGCAAATGCACGCCCATCTCGTGGTGTGCGAGTG
>NZ_JAWPOM010000134.1:0-1270 GCF_033344285.1 Vibrio sp. 779(2023)
GGAAATACATATCCGACGGCGCGAACACGGCAGCTTGCGAGCACTGGATATACACATTATCAACAAGCGGTAAGTTGCCGACACTGCCGCCAATCGCCACATAACACTCGTTTTCGATCGCGCGAGATTGAGAACAGATCCGCACACGTTGATAGCCGTTTTTGGTATCGGTCCAGAATGGTACAAAAATAATTTGCGCACCTTGTTCGGCGAGCATACGACCCAACTCAGGGAACTCGCTGTCGTAACAAATCAGAATGCCTACCTTACCAGCATCGGTTTCGAACACTTGTACATTATCACCGCCATCAATTACCCAGTCTTTTTGTTCGTGTGGCGTGATGTGGATTTTGTACTGAGCGTTAATTTCCCCATCGCGTTGCAGTAAGTACGCAACGTTGTAGAGCTTGCCATCTTCGATGAGCGGCATACTGCCAGCAATGATGTTGATGTTGTAAGTGACCGCCATTTGCGAGAAACGGTTTTTGATCTCTTCTGTAAAGCTAGCAAGAAAGCGAATAGCTTCAACTGAGTTTTGATCGTTTTGCAATCCCATCAACGGAGCATTGAAGAACTCAGGAAACAAAGCAAAGTCGGCTTTGTAGTTGGCCAGAGAGGAGATAAAAAACTCGGCTTGATCGAGCAAGTCTTCCAAATCGTTCATCGCGCGCATTTGCCATTGCACCACGCCAATGCGAATCAAGGTTTTCTCGATGTCGTGAACGGATTGAATGTCTTCCTCGTAGAAAAAATTATCCCACTCTAGCAACGTGGCGTAGCCTTTTGATGCGTTATCTTCTGGCAAATAGCCACGCATGATGCGTTTAACATCAAAGTCATTCGCAAGCTGGAATGAGAGGATCGGGTCGTGCAATTCGCGGCGTTTTACTTTGTCGATGTACTCTGCAACGCTCAGTTCATCCGCGTATTGGTGGTAGTTCGGAATGCGGCCACCGGCTAGTATTGCTTTAAAGTTTTTGCTGCGGCACAACTCTTTGCGCGCGTCGTAAAGACGTCGGCCCAAGCGAAGTCCACGGTAATCAGGGTGAACAAACACATCTAGGCCATACATGGCATCGCCTGTCACTTGGTTCTGAATGACGTTATTTTCGGTGATGATGTCAGTGTACAGGTGAGGAAGTGAAAATCGGTTGTAGTCCACTTTGATCGTCAGCGCAGCGCCAACAATTTTGCCGTTATCCTCAATACAGATTTGTCCATCAGGAAACTGATGAATGAGATCCATGATGGTCAGGCGTGGCCATGAGCC
>NZ_JAWPOM010000135.1:0-1268 GCF_033344285.1 Vibrio sp. 779(2023)
ACGTGTTCTATGCGCACGACCACATTCAAGGTCACTACGTTTGGGAATGGTGTGATCACGGCATTCTAGCGCGTGATGAACACGGTCAAGAGTTCTACAAATACGGCGGCGATTACGGCGACTACCCAAACAACTACAACTTCTGCATGGATGGTCTGATTTACCCAGATCAAACCCCGGGCCCTGGCCTGAAAGAATACAAACAAGTCATTGCACCGGTGAAAATCCGCGCCGTTGAAGGTTGCCATGACCGCTTTATCGTTGAGAACAAATTGTGGTTCACCAACCTCGATGATTACACCATTACTGCTGACGTGCGTGCCGAAGGTGAAACCCTGCGTAGCGTGCAATTCAAAGTCGAAGCTTTGGTCGCCAACAGCGAACGTGAAGTGACCATCGACTTGCCAGAATTGGATGAGCGTGAAGCCTTTGTTAACTTCACCGTACGCAAAGACAGTCGCACGCTTTACAGCGAAGCCAACCATGAAATTGCGGTGTATCAGTTCCAACTGAAAAACAAGTCCGCGACGTTGCCTGCGCTGGTCAACCACAATATTCAACCCTTGCTGCTTGAAGAAAGCCGCCTAGAGCATGTGATCACAGGTCATAACTTCACGCTTACCTTCTCCATAGTAAACGGCAAACTGACTTCTTGGCGCGTAAATGGCGAAGAGATCATTCAATCTGAGCCGAGACTAAACTTCTTCAAACCGATGATTGATAACCACAAACAAGAGTATGAAGGTTTGTGGCACCCAGCGCATCTGCAAATCATGCAGGAGCACTTCCGCACACTTGCTGTGGAAGCAACTGATGATTCCGTCTTGATTACAACCACCAGCATCATTGCGCCGCCGGTCTTTGATTTTGGCATGCGTTGTACCTATCGCTATCAAATCAATGCTCAAGGCCATTTGAACGTGGAACTGAGTGGCGAGCGCTACGGCGACTACCCTCACGTGATTCCGGTCATCGGCTTGGATTTGGGCATCAACGGCAGCTTTGACCAAGTGAGCTACTACGGTCGCGGCCCAGAAGAAAACTACCAAGACAGTCGCCAAGCTAACCTCACTGATGTTTACCACAGCACCGTAGAAGACATGTTCGAGAACTACCCGTTCCCGCAAAACAACGGCAACCGCCAACACGTGCGCTGGGCATCGCTCACGAACCGTCATGGCACAGGGTTATTGGTGAAAGCTCAGCAAGAAATCAACTTCAGCGCGTGGTTCTACACCAACCAAAATCTGCATGAAGCGCAACATACG
>NZ_JAWPOM010000136.1:0-1259 GCF_033344285.1 Vibrio sp. 779(2023)
AGTTCAAATTGATCGTTTGTACGGATCATGTCAGCCACTTCAAGCGTTTGAGCGAGTAGATGATCGTACATGTCACCCAGTGCCTTCGGACCCACGTTTTGCATGGTCATAAAGACTTTCAATGCATCGAAACGTTTGGTTGTCGCGATGGATTTATCGACCAAGTTTGGTAGCTCATCGTGCTCACGGTTCAAGTAATCTGCGTGATGAAGCAAGAACTTAAAGTTCGACTTGTCGTTCACCAAAAGTGCGCCACAGCTGATTGTTTGGTAGAACAATTTGTGGAAATCGACACTGATAGAGTGAGCGCGCTCAACGCCTTTCAGGCGAGACTTATGACTGCTAAGGATCAGCGCACCACCGTAAGCACCATCCACATGCATCCACATGTCGTGCTTGACTGCCATGTCGGCGATGAAGTCTAGGTCATCAATTGCGCCGTGATCCGTCGTACCCGCAGTACCAACAATCGCAAATGGAATTAGCCCTTCAGCTTTCGCTTGCGCAATCACTTCATCTAGCTTCGTGATATCCATGGTGCCATCAGCGTTTGCATCCACAGTCATCACCGCTTTCTCACCAAGCCCCATCCAAGATGCAGACTTTTGAACTGTGAAGTGTGATTTCTTAGAACATACGATGCGAAGTTTGTCAGCGTAGTCAGGCAGACCTAACTTCTGGATTGAATGACCACTGAGCTTATCTGCGATCCAATCACGTGCCAGCATCAAACCCATTTGGTTACTTTGCGTGCCACCGCTCGTGAAAATACCATCGGCTTTTTCGCTTAGGTCGTACTTGTCGCACAGCCAGTTCACCACTTTTTGCTCAACGTAAGTTGCAGAAGATGCTTGGTCCCATGAATCAATTGATTGGTTCAGTGCTGCAATCATCGCCTCTGCTGCAACAGCCGGCATTAAAGGAGGCGTATGCAAATGCGCGATACAATCAGGGTGTTGAGTGAAGATAGCGTTCTTTGCCACCAGCTCTGCCGCATCATCGATTACGGATTTAAGTGGTGCATTTTTGTTGTCTAGGTCAACCGCGTTGATCGCATCTTCTAACGCTTTAGGCTCCATACCTGAGTATGGTGCGTTAACTTGTTCAAACACTGACTTCATTGCAGCAGTTGTGTGGTTCATTACTGATGCAAACTCAGCACTGCCTAGTTCACCGGTATGGATGAAGTGCTTTTTCCACTCTTCTTGTGGTGCAGCTTCAACGTGGCTACCGCCTGCGGCGATGACCGCTTCTTCAAG
>NZ_JAWPOM010000137.1:0-1258 GCF_033344285.1 Vibrio sp. 779(2023)
ATTTGTTACCTGCTATTTAGCCATAAAAAAGTGCGTCATCCGTTTAGCAAATACCAACGCTCTCCCGCTCGGTTCAATCGTTCCCTAAACGCAAAAAAGCTTGGTATCAATTTGGATGTAAATTATGGAATTCAACCCAAATCGCTTAGTGGCACCAGTATGCTCACTGGCTCTGGTTGCCCTACCGGCTTTCAATTTGGTGGCGCAATCGCCAACCAATACGAAAGCACAACAAGAAGCGCAAGCTCAATCAATCCAAGCCCAATCAACCAATGAGCTAGCAAACCTCATTAGCATTGCCTTGAACAACGATGGCAACCGCAAGCAATTCTATGCTCAATCGGAAGCGATGCGTGAAACAGGCGTAGCCAGCGCAACCTTGATGGACCCGAAACTGAAAGTCGGTTTTGGTGGTTTGCCTGTCGATAGCTTCAAATTTGACGAAGATCCGATGACCAATATCTCCGTCGGTTTGATGCAACAGTTCGAACGTGGCTCGACGCTCAACCTTCAACAAAAGAAAGCCAATCAACAAGCCGATGGTTTGTCGTTGCAAGTTCACGCACGGGAGCTTGAAGTGGCAAACAGCATGACTCAGCTTTGGTTGGAGCTGGGCTATCAGCAGAAGGCAGAGCAAATTTTGCTAGAAAACCGTCGGCTCATGACGGAAATGGAAAACTTCATTCAAACCAATTACTCAATCGGCAAAAGCGAAGCGCAAGATTTACTGAATGCACAGCTTCAAGTGAGTAAGTTGGATGAAAAGCTGCAAGCCAACGCACAAATGCAGCGCCGTTTGGTCTCGCAACTCTCAGAATGGTTGGGCTCTGACTGGCTCAATACCTATACCCAAAACGGACGCTCAACACTCCAAGCCAGCAACACACTGACTTGGGCGTCATTGAACCAAAAGTTGTCTGCAAATAGCGAAACGACCAAACACTACCAACAGTTGAGTGAGCACCCGATGGTGAAAATGGCAGACGTAAGTATTTCTGCCAATGAAACTCAAGTGGACATTGCAGAGCAAGCCTACACGCCTCAATTCGGTGTGGAAGTGATGTACGCCTATCGTCAAGCCAACAATATGAAAGGCGAACCTGCATCGGATTTGGTGAGCGCGTATCTAACAATGGACATTCCCCTGTTCACTGGCAATCGCCAAGACCGCAACTTAGCCGCCGCTCAATATCAAGTGGGTGCTGCTCGCTCACAAAAAGATACGTTACTGACTCAGATGAACGCGAAGGTCAACACA